>CAYNBE010000099.1:0-12968 GCA_964395045.1 uncultured Prolixibacteraceae bacterium | reverse complement strand
CTTTGTTGAAACAGAAAATTACCTGGTGGAAGTTTGTTGCCATGGGAATCAGTTTTGCAGGAATATGCATCCTGTCTTTGCAGGGAGGGATCGCCGGATTTAAAAATACAAGCATTCCCGGAGCCGTTCTTGCATTGTTCAGTTCATTCTTCTGGGCTCTTTACTGGATTTTCAACGTAAAGGACTCCAGACCCGAAGCAGTAAAACTTTTTCTGAATTTCCTTTTCGGATTTTTATACCTGCTCACGATTGTCCCGGTGGTATCCGATTTCCACATTCACAGTGGAATTTCGCTTTGGTCAGCTATTTATGTAGGGTTGTTTGAAGCAGGGATTACCTACATCCTTTGGATGAAAGCCATGCAAATTTCTTCGAATACCGCAGTGACTGGAACCTTGGTCTATGCATCTCCGTTTATATCGCTGGTGCTCATATCTGTCGTCCTGAAAGAAAATGTGCATCTGACGACCGTGGCAGGTCTGGTACTGATTGTTGCTGGAATTTTATATATGCAAAAACATAAAAGGGACTGAATGAAAGAAAAGGGGTATACCATCCTTGGGATTGATCCCGGGACCAATGTTTCGGGATACGGGCTGGTCAGGATTGTTGAGAAAAAGCCGGTAATTCTCAATCTCGGGATCATTCGCCCCGGGAAATATGATGACCATTACCAGCGATTAAAATGCCTTCATGAACGGACTTTGGCAATCATTGACGAATTCTCGCCCGACCTGATGGCCATCGAAGCTCCTTTTTACGGGAAAAACGTACAATCGATGCTGAAACTGGGGAGAGCCCAGGGAGCCATCATGGCAGCCGGATTATACAGGTCACTTCCTGTTTTTGAATACGCTCCCCTGTTGGTCAAACAATCCATCACGGGAATGGGACGTGCTTCGAAAGAGCAGGTTTCTTTTTTTCTGCAGCATCTGTTCCACCTGACTGATCTCCCAAAAGAACTTGATGCCACCGATGCGGTTGCTGTCGCCATCTGTCACTTTCTTCAGCAGTCAAAACCACAGGGTAATGGTAATAAAGAATACAGAAATTGGAATGATTTTATCAGGAAAAATCCGGGCCGCATAAAAGGTCAGTCATAGACCATTTTCCTGGAATCACAGATTTTTCAATTGACAAAACCTGTTTGTGATCTTTATTTCACCCTCTTGGAAAAATCAGCTTCACTGTCCCCAAACAATGATTCTCCGCGATTTTGATACTGCCTGGATTTCATCGAGCGATTTACCGGGTTCCAGGAGATAAGCAGCAACCTCTACTTTTACTTGCTGACCTTTTGCAGGATAAGACGATGTTTGCCACCCCCTGGTGGATTCACCGAATGAGAAATTCGTAATGTTGCTGTTATAGACTTCCGAAACGAAAAGTACACTATCGTTCATGTTCAGCAGTTTGACGTTATAAACATCAGCTTTTGCAACATCCCGCCATTCCACATCCACTCTTTTGACAGTTGATACATATTCACAAACATCAATGACCGGTGGAAGGATATACTCCGGTGTTAATTTATCATAGAATGTACTGGTCTGCCCTCCGTTAAAAATGGCATTGAAAACATAATCACCGGTTGCCGGCAGCGAAGTGGATAACTGGTTTGCTGGTGTTTTCCAAACAAAGTCCTGGTTGTATCCGAGATATGGCTTCAATTCATAGCGAATATCCTGATTTCCCTGTAGAGTTACAGTCACCGACAGAAATTCCGAATAGGAAAAGGCATGAAGCACCAATCCCTTCAGCGTATCCTGTTCCACCTTCTCAACTACAAAATAGGCATCTCCGAACCCTTCATAATCTTCTTCCTTTAAGCACGATACAAACATGAATGTTATAACGATGATGGCCAGTACTTCCGTTACGCTGTTCATTTTAATAAACGACCTTGTCCGGGGTATTTTACCAGAACGCTGCGAACCTTTGCTTTCTTTGTTGCGTTTCATATTGCTTCCTGTTTTCAATTGGCTAATCATGCAGTAAAATTAGTGATCTTCCGGGAATGGCAACCTCCTGGTCCGAATTATCAACCCGGCAAATCAGAATTCTCAATAGCGATAAGTATATTCACCGAAATATGCCGACATCTCAGGGGAACCTCTCAATAAAACCGTAACAGAATTTTTCCCCGGCACACGGATGGGTTTCAGACTGAATTTAAGCCATTCGGTAATCCATGCTTCGCATATATCGCCATTGGAATCATGGTCAAGGAGAAGTTCGATTTTCTGGTTTGTTCCGGGCTGGGAGGGAAGTTTCCAAAGATTGAATTCATGTAAACGGCATCCTCCTCCGTAACTGACTTTCAAACGGATGGTATCGCCTTCGATATATGCTGAATCAAGCCTGAACCTATCCATCTTAAGCTTGTCGTACTGATATTCATGTAAAATGCCCACCTCTTTCGTGGTTTTCAATGTATCGATATCGAATATGCGAATGGAAGTATAGGGGGTACCTCCTAGCCCACACCGGTATATTTTTCCTGTTTTCATAAATTCGACTATTACCGGCAGGTTGTCTTTTTTGAATTTATCTTGAAGATTAACAGGATGATAGAGCCGATCCTTGATGCGGATCAGCCAACCACAACCATCTACTTCCGGGGAACCCGAAAAGATCACCTCTCCTGCTTTTCGTTCGTGCCCTTCCCACTCATTGTACCAATAATCATCAAATGTGCATCCTGCAAAAAAAATCAACATGAAGGCAAAAATCCGAATGAATTTCATTGTATTCCTCCTTTCCAAATTAATTCAACAAAAAATTTCTTTCAATCCGATTCCGGGAATATGATGAAGAAAAAGGTAAAAGGTTGCGTCAGGCAATGACAAAAATCCGGAATCCACTGGAAAGTGACGGTGATCAGTTAACCGGTTATACTGGCAGAATGATCAAGGTCAACTGATTGAGAAAGCAGAAATCTTTTCGAGATTAAAACATTTGTCTGAATGAATGATCCAAAGCATGTCTGACGATTGATCCTTCAAAAAAAACATTACCTTTGCGCCGCAATTAAAAATATTTACGGGAATATTATGGCAGTAAAAATGCGTTTAGCGCGGTTTGGCCGCAAAAAGTTTGCCTACTATCACATTGTAGTGGCAAATAGCAGGGCGCCACGGGATGGCAGGTACATTGAAAGGATTGGATCGTACAATCCCAATACGAATCCTGCTACCATAGATCTCGAATTTGACAAGGCACTTGACTGGCTTGAAAAAGGCGCACAACCTACCGACACCGTACGTGCTATTTTATCGTACAAAGGTGTGCTCTATAAAAAACACCTCAAAGGTGGAGTAAAAAAAGGTTCATTCGATGAGGAAGAAGCTGAAAGAAGATTTAATGTTTGGCTAACTGATAAAGAGTCAAAGATTCAGGCAAAAAAAGACCGGCTTTCAGGAGAGGCCGAGAAAATCCGAAAAAAGGTTCTTGAATCTGAAACAAAAATCAGTGAAGCGAGGGCAGCTGCACAGGCAGCCAAAAATGCTGCCCTGGCTAAAGAAGCTGCGGCAGCAAAAGCTTCTGAAGTGATGGAACAGTCGGAACAAGCCTCCCCTTCAAGCACCGGAACTGAGTCCTGAAAGGTTATGCTTTAATAATGACTATAAAAGAACCACCTCTTGCCGGGGTGGTTTTTTTGTGCTACTTTCAACTGTTAATGCAACCTGGAGATTCTTCTTTTACGAATATTCGAAAAGCAAATGAAAAGACTGACACGTGACGATTGTATCCCAATCGGTGAATTCCTGAAACCATACAAATTTTCCGGAACAATTCTTCTCAGCTTTGATCCGGTCTGGGAATCATCGATTATCAAAGCCCGGGTACTTATGACCGAAATTGACGGCTTCCCTGTTCCCTGGTTCGTTTGTGAAGACGGCATCAGCCTGATTGGCCCCGGGAAAGCTCTGGTGGATCTCTTATGGGTACTTGATGAAGAATCTGCAAGAAAACTGTGCGGGATGAAAGTCATGATCGGGAAAACATTGGCTCAACCCCCTTCCAGGGAGCAACTTCCGGGCGATTGGTCCGGATATGTCCTGGAAGACATTCAGAAGGGAGTGATCGGACGGATCATTTCAGAGTCCAACTACTCCGGGAATGTAGTGCTGACCGTGGAAAGGGGAAAAACCACCTTGCTTGTTCCTTTTCATCCCGATTTGATGGTCCGTTCCGACCATCGTCTGAAAATTCTGACCCTCAGGTTGCCGGGAGGACTATGGTGAACAGGGAGTTATCGACCGTTTTTCCAAGATACTTCACCATGTTCAAACTGGTTTATCCGGTATTTCCATTCATCAGGCAGAATACCTGAAACATGGTTCCTGTAATCATAACATACAAGAACGGTAGAAGAAACAACCCTGGGTGCAGATGGTTCGCTGTCAATTAGTTGCTGAACCATTTCAAGGCTTTTGGTGCCAAACGAAACCACTTTCGTGACAACACTGACCTGATCATACAAAAAAACAGGTTTATAAAAATCGACCGAATAATGCGCAATGATCAGGGAAAGCCCGTCAAAATCCATTTCCGGACCGAGAATATCTCCCAAATAGGTCATCCTTCCCAGATCAAAGAATTCCTGGTACACGGAATTGTTTACATGCCGGGCAGGATCAACATCGTTGAATCTAATCTGAACAGGCAAAGAATGATAAAATTCCATACAAGTATGATTGTTGTCAAATCAATTTTACAGCAAAGAAACCGATTTTTTCAAATCAAATGTAACATAGCAGAAAGTGAATCGTCTTTATATATGTCATGAGAGTTCGGCAAACCTGGACCAGAATTCTATGTTGTCTGTCCTCAGACAAGATGCGTTGAATGTTTCAGCTCTGAGACGAATTTAGGTTTTCAGAATTGCCGATGAGAATAAAAATTATTCATTTTGAAATTTTAAAATTAAGTTCAATGAAAAGAATCGGTTGCACCCTGATGGCGGGATTGATTACAATTCTGATGGCCCAGGCTGAAACAGAGGAGAGAGCCCTTCCTGCTTTTACTGAAATCAGCCTGCGGATCCAGGCAACACTTTACGTGGAACAGGGTCCTGTTCAAAAGGTAGAGATTGATGCACCCCCTTCGGACCTGGATGAAATTATTACAGAGATCAGGGACAGGGCGTTGGTCATCAGGTATCCTGCCAGAAACTATTTCCGGAAACCTTCAAAGAAGAGAGATGTAATCATCCGGGTTACCATCCCCGAAATCACCGCTCTGAATGTTTCAGGTTCAGGTGATATAATCGGAGAAAACGATATTGCCACCCGGATCATGGATTTAAACGTCAGTGGCAGTGGAAATATCAGGCTCGGGAACCTCTTATCCGAAAGGGTGAAAGTTTCGATTGCAGGATCAGGAAATATTCACATGGAAGGTGAAAAGGCTGCCAGGGATTTCAACGGGAACATTGCAGGTTCCGGTAATATCCGGGCAGAGAACTTTGAAGCGCAAAATGTCAAGGTCAACATCACCGGTTCGGGCGATTGCAACATCCGGTCAAACGGCGATATCAGGGTCCGGATTGCCGGATCAGGAAACCTGTATTATACGGGAAATCCCAATATTGAGTCTTCCATTGCAGGTTCCGGAAAAGTCATTGAGATCGGACAGTGAAAAATAATGAACATTCCTTTTGAAATTTAATCTAATTGAGTTAGATTTAAAGGTTGAAAAAACCAAATACTATATTAAAATCTGACATTATGGGAATGTTAAAGGAATTTAAAGAGTTTGCCGTAAAGGGCAACATGGTGGATCTGGCTGTTGCCGTTATCATCGGTGGTGCATTCGGGAAAATTGTCACTTCTCTGGTAAACGATGTGATCATGCCCCCGATCGGTTTGCTTTTGGGTGGCGTAGATTTCAGTAACCTGAAGATTACCCTGAAAGCGGCCCAACAAGATATCCCTGCCGTAACCCTGAACTACGGGGCATGGATTAATACCCTCATTGATTTTCTGATTGTTGCAGTGGTTATTTTCCTGGCAATCAAAGCATTGAATTCGCTGAAAAAGAAAGAAGCGGCGGTTCCTGCCCCACCCCCGGTACCAACCAAAGAAGAAACACTGCTGACAGAGATCCGTGACCTGCTTGCCAAAAAGTAACGTTATCTCTCAAAAAAACCGGGTAGCCTGTCCTGGCTATCCGGTTTTTTATTTCCTGATAATTTCCACCCGACCTCCGGGACCCAATCGGATTATTCCCGATGGTTTTGAAGGGATGGTCTCCTCCTGACGGTATTTCACAACATAATCGGCAGCTTTCACAATTTGTTTATCAATCTCACTGAAAACAGATGGGGAAGGTTTTCCGCTAAAATTGGCCGAAGTAGAGACAACTGGTTTTCTGAACCTGCGGATCAGTTCACTGCTGAATTTTTCACTGGTGAAACGAATTCCGATGCTCCCGTCCTGTGCAATCAGTTTTTCAGCCAGGTTTTTGGCCCCTGGATAAATGATGGTTAGGGGAGTAGTCGAAATCCCAATCAAATCCCATGCGATTTCAGGCACTTCAGTGACATACCTGTCAAGCAACGCAGGATTTTCCATCAGAATCAGCATGTGCTTAGATTCAGTACGGCCTTTCAGGTCATAAAGCCGCTGAACAGCATCGTTGTTAGTAGCATCGCACCCAAGCCCCCAGATTGTATCGGTCGGATAAAGAATGATCCCCCCTTTCTGCAGGATCGCCAGGGCGTTTATCAAGTCGTCATTCATTCCCGGCAACTTTCCTGTAAAACGACATCAGAAGTTCAATCCTGCTTTCAGGATGAAACCTGCGAGCCTGGACTTTCCCCTTGTCAGTCATCTCTTTTCTTAACAATGGGTTTTGGGTCACTTTCCCGATCAGGTTCCCGATTCCTTCCTCATCGTCCGGATTGCAGTACAAGGCTGCATCTCCTCCTATCTCCGGAAGAGAAGACACCGATGAAGTGATCACAGGACAACCACAAGCCATGGCTTCAATAACGGGTAGTCCAAATCCCTCGTAGTGACTCAGATAAACCAGGCAAAGAGCCTGTTGGTAAATGGCAGGAAGGTCGAAATCCGGAACACTGTTAAGAATAAAGACCTTGTTCTTCAGGTTGTTTTCCGCAATGTATCTCCTTATATCATCGGCATAGGGTGTTGATCGTCCTACGATCACGTATGGGATATCGATATGTGACCGGTGTAGTGCCTCAATGACCTTCAGCTGATTTTTCCGGTGTTCAATAGTACCTACCGTTAGAATAAACTCTTTGGGTAAACGGTAACGGGCCAGAACCTCATCAGCATCTTCCACGTAATGGTTCAGGAAAAAACGTTCCGAAATACTTTGGTAAATGACATCTACCTTAGCAGGGTCGACACCGAGATGATGAATGAGGTCGCTCCGGGTCTGCTTGCTGATCGCAATAATCCGTTTAGCCGCTTTGCAGGCGTATTTCACTTTTTCATAATAAATTCTTCGGTCAACTGATTTATAAAAACCGGGGAAATTCATGAAAATCAGGTCGTGAATCGTTACAACAGCAGGGATGCCATTTCGGTGTATCCCTGCAGGCAATTCATTGCTCAGACCGTGAAAAATATCGGGGGCTGATTTCTGGATGCTCCGGTTCAGAAAAAATGTCCTCCAAACCGGACTGAAAGCTTTTGCAATTAAATTTTCCGGGGTGATAATATCAAAGAACATATATTCCTTGAACAAATCGGTCCTGAAAGAAGGAGTATAGAGGATATATTGATTCTGAGGATAATATTTCTGAAGGGCAACCAAGGTATTCCGACTATAAGTGCCCAGACCAGCCTTGTTTAAAAATGCCCTCTTCGCGTCAAACCCGATTTTCATGTTTTTCATTTCAAGTTACAATTCTGAAACGATTCAGAGGATTTACCTAAACCTGAAAAGCTGAAAGTCCGGCGAAATCGAGGGTTGCAAAATAGTCGTCAATGGTTTCGGCCCTTCTGATTTCAGTCACATCCCCGTTCTCTCTGAGTAAAAGTTCAGCAGATCTCAGTTTGCCGTTGTAGTTGAAGCCCATTGCATGTCCATGTGCACCGGTGTCATGGATAACGACCAGGTCACCGGGCTCCAGAACCGGAAGCTGACGGGCAATGGCGAATTTATCGTTGTTTTCACATAACGATCCGGTTACATCGTAGGCGATGACAGAAACCTGATCTTCTTTGCCCGGAACGGTAATGTGATGATATGCCCCATAAATGGCAGGCCTCATCAGGTTTACCATACATGCATCCAATCCGGCAAATTTCCGGTATGTGTCCTTGATATGAAGAACTCTTGAAACCAGGTAGCCATAAGGCCCTGTGACAGCTCTGCCCGACTCAAAATTAAGCCGCAGGGGATGAAGCTTTTTGGCGACGATAATATTTTCGTATACGTCACGAATTCCCCGGCTCATGGTTTCCAGGTCGACCGGTTTCTGATCCGGTTTATAGGGAATTCCGATGCCTCCTCCCAGATTGGCAAAATCAATATGGATATTAAGCGATTCCGATATCTCCGAAATAAGGGTGAAAAGAATCTGTGCGGTTTCAATGAAATAGTCAGGATCCAGTTCATTCGATGCGACCATAGTGTGAATACCGAAACGTTTCACTCCTTTTAATTTGGCAATCCGGTATGCTTCGAACATCTGCGAACGGGTAAGACCATATTTTGCTTCCTCGGGATGCCCGATGATAACATTACCTTCCTTCAGATTCCCGGGATTGTACCTGAAGCAGAGGGTCTCAGGCAATCCTGCATGTTTTTCAAGGTAATCAATATGTGAAATATCATCCAGGTTGATAATGGCATTCAGTTCCCTTGCTTTTAGATATTCTTCCGCAGGGGTATCGTTCGAGGTGAACATAATTTCATCCCCCCTCATGCCCAACCGTTCAGCCAGGTGTAACTCTGCTAAGGAACTGCAGTCAATCCCGAAACCTTCGCTCCTCAATATCTTCATCAGATAAGGGTTCGGGGCAGCCTTAATGGCAAAATATTCCATGAATCCATGATTCCATGAAAAAGTTCCGGTAAACCGGCGTGCAAACTCCCTGATGCCCTTTTCATCATAAATATGAAAAGGTGTGGGAAACCTTTCCGATATTTTTTCAAGTTGTTCCCTGCTGAATGGTAATGTCTTGCCTGCCATCTACGGATGATTATTTATTACAAAAGTAAAAATTGGGTATTTCTTTCCTGCCTGTAAGTGTTTCATTTACGTAATTGATTGACTTTGTTAATTATATATTAAATAACTGTAAAGTTATTGCTTCTCATCCATACTTTGGCAATCTCTGTCGCCCTTTCCCACGGGAATTCTTACAGAAAGCTTTGTTATCGCAGGCAAACTTTCCGGGAAAGTTCATCTGTTTCCCTCTGTATCACAACCGGTTTCCGAAACCACTATTCTTTCTGATAATGAATTACCCGGCAAAATAAGCTCTCCTCCGCTGAAACCTGGTCATGTCGCTAATCATTCCTGAAAGTATAGGACAATAACTTTCTGATGCCTGGAACAGACTGATTTCAACAACAAATGAACCGGGGAGTAACCACTATTTTTTTACTTTTGTTCAAACTTAAAAACTGGAAAACAGATGGCCAAGGTCAATGAAAATTACTTAAAACTTGCAGCGGGATATCTATTCCCGGAAATAGGCAGACGGGTAAATGAATATGAACGATTAAACCCCGGGAAAAAAGTGATCAGGATGGGAATCGGGGATGTCACAAGGCCCCTGGTACCGTCGGTAATCACTGCTTTTCACGAGGGAGTAGATGAAATGGCTCATATTGAAACCTTTAAAGGATATGGCCCGGAGCAGGGATATGCCTTTCTGAGGGAAACCATTGCCAAAGAAGCTTATCAGAAGAGAGGTGCCGATATTTCAGCCGATGATATCTTCATCTCCGATGGTTCCAAATGCGACACAGGAAATATTCAGGAGATATTCGGGAATGAATCGAGAATCGCCATTTGTGATCCGGTTTATCCGGTTTATGCCGATACAACGGTCATGTCGGGCAAGACAGGGAATATCAGAGAAAGCGGCTACTACGACGGGATCATCTACATGCCTTGTACTGCTGAAACCCGTTTTATCCCGCAACTCCCCAGCGAAGTGCCCGACCTGATTTTCCTTTGTTTCCCGAACAATCCTACCGGTGCCGTAGCTACCAGGGAGGAACTCCAAATATGGGTTGACTATGCCAGAGAACATAGGAGCATCATTCTTTTTGATGCAGCCTATGAAGCTTTTATCAGGGACAATAGCATTCCTCATTCCATCTTTGAGATCGAAGGAGCGAAAGATGTTGCCATTGAATTCCGGAGTCTGTCAAAAACAGCAGGATTTACAGGAACCCGGCTGGCGTATACAGTAATCCCGTCGGGACTGACTGGAACTGACAGCCACAACAATTCGGTCCAGATAAAAAAACTCTGGAACCGGAGACATACCACCAAGTTCAACGGAGTATCCTACCCTGTGCAAAAAGCTGCCGCAGCTGTTTACTCTGAAACAGGGAAAAAAGAAACCCGGGCTGTTATCGATTACTATATGCGTAATGCCGATTACATGAAAGAAAGCCTGAGAAATAGCGGCTTTGAGGTTTACGGCGGAGAAAACGGCCCTTATATCTGGACAAGAACGAAAGATGAAATGAAATCATGGGAGTTTTTTGATCTGCTCCTTCATGAAGCAAACGTAGTGGGAACCCCGGGGTCCGGATTCGGACCTTCAGGAGAAGGCTATTTCCGCTTTTCAGCTTTTGCCAATTACGAAAATGTCGTTGAAGCGATGGAAAGGATCAGAAAATTGTTTGGATAATTTTCTGTAATAACAAATGGTTGCGGGCAACCCGGCCTTGCTTACCATCGCACAACAGCGCTTTGTCATATCGAAGGAGCAAAGCAACTGAAACATCTGAATCGCAACCACAAGAGCAATTATTGATTCACTGGTATGCCGTTGACTCACCTTCTTGCTCTTATCATTATCAGACTTCTTTCGGGTTTGACTGCAACGGCATTTTGGCCATCTTCACAATTTCAACCGCAGGATGTCCGAATTCGGAGGTTACTTTTCCCATCAGAAGATAAACCCCCTTTCCTTTAAAGGGATATTCACGGAGAGAATTGGGAAAATGTACCGTATCAAAGAATTCTCCGTATTCGTCAAGAAAACACCCGAAATGCATCACTTCCGCCTTGCTTGTGCGGACATATTTGATGGTAACCAGCAATCCAAGCATTTTGACTGTATCCCCGACATATCTGGTCAGATTTCCGGCGCTGACACTTCCCCGCCAGCGGGTTTGAAGCAGTTCGAAGAAAGTAAGTGTCACCGGAAATCCGAGCAGCTCAATTTCATCGTAAACCGCTTCAAGTGGTTTTTCTTCAAATGCCGGAAGGGAAAAAGGTTTACGCTGTTGCGTAAAAAGCTGTGAATGAATATGAACGGATCTTTTATTGGTCAGGAGCAACTGCACCTCCCATAATAACCTTGCCTTGGATTTTCCGGTAAACCGGAGTGCTCCGATCCTGATTAAAAGGGTGATTTGTTCTTTCCGGAGCGGAACACGGCAGATAAAATCATCGAGTGAACCGAAGATTCCGGATCGTCGCCGTTCTTCTACAATCATATTCCCGGTTTTTTCTTCCAGTCCGTTCAACAGCACAAATCCGAGATAAATGGTCTCCCCTTCAATGGTATTGAGCATTTCGCTGTGGTTGACGCAGGGGAGTTCGATCTTTGCCCCGCAGCGCTTTGCCTCGTTTACATATACCCAGGTCTGGTAGAATCCCCCGAAATTGTTCATCACGGCGACCATGAATTCAAGTGGGAAATGGGCTTTGAGATAAAGGCTCTGGAAGCTCTCTACCGCATACGATGCCGAATGGGCCTTGGAGAATGAATAACCGGCAAAACTCTCGATCTGCCGCCATACTTCGGCTGTCAGTTTTTTCGGATACCCTCTCAGGTTGCAATTCTCATGGAACTTCTCGACGATCTTCTTAAATTCAGACCTTGACCGGTATTTTCCGCTCATGGCACGCCTGAGTACATCGGCATCCCCCAGGTCGAGCCCCGCAAAATGATGGCAAACCTTCAGTACGTCTTCCTGATACACCATTACCCCGAATGTCTCCCCCAATTGTTCTTCCATCACAGGGTGCAGGTAAGTGATCTTTTCGGGGTGATGAAAACGCTGAATATATTCCCGCATCATCCCGCTTTTTGCAACCCCGGGACGGATGATCGAACTGGCGGCCACCAGTGTAATGTAGTTGTCGCACCGAACTTTCTTCACCAGTCCTCTCATGGCCGGGCTCTCGATATAAAAACATCCGATGGTCTCCCCCGCTTTCAGTTGCATTTTTACCCGTTCGTTTGTTTTGAAGTCCTGTACCTGGTGAATGTCGATTTTCTGGTTCCGGTTACGCCGGATGATTTCCACACTCTCCTGTATATGCCCGATACCCCGCTGGCTGAGAATATCGATTTTTTCAAACCCGATCGATTCAGCTACATACATGTCCCATTGGGTGGTCTGAAATCCTTTGGGAGGCATGTCGAGGGCTGTGTAATAATTGATAGGTTTTTCCGAAATCAGAATTCCTCCGGCATGAATGCTGCGGTTATTCGGGAAATTGTCCATCATGGTGCCGATCCTGAATATCCTGCGGGTCAGCTCGTTTTCATTCAGGTTATTCTCCGGTTCATTTACCAGCATATCAATCTCATTTGCCGGTAAACCGTAAACCTTGCCCAGTTCCCGCAGGGTGGACCTTCCCTGGAACGTGTTGATGGTACCAAGCAAAGCTGTGAATTTCGATCCGTATCTTTTAAAAATATAATCCTGCACTTCATCCCGGTCCTTCCATGAAAAATCAATGTCGAAATCAGGGGGCGAACTTCGTTTTGGATTAATAAACCGTT
>CAYNBE010000098.1:11164-13097 GCA_964395045.1 uncultured Prolixibacteraceae bacterium | reverse complement strand
GATAATTATAACTTATTGACCTTGAGAAACTAAAAACAAATGCGAAACTTGAGAATCTTATAAAACCGGAATTTCCTTTCAGGAATTGGGTCAAAAACGTATATTTGTGCAATAAGCATTATGTGAAGAACCTGCCGGATGTACAGATTTCTTTTTGTATGGATTGGTTTTATCCTTCTCTCTGAATTTTCGCGGTCAAGTTTCGCGGATGACGGACGGAGTCATCTGCCCCTGATTCTGATTGATACATACGGGCAAACGATCAAAAATGAACCTAAAATAATGGCAGGTCTCAAAGTAATTGACAACGGCAAAGGAAAAATCAATCATACCACTGATCCGGGCAATCAGTACGACGGTTGGATGGGAATTGAAATCCACGGACAATCGTCGCAGTCATTTCCCAAAAAAAGCTATGGAATTGAAACCCGTGACCAGAAGGGAGAGGACTTAAAAGTGAGCCTTCTTGGAATGCCTGCCGAATCGGATTGGATACTTCATGCACCGTACAGTGACAAAACACTTTTACGGAATGCCCTGACGTATCATTTGGGTGCTAGACTTGGCAGTTGGCAGCCCCGTTTCCGTTTTTGTGAAGTGTATCTCAACGGATCGTATATCGGCATTTATCAACTGACCGAAAAGATAAAAAGGGATAAGAACAGGGTGAATATTACCAAAATGAGTCCTGATGATAAATCAGGTGACAGAGTGACCGGTGGTTACATCCTGAAAGTAGATAAAACAACTGGGCTTGCTTCTTCGGAATATTTCAACAATGTTCCTGATGTACCCTATAAAAACACGAGAGTGCATCCCTGGACATGGGTTTATCCCAAACCTGAGGATATGGCAGGTGAACAGAAAACCTGGACAAAGAACTATATCAAAACAATTGAAAACACAATCAACGGAGTTTTCTTTGCTCATCCTTCCACCGGTTATTCCAAATATATCGACGTTCCTTCGTTTATCGATTTTCAAATCATGAACGAAATTCCCAACAATGTTGATGCTTACAGGTTCAGTGCATATTTTCATAAAGACAGAGATTCGGAAGGAGGCAAGCTCAAAGCAGGACCATTATGGGATTTCGACCTTGGTTACGGAAATGTGAATTATAGTCCTGAGAATCTGGCTATTGATGCCTGGGATTATAACAAGATCGGACCGGAACCGCGAAATTGCCTCCATTGGTGGGCCAGGTTGATGGAAGACCCGGAGTATGTGATGGCAGTAAAAAAAAGGTGGACTTTTCTGAGAAAGGAAATCCTGAGCAACGATTCCATTTTTAAATACATTGATGAACAGATTTTGTATCTTGGAGATGCCATTGACCGGAATTTCGCCAGGTGGCCTATTCTGGGTACCTACATCTGGCCTAATCCTGTGGTTAGAAATACTTACTCTGCAGAGGTCCAGTATTTGAAAGACTGGCTGACGGGCCGGTTGTCATGGATGGACCGTCAATGGTTGCTTCCATCGGGAGTTGATAATAAACTTTCAGATGAAAATGTCTCGGCTTTTCCAAATCCCTTCGCCGGGGTACTAAAAGTTTACCTTTCGTTTTCAGGTACGGATGTGTCGCTTGCTCTGTACGACAGCAGGGGAGTCAGGGTTTTCTCACAACTGGTTCACCCTGATTATAACACAGTCAAAATGAATCTTTCCAATCTGCAGCATGGATTATATATTTTGAAAATTACCGGAGAAGACGGTGAGGTTGTTGTGCGAAAGATCGTCAAGGGCAGATAATCAGAGTGACAGGGTGTCGGGTTGCTGATTGACCGTCTCGGCCCGTGCATAAGATGCCTTCAGAAATCAGGACTTGTTGCTGAATTTGTATGAACTTCCTGGAAAATGAAAAATAAAGTCTTGTGGTTATGCTTTCTTATTTTGTTCAGTATGTGGGGGTCTTCGCACCCGCTCAGGA
>CAYNBE010000098.1:0-11154 GCA_964395045.1 uncultured Prolixibacteraceae bacterium | reverse complement strand
TGACCATTGTCAGAATCACTGAAGCGCCAAGAATTGATGCAAATCCGGGTGACAAAGTATGGGAGCTGGCTGTGCCTATCACTGATTTTATCCAGTACAGCCCTGTCAACGGAGGGGAACCTTCGCAAAGAACAGAAGTAAGAATGTTGTATGACAATGAGGCGATCTATGTTTTGGCAATTCTCTATGACAGCTCTCCCGACTCGATTTTCAGGGAACTGGGCGAGCGGGATTCGGGCAATGAAGCCAATGCCGATCTTTTTTCCCTGGAAATGAATCCCGACAATAACGGATTGCACAACGTGGAATTCATGGTCTCGGCGGCAGGTGTCCAGATGGACTCTAAAAATTCACTCGATTCCATGTTTAAAAGCTGGGACGCAGTATGGAAAAGCGAAGTGGCAATCAACCGCAATGGCTGGATCGCCGAGATGGAGATCCCTTTTTCTGCCATCCGGTTCCCATCCAAAGAAGTCCAGTTATGGGAAATCAATTTTTACAGATTGATTAAACGAAGGGGGGAAGGAATCACCTGGAACTTTGTTGATAGAAATAAAAAAGGGTGGCTGAACCAGGCAGGAGAGCTGCATGGCCTGGCAAATCTGAACCCTCCTGTCAGGCTCTCTTTGATGCCGTATGCGACTGCTTATTATAACAGGAAAAAAATGTCGTTCAAAGGGGGAATGGATATTAAATACGGGCTAAATGAAAGTTATACACTGGATATGATGCTTATACCTGATTTCGGTCAAATCAGGGGAGATGATCATGTTCTCAACCTGAGTGTGGTTGAAACTAAGTACGACGAAAAACGGCAGTTTTTTACGGAAGGGAGGGAATTGTTCAACAGGGGCGACATTTTTTATTCTCGACGGATCGGCGGAATCCCCATGAACCATGACAGTGTTCAGTTCCGTATGACCCACCATGAAGTAATCCTTCAGAATCCGCTTGAAACGAATCTGTTCAATGCCTCAAAGATTTCGGGGCACAGTTCGTCGGGCTGGGGATTCGGATTGCTCAACGCTATCACCCGCAAACAGGAAGCATTGGTGCAGGATACAATCACCGGACTCTCAAGGAATATAACCACCCAGGATGTTAGCAATTACAATCTACTGGTTGTGAACAGGGATATTGGCAAAGAGTCGTTTCTCTCCTGGGTAAACAGCAATGTTTTGGTCCCGGAAACCAAATACATGGCCAATGTTTCGGGATTTGACTTTAAGTACAGGTTCAAACACCATGCGCTTTTTAGCAAAGCGTTTATGAGTTATCATCATAATCAGAACCGGATAAATGATGTTCATCAGTTTGGTCACCGCATCGACCTGCAGCTTTCAAAATTAACGGGGGTAATCCGGTATTCATTCGAAAACAAAATTTTAAGCAATACCTACAATCCGCGTGATTTCGGTTACCTTGAATATAATAATTTGGTTATGAATATGTTAAGGTTGCAGTATTTTCGATATGCACCTTCAAAGCGTACCAATGAAGTTACCGGTGAACTGGACTTTTATCTGGAAAACCTGTATAATCCATTTTCTTACAGCAGGTTCGAAATTTCGGGATTCATGAAGCTGCTTTTTCCTGGGTTAGATTATCTGAGGGTTAATTTCACGGGTTCGCCATTCAAAAAGTTTGATCACTTTGAGCCACGAACCGAGGGATGGAAATTTATGGAACCTGCAGCTGTTATGGCCGGCGCCGAATATTCCTCGGATTTTAGAAAAAGACTGGCATTCAGGGTATCCGGGGGATTTATGAAAGCCTCGCAATATGGAAAACAGGGTGCTAACCTGATGGTTCAGCCACAATTCCGGGTAAGCGACCGTCTTTCTTTGGGGGTTATTTCGAACCTGAACACTCCCCGGAAGGCAATCGGATATGTGACCCGCACATTCAATGCAGACTCTATATATTTTGGGAGACGGAATATGGTATATTCTGAAAATGTTGTATCCGTAAAATATTCCTTTTCAAACAAAAGTGCTCTGAACATCCGTTTAAGGCATTACTGGTCGAACGTTGGCTACAAATCCTTTTACCTGCTCCGCGAAAATGGTGGCTTATGTGATGTCCGGCTGCCAGGTGAATACAACGCCAATGTGAACCACTTCAACAGTGATATTACCTATTTTTGGCAATTTTTACCAGGCAGTGAGGTGAGGTTTGTATGGAAGAATTATTATTCCCGGTTTGACCGCGAAACGAAAAAGAATTACTTCAAAAATTTAGAAAATGTGTTTTCTTATATGATCCTGAACAGTTTATCAGTAAGGATAATATATTACATCGATTACAAGATGATAAGGAGACTTATTTAACCTGTTTCCGGTTATCATTCAGGAGGTTCTGTTTGTCAAAAAAAAACAGATTGTTACAATTTCATCTGTTTTTGATATTTGGTTCATTTAATGCATTTTGTTGAAACAGATGCCTGCCTGCCGCCTGCCTGCCGGTAGGCAGGCGGCAGGCGGGGAATTCGCATGTAACGTATAATCATCGCAGTTTGTGTATCGTTACACATGCTCATTTCATTATATCGGTTTCCCCGGTAAAACGGACATCCAGCCTGTATGTGCCGTTTTCGACCGATACCGGGTATTTCATTTTTTTCACTGTTTTTTGATTCAGGTACTGTTCGGGGACAAAGATTGTTCTGGTGGTCTCTACTTTGCTGTTCCCCGGTATGAGCATCAGTTTCGTCATTTGTCCCTTTTCAACCTTTACCTCAGCGGTCAGGTTTCCGTAGCAGGCCAACCTGAATGAAAAGTCTTTCCAGTTCAGGGGGACGGCGGGAGCAATCAGGATAGAACTGTCCTTTGACTGAACGAGCATCTGATTCATCGCATAAACCACATTGCCCGAGGCTGTGGAGAACCAGGGTGTCCTTACGACTGATCCCGGCTCATTTATTTCGAACAAATCGCCAAAGCAGCCGGCTGTGCCTGCAGCTTCAATCAATAATTTCTCAGGTTCGCTCCTGTCTCCGAGGAGGGCAAGTGCCGCAGCCATCCAGCCGGCGTACCAGGGACAAACCGCGTTGCCAACCGGATACATGTTTCCTGAGGCCCTTCCGTTTTCGATGAAATCATAAGCTGCGTGGCGCTGCAGTTTGTTTTCAGCATCAAAAAGGGGGTAGGGGAACAGCCCTCCCAGGGATGCCACACTTTTTTCCTTGCATCCTGCATAGGGGATATATCTTCCGTCTTCGTGCGGCAGGCTTTCGCGCAACCGTGAAGCAATGTGTTTCCAACGGGCTGACTCCTCCGTATCAACCTGGAGTATTTCGGCAGCTTTGGCTGCACACTCCAAATTGAAAATGGCTCCACAGGAAGTCATAAACGGATTTTGCCTTGCCGGGCCCAATCTTTCCAAATCGGTACATTTACCGATGAACATACTGCCGTCGGAATTTTCGTATACCATGTGCGAAACGAAAAACCTCGCACATTCACGTATGACAGGATATCCGATTGATTTAAGATAATCCCGGTCACCGTTGTACAGGAATTGGAGCCATGCCGAGTTGGCAATGTTCGACATGTGGAAAACATGGTCTGCCCAGAATCCGAACGACTGGGGAGCACCTTCAATCCCATCTTCAAGAGTTTCCCACGGATAGCGCGCCCCGTAGTCGGGTTTGCTGTAATGAGCGACCCGGTTTTGGGCTTTTGGAAGAACTGAAAAGCGGAATTCCGGGCATCGCTTTGAGATAGTCAGATGATTACTGCTGGCGAGGGCCTGGTAGCAGAACATTTCGTCCCATCCGAAATATCTGCCATTCCAGTGTGATGGGGAATAAATTCCGACCGGGAACGACCATTTTGTTGCATTGACCCTCAGGTGATACTGCGCGGTATTGTAAACTTCCTCAAGGCGGGGATGCGGGAGTTTAATATATGATTCATCCCAGTAACTGCCCCATGCACTCCGGTGCGAAGCTTCCAGGCCGGAATAACCTTCGGTGAGTACCATTTTCTCAAGATGGATGGCCCTTTCATTGAAATCATCTCCATCCATCGTGTCGGTGTAGATCAGGAAATAGATGATCTCATACGGCTTCTTTAGATCGATTTCAAATGTTGAATTCAGACTGACTAACTGTTTATCGATTGTTTGCTCTGTTGGTTTGTCAGAAAAAAGGGAGATCAGGCCGATGGCAGGTTTGTAAGCATCGGTTTCAAACCGGAACTTTACTCCGCCCGTCATCTCATCCTTCGAGCAGGTGCTGATCATCCGCCAGGGTATAGTATTTTCTTTACCAGGCATAGACAGCTGGTACCTGAATGTATAGGATATTTTTTGGTTACCCGGGGATTTGGCCAGAAATCGCTTTTTTATGACAATCATGTCGTGGAACAGATGGGTGAAGACCACCGTTTCGATGGCTAAATCGTTCCCGAAGTCATTTACGCAGATCACTTCTGCATTTTTCTTGTCCAGGGTCTGGCTCCAGGAGGTGGGCACGGCATGATTTTGTCCGTTAATGGTCAGTGTCTGGTCGAACCGTCCGAATGAAATGAGGCCGTCCCGGGGTGGACCGTAGCGCCGTCCCGCCCAATAGATGTTGAGGGTCATTCCCCAATAATTTTTCTGATTCTGGCATCCAGTGTAATCAACCATCATGCTCAGGCTGCCATTGCTTACCAGTGGTGGTACATAACCGACAGGCAGTGAATCTTTTACCCCTCTGGTTGAAGATACAAATGTTAATCCGGGAGTGGCCTGGCCCATCCCACTTACAACGACGAAATAAAAGGAAAAGATCAGGAAAGATATCTTATTTGATTTCATATTCAGCTGTTTTATTTTTCATTCCCGCTGTTGTCTTTTTGTCTAAATATCTTTATGTCTGTTATTTATCTATATATCTGTTTCCCAGGACGACACCCGGAACCGAAGGTTCTTTCACTGTGATTGTTCCTATTTTATATCTTCTCATGCCGTCGTCGCCATGAAGGGGAAGGGCGATGAGCGGGGTGCCGTCTTTCATGCCAACCGAAACAAAAACATCGTAAACACCCGGATTTGTCGCAGGCGTCACGGGGCCTGCATAAAATTCACTTCCCGGACGTTGTTCCATTTTCAGTGTAAAATCGTTGAAAAACCTTTCAGGGGTCAAAAAGCCGATGTGAAATATGCTTATCCGGGTTTCTTCCGGTATGACATCCGGGGGGCCGGTTTTCAGGCTCTTTAGATTGAAAATATCATCGACCAGGAGCGAAACAATTCCGCCTTTTTTGTCCTTGATAGTCAGGGCAGGAAAACCTCCCTGGTAAAATGGGGCTACGCCCGCATTGGCCCAGGTCCATTCCACACTGAACCTTTCGCCGATCTCGACGCTTTCCGGATATTTAATTGTGCGTAACTGAAGGCGATACCCGAGCCGCAGATTGATTTTTTCAATGAATTCCCTGTTTTCGTTGTAAAACTCCTGTGGCCACCAGTGAATCGACAGGTAGCTGCAATGATAATCCTCCACCGCTTTTATCAGCAGTTTCCCCGACCAGGCACCTCTGGTCCGGGAAAGACCGTAGTGTTCATGCTCGACGATAACGGGCATGGTAGGCCAGTAACATCCTGCCAGTTCGGCATGGTACCATGAATTCGGCGGAACATTGACCAGGATGCTGTCGTCGCGCAATGTAACTCCTTTAGAACGTGCATAATCGGTCAGGGGAAATGAAGAACCGGGTGCATTCGACCCAACCACATCATCGCTGATACACAACAAAGTTTTTTTAAAGTAATGGGTGTACAGGTCAATCTGCTTCGTGACCGCTTTTTCAGTGACTTCCTTTGAAAGACGGCTGCTTGCACCGGTATGTCCCTCGCCCCACAGGCCAAACGTGCCGATATCAATAAATGCTACGTTCGGGTTTCCGTCGTAATGTTCAGCAAGTTTCCGGATCAGGTTCTCCAGTTTTTCCAGGTAGATGGGATCCAGGTAATCGGGCTCCCAAAGCTGTCCGTTTGGATCAGGGCCTTTCCCTTTGATGAACCAGACCCCCCTTGCACCTTTGTCCATCACCCATTTCGGAGTTGCCCAGGGAATCCAGTGTTCAGCACAGTTGATCCGGATGGCCAGTTTTTTGCCTTTTTCAATGAAGCGTTGTGCGGGGGTGTCAAACAGGGTCCAGTTGAAAAAACCTTCTTCAGGCTCAACAAATGCCCATGGAACTCGCATATAGACAACCGAACACCCCGGAAACCAGTCGAGTGAATCAGATGGCTCCAGGTAGTACCCGTAATTTCCGGTCCTTCCCGAATAATAATGGGCAACCCAACCCATACCCGGATTGATGAGGGCCTCTCCGGTATCCCTGAATGAAAATGAGCGTACGGTTTCCGTGAACTTAGTCCGGCTTCCGGAAGTTCCCAGCCCAGCGGATGCTCCAAATATATTCAAGGCACGGAACGGTATGAATGAACCAAGTGCTGTTCCTCCAAGCATTTTCAGGGCAGAACGCCTTGTGATCCTGTTTAACTCTTTTCTATTCATTGTGGGTGATGTTGTTATTAACTCCTTGATTATAACACTTCAAAAAGGGCAGTGTCAGGAGTTGAGAAAGTGTAAGAGAACTTTCCTTTCCTGACCGCAATTTCCTGTTCTGAATATAGTTCCCTGACTTTTTTTGCCTGAAATGGCAGGGAAATGGTTTTATGACCTCCGTTTGCTACATGAATGGCGATAAGCTTTTCGTTGGCATAAACCGGAACCTCCTCCTCGCAGTAAATGGAAACTCCGGCCTCTATAGAAATTTGTTTCAATGACGCAGGAGTAACAGTTTCGTAATCGGGTATATAAACCGACTTCCATCCTTCCCTTTGAATTTTGTGAATTCCCGGGAATTTAAAAGGGGCACCGGTCAATTTCTTTACATACAATGTCTCCAGTTTTTTCCCGTCCGATATGCCTGCTGCGTAAATAAATAGAACGGTCCGGTTGTTGTTGAATACGAATTCATTGAGTATCCCTTCCCTTTCCGGAGAAACTTCGAAAAGTCCCGGGAAGATGATCAGTTTATATTGATTGAGGTCTATTTTCGGGATATCATTGAAAGAAAACACTTCAAAAGGAGCCCCGAGCCGGTTCAGCTTGTTCCGGGTTGCCGTATAAATCTGATTGACTGCCTGATTCTGGTCGTTGAGGTACCGGGCACTGCACGGATCGGCGATCAGGGCAACTTCAGCCCTTGTTTTTAATGGCTGAGTACAAAACCGATCCCATATTTTTTTGCTTTGTGCAACTATTTTCATGGTTTCCGGAGGATCGAAAACGCCTCCCCACATATCGAAACACCAGAGGGAAGCATGGTTTACAACAGCCAGTGCAAATTCGCGTTTCAGCCCGGCAGTGGTTTCTGCCTGGTCTTTCCAGGGTACCATCCATCCAATGGAAACATATTCATCGAGATTCACATTGTAGGTAGGTGTCCTGTGGTCAATCTCATGAAGAAATCCTTTCTTGTTCAGAGTCCTTGTACCGTTGGGAATCATAAAACCGCTTCCTCCCCCCATCGGACGGTCGGAATAGGTGCCGGGGCTCAGGAAGAAATCGATGTCGGGTGAAGCATACAAACGTTCATATTCGAGATGGCCGCCACTAACAAGGCGCAGGTGCGTCAACTCAAGAATGTATCCGAAAAACATTCCGATTTGCCGGTGAGAAGGTATCAGTTTCCTGACTTTTCCGGCAAAATTCAGGACTGTGTCTGCGATGATATCTCCTGTAAAATGCATGTAGTCAATAATATCCTGTTCCCGCGATGGATCCCTGATCAGGTTTTCGAACGATGCTTTGTCGATTCGCTCAAAGGAGGGCACCGGAACCTGGGGTTTCGCATTGTTTTTCAGCCAGTTTTGCCAGGCCCTGGTTTTATTTCGTCCGGCTACATGCTGACTGTAATCCATCCATTCATCGGTACGTCCGCATGCGAGGAGATAAGCCCTGATGCGGTCGCCGTATTTCTTTTCCATGTGGTTGACAACGGCTTCGAGATACTCTCCGGTTGCTTTTACCCATGCTGGATTGGAACATGCACAGCTGAGCATGTTAAAGCTTTCGCACTCGCTCGCAAGCTGACGTTCAAGCCAGATGGGTGAATTCAGGTCGATCATGCAGATAAAATCTGCCTCCGGATTTATTGCCAGTACATCATCATACTGTTTGTCGAGGCTTCCGAAGTCATATTTCCCGAACCAGCGCCATACCGGCGGATATTTTGAATAAGGCATTCCCAGTGAGTTGTTAGAATGGGCAGCAAAAATGCAGACCGTATTCACACCGGCGTCCCTGAACCGTTTCATGGCTTCAAATTCGGGCCAGAAAGACCTGTAGGCAAAGAAAATCTTACTCCCATCCTCCGCAGGCTTTGAGAGAGGATGAGCAGACGCAGGAGAATTGGCAAATCCGTTGAAAGGCAAAGCGGCCCCAATGGCCGATCCTCCCAGCAACTGAAGAACGGATCGACGCGAAAATGTACGTGCCTTCGCTTTATTCATTTTGAAAGTTTTCTGATGTTGTAATGTGTTAATTGATTGTGATTTAGGTGGTGTTATGGAAGTGGTGCTACATTATCATTTCGAAGATAGCAGTGTCGGGTGAAGCAAATGTGAACCGGAAAGAGGTACAGTTTCTGCCCACCTCTCTGTTATTTATTACATCGATCACTTTGCTGCAGCGCCGTGGCAAATAAACCGTTTTGGTGCCTCCTTCGCTGAAATGGACTGCAAGCAAACGTTCGTTGGCATATACCGGGTTTTCTTCATCGGTGAACATATGAACCCCGGCTTTTCTCATAGTCTCTTTCAGGAATGCAGGGGTCATGGTCTGATAGTCATAACTGTAAACTGATGTCCAACCTCCCATATTGATGGTCACCGGGCCGGCAGTTCCATACTCCGTTCCGGTCCAGTTTCTGATCCGTGACACATCAAGGGTTTTTCCGTCACATATTCCCGGGGCATAAGTCCAAATCACGGTGCGGTTACCGGAAAGGATAGTTCTCCTGAGAATTTCACCCCGTTCGGGCGTAATCAAAATGGTGGCAGGCAAAAAAACGGTCTTGTACCGGGAAAGGTCGATGAATGGAATGTCGTTGAAGGAAAAGATATCGAAAGGAGCTCCTGTCCTGTTCAGCTTATCCCGGAAAGAATGTGCCATTTCAGAAGCATGAGGCATTTTCTCATTGAAATAGAATGCGCTTTGAGGATCGGCGATCAGGAGTGTTTCAGCAATGGATGTTGACTGATCGTCCATATACCTGTCGGATACAAGTTTAAGCCGCCGGATAAGCTCTTGTGTTTCTTCTTCCCTGTACCATCCTCCCCACATGTCGAACCACCAGAGTGATGCATGGTTAATCAGGGCATACGCTGCTTCTCTGGTATTCCCGGCGTTGTCGTCTGCCTGTGTTTTCCAGGTATCAGTATTGACAACATGCGTTCGGTGGTCGATTTCATGCAGATACCTTTTTCCATAGCGGTTCAAGGTTCCCTGTACAAGCTGTGGACCACTTCCTCCGCCAATCATCCTGTCCTGGTAAGTCCCGGGGCTGATAAAAAAATCGATATCCGGGCAGGCAAAAACCCTTTCATAATCAAGATGACCGAAAGAGACCTGTTTGCGATCACTAACCAGATAATACCCGAAAAAGACTCCGATTTCCTTGTTTGAAGAGATGAGGGGACGGGCTTCCTTTACAAAATGAAGAATTGCATCTGCAATCACTTCATTGTGGAATTGCCAGTACATGATTTTTCCCATCTCGGTTTGAGGATCGTAAATCACATTTTCATGGGCAGCTTTCTGAAGGGAGCTTTCCTGCGGAACATCATCGCCCAGTGACAATCCTTTCTTTCCGCACCATTCTCTCCATGCCGTATTTTTCACTCTGCCCGAACGCCCGCGGTCGTATTCATACCATTCCGAAGTTCCCCCCGCTGTCAGAATATACGCAGAAATTTTATCGCCGTATTTTTTCTCGGAATAATCCAGGAAATCAGCCATCCATTCTGTTGTCACCGTGAGCCATTCCTTATCGGAAGCTGCCATCGAGATTTCTGAAAAACTATCGTATGCAAACTTGCGGGTAAGCCAGTAAGGAGTGTTCAGATCGACCATGCAAAGAAAATTCGCTTCGTGATTTGCAGATAAAAGATCCTCTACCTGTCTGTCGAAGGCTGAAAAGTCATATTTCTTTTTTCCCAACCAGATAAGCGGGTATTTGCAATATTCAAATCCCATTGAATTGATGGTGTTCGAAGCATAAAAGCAACGGGTGTTGATCCCCATTGATTTGAACTTAGCAGTCATTTCCAGTTCCGGCCAGAAAGAACGGTAGGCATAATAGACATTTCTTCTTTTTGGCACTGCGGAAAAGTCACCCAACCGTTCCGCCTCTAACGACACCGGGAATGCAGTAGCAATCACCGAACCTCCGAGTAATTGCAATAAAGACCGCCGTGACAAAGTATTCGATTTTGTTTTATTCATTCCATTCAATTCAATACTTGATTTTTGTTGGTTGAATTCACAATTCTTCACTTTGTATTTGCAGACCGGCTATTTGCCTGCATATTGGTCATACTGTCCGCTCATTACATTTTTCACAGCTTCCAGGTATCCGTAACCCCAAAGCATATCGGGTTCAAGATAACTTCCTTCCACCCATTCGTTCCATGCATTGATCACCAGAAAAGGTGTTTGTCCGGGGTGATTCAGAACAAATTCTCTGGCTTTCTGAAGGTACGAAGCAAAGCTTTTGGGGGTATTGTTGAAATAAATGATGCTCTCCTTTCCTAGCAGGGGATATCTTGGCGTGTTATCCCAGCCGATCGATACACATGGGAAAAAGGGTACATTCAACATTGAATCCCACTTTTGCCTTAACCTGATGGCACATTCACCATAGCGGAGGTAATCCCCGGTTCTGGCATTGCCGCCTGCCATATTATACATTGTAACGCTATTTATTCCCAAATATGAAACAATTTCGCCGATGCTTTTACCCTCAGAAAGTTCTGGTTTCAGTATGAACGGATTTCCATTTATATCGTATCCGATCAACTGTATATGCAAACCCGGGAAACCTGCCTTTTTCACTTCATCGCGAAAGTAATCCAGTGCTTTTCTGCTCTCAT
>CAYNBE010000097.1:0-13107 GCA_964395045.1 uncultured Prolixibacteraceae bacterium | reverse complement strand
GGAAGCCCGCCCCGTAAAGACCGAAATGATTCCAAAGATGCCGATCGGACTGCCGAGAAGCGATAAAAATGTCCCTTATTTATTCACCTTAAGTGAATTGATTGCAAAGCCAAAACTCTCAATAAACAATCTGGCAAACAGCATGCTTTTTTTCTTTTTGTTGTAAAGGTAATGGTTGTTATGGGCTGATCGACGAATAATCCCCGATTTTTTAACGGTTGTGATTTTAATAATGTAGACAGGAAAGGGAAGAAACATCGTTCTTCAATCAGGCCGGATAGCTCTTTTTGAGGTGCTAATTCTGTTACTTTATAATAAATAAATATTATGGAGCATGAGATAATTAACCGATATATTGAGGTGTTTTTTTCTATCTTTGCCGATTAAACCTGGTTAATAATGGAAGGGAACAAAAAGATCAGAAGTGCCCTTATTTCTGTTTATCACAAGGAGAACCTGGATGAAATCGTGCAGAGATTGCATGATCTGGGTGTGTTGATATACAGTACCGGAGGGACCTCTGCTTTCATTAAGGCGCTTGGGATTCCGGTAAATTCAGTGGAAGATCTGACAGGATATCCATCCATCCTCGGAGGAAGGGTGAAAACGCTCCATCCCAGGGTATTCGGGGGTATTCTTGCCCGGCGTGAAAACGCAGATGATCTGGGGCATTTGAAAGAATATAAGATACCTGAAATTGACCTTGTGATTGTTGATCTTTATCCGTTTGAGGAAACGGTTGCATTGGGAGCAGGAGAACAGGATGTTGTTGAAAAAATAGATATTGGTGGCATATCGCTTATCCGTGCAGCTGCGAAAAATTACAGGGATGTACTGGTGGTTCCATCAAGGGATGAATACATTCCGTTATTACAATTGCTGGCTGACAAGAAAGGAATTTCGTCGGATGAAGACAGGAGGTGGTTTGCTGCGAGGGCTTTCGGGATTTCTTCACATTACGATGCTGCCATTTTCAGATGGATCAGCAAAGGGGAAACAGGATCGGAGAGGATCAGCCTGCATCACGGACAAACACTCCGGTATGGGGAGAATCCACACCAGAAAGCCACTTTTTACAGGTTTTGCAATACGAATACGGAAGTTAGGCTGGCCGACGCAAATGTGCTTCAGGGAAAGGAGTTGTCGTACAACAACATGCTTGATGCCGATTCGGCCTGGAAGTCGGCTTCCGATGCCCTTCACAGTGTTGCCCCAACTGGAGAAAAAAAATATGCCGTATCGGTGGTAAAACATCTCAATCCCTGCGGACTGGCTGTTTCCGGTTCTCTGAAAAATGCACTGGAACTTGCATGGGCCGGGGATCCTGTTTCAGCATATGGTAGCATTGTCTGCCTCACAGGTGAGGTAAATGAGGAGATTGCAGGGTGGTTTGACAGGAAATTTGTGGAAATTATCATTGCACCCGCTTTCACCCAGGGGGCTCTGGAGAATTTGTCGAAAAAGAAAAATCTGCGATTGCTGGTGGTACCGGTTAAACCGGCGGTCGCAGGAGAAAAAACCTACAGGTCGATCAGCGGCGGGATGCTGGTGCAGGATGAGGACGAAGGAGGCGACCCTGGCTTTACAAATGTGACGGAGGCCCATTTTGATCAGGGAAAGCTCGATTTGGCGAAGTTTGGGGTGATGGCGTGCAAAAATCTGAAAAGCAATGCAATTGCACTGGTCAGCCAAACAGAAGATGGATCTTTCTGGCTCACCGGAGCAGGAATGGGGCAGCCCAACCGGCTTGACAGCCTCCGTCAACTGACTATTCCTCGATTTAGCCTGAAACAGAATGTGAACATCGGGGAATCGGTGCTGGTATCGGATGCATATTTCCCTTTCCGCGACAGTATTGATACAGCAAGGGAATTCAACATCAGATATATTGTTCAGCCGGGAGGGAGTATCCGGGACCGGGAAGTGATTGATGCCTGCAACGAATCGGGAATTGCAATGGTTTTTACCGGACGAAGGCATTTCAGACATTGAAAACAATTGAATTGATTTCGGAAAATTAATGGATTACGCATGGGCTTATTTTCGTTTCTGACACAAGAGGTTGCGGTTGATCTCGGAACAGCCAATACCATCATCATATACAACGACAAAATTGTAGTTGATGAACCTTCCATTGTTGCGATTGATATCAAGACAGAAAAACTGGTAGCCATTGGCGAAAAAGCCAGGCAGATGCAGGGCAAAACCCATGCAAACCTTAAGACCATCCGCCCCCTGCGTGACGGAGTGATCGCTGATTTTAACGCAGCTGAGCAAATGATCAGGGGAATGATCAAAATGATCAATCCGAAATCAAGACTTTTTACTCCGGCACTGAAGATGGTGGTGTGCATCCCTTCGGGAAGTACGGAAGTGGAGATCCGTGCTGTCCGTGATTCTTCGGAGCATGCCGGTGGCCGGGAAGTGTATATGATTTACGAACCATTGGCTGCTGCCATCGGCATTGGGCTCGATGTGGAAGCCCCTGAGGGGAACATGGTTGTCGACATCGGAGGAGGTACTACTGAAATTGCGGTGATATCGCTGGGTGGAATTGTTACCAACAAATCGATCAGGATTGCAGGGGATGATCTCACTCTCGATATCATGGAGTATATGCGTCACCAGCACAACATCAAAATTGGCGAACGGACAGCAGAAGAAATCAAGATACAGGTTGGTTCGGCGCTGCCAGTTCTGGATAATCCACCAAAGGATTTTGTGGTTCAGGGCCCGAATCAGATGACTGCCCTTCCTATTGAGGTTCCCGTTTCTTACAAAGAGATAGCCCATTGTATTGAAAAATCACTCTCGAAAATCGATGCAGCCATATTAAGTGCTCTTGAACAAACGCCGCCGGAATTGTATGCCGATATTGTCAAGAACGGCATCTGGCTTGCCGGTGGAGGTTCCCTCCTCAGAGGCCTCGACAAGAGACTGAACAGTAAAATCGGAATAGCGTTCAATATTGCTGACGATCCTCTCAGGGCAGTGGTGAGAGGAACCGGGATTGCCCTGAAGAATGTCGATAAGTTTCCATTCCTCATCCGGTAATTACCGGAACGATACTTTATGAGAAATCTGATTAGGTTCATACTCAGGAACCATGTGTTTTTTCTGTTTTTCATTCTGGAAGTTCTGTCGCTGGTTTTTGTTTTCAGCTACAACAACTACCAGAAAGTCAAGTTTTTAAATTCATCCAGCCAACTGACAGGTAAGATTTACGATGCCTACAGCAGTTTAATTCAGTATATAAACCTTCCTTCGGTGAACCGGCAACTGGCTGAAGAAAATGCAAAGCTGCGAAACATTTTTATGGTGGGGCCTTTCCCGGGGCAAATCCCGGACTCACTCTTCAGAAAATATCCTGCCGGTGAGCTTACATACCGGTATATTCCGGCCCGGGTAATCTGCAACTCGGTTGACAGGCAGCAGAATTTCATCACCCTGAACAAGGGTTCAAAAGACGGGATAAAACCAGATATGGGTGTAATCTCACTTCATGGTGTGGCCGGGATTATTACCCATGTTTCGCCTTCCTACTCTTCGGGATTGTCGCTCCTGAACACACGCTGGAACGTTTCAGCCAAGTTGAAGAAAAACAACTACTTCGGGTCACTTTCCTGGGATGGTAAAAATTACCGGTTTGCCATGCTGAATGAAATTCCTTTTCATGTGGATATAGCTGTCGGGGATACAGTAATTACAAGCGGATTTTCCACTATATTCCCCGAAGGAATTCTGCTTGGAACCATCGAATCGTTTGAGAAAGAAGGAGGTGACAATTTTTACACCATTCGGGTCAGACTATCAGTCGATTTTAAATCGGTTTCCTATGTCGAAATAATAGAGAATCGTGATAAACAAGAGATTTTAAGAATAAGCAAAATGAACATCGATGACAGTTCCCTGGATTAAAATACCTTTCAGGTTTGTGGTTCTGGTGCTGGTTCAGGTGCTTCTTTTTAACCAGGTACATCTGGGAGGATTTATCAATCCTTACGTTTATGTACTTTTCATTCTCCTGCTGCCTATTTCCATGCCGAGGTATCAGGTTCTTCTGTTGTCGTTTCTCACCGGGATTGTCATCGACTGGTTCTCGAACACCCTTGGTTTGCATGCAGCAGCATCGGTTCTGATGGGGTATGCCCGTTTCCCGGTCATTAAACTGATTACCCAGAAAGAGTCGGATCAGTCAGATTTTCCAGGAGTGATGCAGACAGGAATACGGTGGTTTCTCCTGTACATTTCCATCCTGGTTGTGATTCATCACTTCTTCCTGTTTTTCATTGAGGTATTTTCGTTTGAGAATTTTCATCTGACTCTTCTCAGGAGCCTGGCCAGTTCACTCTTTACGGTTATTATTCTGTTTTTAAGCCAATATCTGGTTTTCAGAAAATAGGAGGGAGCGACGAAGTGGATATCAATTCCAACCGCAGGTTACTGGTAACCGGAACATTCATTACAGCCGGTGTGATCATCGTGTTGAGGTTGTTTCAGATTCAGGTTGCCGATTCGACATACAAACAGTTTGCCGATAACAACGCATTGCGGAAAATTGTCCAGTATCCGGCGCGCGGGCTGATTTACGACCGGAACAAAAAGTTGCTGGTTTACAACAAGGCTGCATACGATTTGCTGGTTGTGCCGCGGGAAACCGGGAAATTCGACACACTTTCGTTTTGTAGCCTCCTGGAGGTACCGTTTGATAATTTTTGCCAGGAACTCAGGAAGGCAGCTGCCTATTCTACGTATAAACCTTCGGTGGTTGTCAGGCAGATCGCGCCTGAAAAGTATGCATCCATTCAGGAAAAGCTTTTTAAACTGAAAGGTTTTTATATTCAGCCACGGACCCTGCGCGAATATCCGATCCCTTCGGCTGCCCATGTTCTTGGATATGTCGGGGAAGTAACACAGGAATTGATTGATACTGACCATTACTATCAGTCGGGCGATTACATCGGAATCAGCGGTATTGAATCATCGTACGAGGAAGAGCTGAGAGGCAAAAAGGGGGTGAAGTATTATATGGTTGATGTTCACAACCGGATACAGGGTAGTTACAGGAACGGAGAGGCTGACACAATGGCCCATATCGGGCGGAATCTCATCACAACTCTGGACATTGAGCTGCAGCAGTACGCAGAGTCGCTTCTCAGAAACAAGCGGGGCAGTGTGGTTGCCATTGAACCATCGAGCGGTGAAATACTTGTCCTTGCGAATTCCCCGTCGTATGATCCGAATCTGCTTGTCGGAAGGGAGAGGGGGAAAAATTATGCACTGCTGATTGCCGATCCCCTTCTGCCGCTTTTTAACAGGGCCCTGATGGCACAATATCCGCCCGGATCAACATTTAAAATGGCTCAGGCCCTTGTAGCACTGCAGGAAGGCGCCATCACTCCTTATACCAGATTTTATTGTTCTCAAGGTTATTCATCGGGAAATTTCAGAATTGGATGCCATCATAACCAGGCTTTCGAACTCGAAGGCTCCATCGCCCAGTCGTGCAATGCATACTATGTATACGTTTTCAGGGCCATTCTCGAGAACCCCAAATACAACGATGTAAGAAAAGCGTATGATGCATGGCGGGAGCAAATGATGAAATTTGGTTTCGGGCGCATTCTCGGTTCTGATCTTCCAAATGAAGTGAAAGGGATCATCCCCTCGTCTGATTATTTCCAGAAGAATGTATTCAGAGGGTCGAAATGGCGTGCCCTCCCGATTGCCTCCCTTTCAATCGGGCAGGGTGAGATCGCGATCACCCCTTTTCAGCTGGCCAACTATTCGGCCATGATAGCAAACCGCGGGTTTTATTATATCCCTCATATTGTTAAGGAAATTGAGGGTAAAGAGATATCGGGCAGGTTCAGGGAAAGGGTAGAAAGCGGGATTAACAGGGAATATTTCGATCCGGTCATCAATGGGATGGAAAAGGCAATGCAACCTGGTGGAACAGCCGGCAGGTCGATGATCCCGGAAATTGCGGCATGTGGAAAAACAGGTACAGCCCAGAACCCTCATGGGGCCGACCATTCGGTTTTCATGGCCTTTGCCCCGAAAGAAAATCCACAGATCGCAATTTCTGTTTACATTGAAAACGGAATCTGGGGCGCCACCTATGCAGCACCGATTGCCAGCCTGGTCATTGAGAAGTATCTGAACGATACTATTTCGACACAGCGCAAATGGCTAGAAAGTTCCATGATCGAAGCCAATCTGATGAATCCTGCTAATATTCCGGGCCATGGCGACGAGGAATAAGCTCTGGACAAATGTTGACTGGGTCACATTTGTCATTTTTCTTGTGCTGACCATCATGGGATGGTTCAATATTTATGCGGCAGTGTATGATGATACACACCGCAGTATTTTTGACCTCTCCCAGCGATATGGAAAACAAATTGTCTGGATTGCGGCTGCTCTGATTATCGGCTTCACTATCCTAATTATCGATTCGAACTTTTATGTACTTTTTGCCTATGTCTTCTATGGTGTTGTTGTTTTGAGCCTGTTGCTGGTACTGGTTGCCGGTGTGGAGATCAACGGCAGCAAGTCATGGTTTGTTATCGGCGAATTCAGGATTCAGCCGTCCGAATTTGGCAAATTCGCTACCTCCCTGGCCCTTGCCAAAATCATGAGTGGATTCAACTTCAGACTCCGCTCTTTGTCGTCCTATTTAAAGATCGGATTGATTATCATGGCCCCGGCCTGTCTGATCCTGATGCAGCCCGATGCTGGTTCTGCCGTGGTTTTTGCGGCTTATCTGCTCGTTCTGTACAGAGAAGGAATGCCGGGAATCGTCCTTTTTCTGGTCGCACTTACCGTGGTGCTTTTCCTTTTTGCAATGCTGCTTCCAAACTATGTGATGGTGATTTTGATTTTTCTCGGAGCACTTGTTGCACACTATGTGCTGAACCAAAAATCAAAACCGGTGTTTTCAGCACTCGGGATTACCTCGGGAGTGACCTTGTTCATATGGATACTGAATATGATTACAGGTTCCTATTTGTCGACGGAACAGGTGGTTCTGTCAGGAGTCCTGCCAAGTGTGGCTGGAATTGTAATATGGGTGCTCCGGAACCGGTTAAAACGGACCATGGTGGTAGTGGTATTTTTCATCGCTTCACTGACATTTTCGTATTCTGTTGATTTTGTATTCAATACAATTCTCAGCAAGCATCACAGGAACAGAATCGAAGAGGTTCTCGGCATCCGGTCAGATCCGCTCGGAGCCAGCTACAATGTAAATCAGAGCAAGATAGCTATCGGTTCAGGGGGATTTCTGGGGAAAGGTTTTTTAAACGGTACACAAACAAAATTCAATTTTGTGCCGGAACAAAGTACCGATTTCATTTTTTGCACAGTCGGAGAAGAATGGGGATTTGTCGGTTCTGTAGTTGTGATCGGACTTTTTATCCTGCTTTTTTTCAGGCTCATATTTCTTGCTGAAAGGCAGAGGTCCAGCTTTTCCCGGATTTATGGATATTCAGTCACAGTCATTCTTTTCACCCATTTTTTTATCAACATCGGAATGACGATCGGAATAATGCCGGTGATTGGTATTCCCCTGCCGTTTTTCAGTTACGGAGGCTCCTCGCTCTGGGCATTTACCATTCTGCTCTTCATTTTTCTCCGACTTGACGCCAGCCGGCTGGACCGTCTCGTATAAATTTTTCCTGAACTGAGATTTATCCTGTTTTATTCTTCGGTTGATCGCTAATTTTCCGTCAAAAAAAAAGATGAAATGAGCATGTTAAGCGAAACACCAACCGGAATGATTAACTCTTATATGCGAATTACATCTCTTTCCACTAATTTTACCAAATGAACTTGATAATTTTAAACACGTGAAACGGAAAAAGGCAATCATCATTGGGGCAGCCGGACGAGATTTTCATAATTTCAATATTTATTTCAGAAACAACCCCGATTTTGAGGTGGTTGCATTCACTGCAGCCCAGATTCCGGATATCGACAGCCGGAGGTATCCGGCCGAACTGTCTGGTACACTCTATCCGGATGGTATACCTATCTATCACCAGGATGAACTGACTGCCCTCATCAGGCAGTTTGGGGTTGAAACATGCGTTTTTTCATACAGCGATGTTCCCAACCAATATGTTATGCGCCTGTCGGCTCTTGTAAATGCTGCCGGTTCTGAGTTCATGCTCCTTGGTCCGGCTCAAACCCAGGTGGCTAGCTTAAAACCGGTCATCTCGGTTTGTGCCACCCGGACAGGGGCCGGAAAAAGTCAGACCAGCCGTAAGATTGTTCAGCTGTTGATGAAAAAGGGTCTGAAAGTGGTTGCAGTCAGGCACCCGATGCCATATGGCAACATTGCAGTACAGAAAATTCAGCGCTTTGCCACATTGGGCGACCTTGAACTGCACCGGTGCACCATTGAGGAGATTGAAGAATATGAACCTCATATTGTAAGAGGGAACGTGATCTATTCAGGGGTTGATTATGAAGCCATCCTGCGTGCTGCGGAAAATGATCCCGGAGGATGTGATATAATTCTCTGGGATGGCGGGAACAACGACTTCCCCTTTTACCGTTCCGACCTGTCAATACTGGTTGCTGATCCGCACCGGGCAGGGGCTGAGATTTCATACTACCCCAGTGAAATAAATCTTCTGAATGCCGATGTGGTCATTATCAATAAAATTGATACGGCCCGGCCTGAATCGGTCGAAATGGTCCGCAAAAATATCGAAAATGTGAACCCGGGTGCAATTGTGGTAGATGGTGTGAGCCCCATCCGGGTTGAAGATCCGTCGCTGATCAGAGGGAAAAGGGTACTCGCTGTCGAAGACGGGCCTACCCTGACGCACGGAGAAATGAAATGGGGGGCTGCCGTTGTGGCAGCACAGAAATTCAACGCTGCATCCCTGGTTGACCCCAGGCCATATCTTGCAGGATCGATCGCGGAAACTTTCCGGATTTATCCGGAAATAGGCACATTGTTGCCGGCAATGGGATACAGCCCCGGGCAGATAGCCGATCTTGAAAAAACCATCAACTGCACCGATTGCGACTCGGTCATCATCGGTACTCCCATCGATCTGAACCGTCTGATCAAGATGAACAAACCTTCCACAAGGGTCTATTACGACCTGGAAGAAATCGGGGAGCCCAAACTGGAAGACATCCTCGACAAATTCCTTGAAGAAAAGGGACTGAAATAAACTCTCACACTGATTTTACCTTTACCGGTTTGGTTTTCACGGTCTGTGATGCCGGTTCAGGATTCCGGCGGCACCAACCGAAGCTACTGTGCTGTAATTTTCTTATTTTTGCAGCATATTTTCATATAACATGGGTAAGAAAATTATTGCCTTCGGTGAACTGATCTGGGATATTTTTTCAGATGGGAAAAAGCTTGGGGGGGCACCCATGAACTTTGTTTACCGGGTGAATGCCCTGGGCGATAATGGATTTCTTGTTTCCAGGGTTGGAAAGGATGAGCAGGGTGAAGAAGCTCTGAACATGCTCCGGCATTTGGGTGTTACAAATGATTTTGTACAAATTGACCCGGAATTGCCGACCGGTAAGGCAACCATCAGAATTGGAAGCGAAGGCAGACCGGTTTATCAGATTGAATCAAACCTGGCTTTTGACCATATCGAATTATCGGACGATGTGCTGAAACTTGTGAAAGATGCCGATTGTCTTTTCTTCGGCACCCTTGTTCAAAGATGCGACATATCGAGGAATACCCTTCAGGAAATCATCGCAGCAGTTCCCGGTTCATTGAAGTTCCTCGATATGAAACTGAGAAAGAACAGCTATACACCTGCAGTGATCGAACAAAGCCTGAGGGTAGCCGATTTTCTGAGGGTGAAGGAAAATTAACTGTTCCTGCGGATGAGCGAATTCCGGTTGTTTGAATATGAATCGAAGGCATTGGCAGCAGAACTCATCAACGAATACCAGCTTGACGTCGTTCTGGTCACAAGAGGCAAGCATGGGGCTTTTGCACTTGACAGTCATGGCAATTTTTATGAGGACGGGGGGTATGTGATTGACCTCCTTGATACTGTCGGATCGGGAGTTGCTTTTTCGGCAGGCTTTATACATATTTACCTGGAAGAGAAAAATCTGGAATCGGCTCTCCGGTTCGGCAATGCGTATGGTGCTTTGACTTCAGAAACACACGGAGCAACCAACCCGATTTCCAAAAGACAGATCACGGAATTGATGATGAGCGGGAAACGGCGCTGAAAGCCCGAAAAATAGCCTTCTACGGACATCTGATGACCGGATCATCTCCGGGCGCAGTGATCCGTCCTTATATGGACTTGAAATATGTAATGCAGATGGTCTGTTTGCAGGCAGGATACATGTTTGCTCTGGCCGAAAGGAAAAATGCAAAGTGTCGGAATGGAATCCAGACAATTGAACATCCCGGTTATATCCGGCAGCTACCCTCAGTCAAAAATGTCAGCAGGAGCCTCCTGCTGTTTTAGGCGGAGCTTTCTTCTGCTGATCCTGTTCTTGTTTGTTTTTTCGTCCTGCCTGACGCTGAAGAAGGGTTATATTCAGCATACCGAAGTAATTGAGCAGCAGATTTTCTGTGAACCTGTCGATTCCCTTCTTCCGGAACTTCAGGCCGAAAAACGGAAACTAATGGGAATTGCTGATACCATATCGGCTAAATTTCCGCATAAAGCGTCAGGTGTGTTTTCGCCTGAACCTATCAATGCCTTGTTCGATAACCTTCAGGCAAATCTGTCGGTCGACAGTGCGCTTCATGCCATGTTCAGATGTTCCGGAAACCGGGATGCACTGAAAACCCTTCTTGAATCGGCAGATTCTTACAACCGTTGTTTCAGGAATGACCGGCAAATCCGCCGGATGGTCAACCGTGGGAACAATGCAGCCATGATTCCCAGGGGGGTTCTTAACAAAACACAACGTTTTTTGCTTTCACCCACTGTCAGAAAAGAAGCCGGATCTTCCTTGCCCGGTGATTTGAAAAAAGCATCAACTATGGCAGAGATTGGCTTTGTGCTGTGCAGAAGAGGCGATCGACTGAATGAAGCCGGATATCGCCTCATGAACGGACTGAGCGGACTTTTTGGAAATTTTGTCGGGTCGTTTAACAAAAAACCGGATAGTTTCCCGGGAAGTGAAGATTTGCTCTCATTGCTGAAACCTCTTGATATCATCCTGGTGAAGTCGGAAAAGCACCTCACCGACAAATTTATCCCCGGCTTTTTCGGACATGCTGCCATCTATACCGGCACCCGTAGCGATTTGGAATCTGCCGGCTGCTGGGAACTTCCGCCGGTAATCAGGTATCATCCGGAAATTTCGTCTGGGAAAATTTTTGCCGAAGGCCTGCGCAGTGGGATGCAACTATCGTCGCCCGGCCAGTTTATCGACGGAGAGATTTTCCTGATTATCCGGATGGAAAACATCAGTGATAATGAGAGGAAAACAATGGTCCGCCGATTGTTCAGCCAGATAACCAAAAAGTATGATTTTAATTTTGATATCCTTTCACCCGATAAGATATTTTGTTCGGAACTGGTTTTCCTGGTGTTTGACCAGGTGAGATGGCTTACTCACAAAACCTTCGGAAGGTTAACCATCACTCCTGACGAAATTGCAGAAAGTGTACTGCTGAATCCACGGATGCGATTTGCAGGTTTGCTTACTCCCGCAGGGGCAACTGTTTCCCCGCCGGCCGACCTGGTCTTCCGGCTGATGGAGAAATGATGGCTGTTCATTTTGTGTTCACCGGTGAGGAAAGTCTGGCACGTGCCAGGGTCATTACCAGAACACCTGCAACCGTCAGCAATCCTCCGAGAATCTGATGGGGCAGGGGAAGTGTACCAAAATAAAGCCATGCACCTGCCAGCACTACAATCCCTTTCAGGCTCTGGACTATGGAAGACCGCGATGCTTCGATAAATTTGAAGGAGTAATAAACCATCAGCACCCCGATAAAAGGGCCCAGGACTGCGCCTGCTGCAATGTTGGCAAATGCAGGCAGAGGTATGCCCCAAGGTTCCTTTCGTATAACCATCAGGAGGGAGGCGTATATCAGCAACCATATTGTATGGTTCAGGGTGATCAGCTCAGGTGTCAGTTTTCTGACATTGACCTTTCCGATTATAGAGGTCGCGGAGGCAAGAATGGCGTTTAAAAGAACAACCAGGGTTCCCGGAATGAACATATTTTTGAGCGAAGTCCCCCCTGTATAACTGATAATAAAGGCTCCGGTCAGAGCCAGGAATACTCCCGCCGATTCAATCCATGAAAACTTTTCTTTCAGGATGGTGACCCCCATCCATGTCAGGATAACCGGATAGAGGTTTCCGAGAAAAGAGGTTACCGAGGGATCGGGAATAATCTGGATCGACAGGTAAAAGGTGGTATTTGTGAGTATTTCCATCACACCCAGCAGGACAAGCACCCTGATTTGTGTCAGGTTAATCCTCCTGAACTGTTTCATTTTTCCTGTAAAAAATGACCAGAGGGCGTTCAGGAGAAACGCCAGCAAAAACCAGTAAAATCCGAACCGGATCAGTTCACCAATGACTCCCGGCTCTCCTCCCGAAAACGACGGAAGTTCTGCTGCATGAATTTCGTTCATGGCAGCCTTGCTGAATATATACACATTCGAAAACGAAACAGTTGCCAGAAAGGCAAACAGATATCCTTTAAATTTGTCTGTTTTTATCATGTTAAGCTGACTGATTGTTCTTATTCACACAGCCTTGACGCACCAGCTTTATGCCTGATGCCAAGCGAAACCTTCCACGACACAGGAACAACGTCATCATTTTATTCTATGTATCTTTCTCAGAATAAGTTTGGTGACAGGCTTATATGATACAGTGGCTTGAAGCTTTCCAACTTTGGCAGAACCCTATGGAACAGCCGACACCATGTTATTGCCTCATTGGGCTGCCAGGTTTACGGCTGTTCAGCACCAATCAGCTATACTACTTTCTGATAAAGGATTTTTGACCTGATTTTCCGGGATACTTCCTCAAAACCAGGTTTTTCAAGCAGGGCAAACAAATTTTTCTAATAAGCATCCACCCCCGCCTTATCAAAGGGATTCACTCCAAGGGTATATCAGATAAGTCC
>CAYNBE010000096.1:0-13192 GCA_964395045.1 uncultured Prolixibacteraceae bacterium | reverse complement strand
ACCCTTACATGCGAATTACCTGCCTGCCCTGCCTACCGGCAGGCAGGCGGCAGGCTGGCATCTGTTTCCACTAATTTTACCAAATGAACTTGATAATTTTAAACACATGAAAAGATATTAGACAACGATAAAGAGGGGACAGGGATTTGAAGTATGAAAAAATCTCATCTTTGAGTTACTTTGTGCAGTAACTTTGAGGCCCTTTACGGTAAAAAAGATGATACCTTCATTGAATTAATAAACAATTGCCCGAAAGACAAATGAATGCGAACCAGAAAAAAATTGATGTAGCCATTGTTGCCGGCGGCAACTCTTCCGAATTTCCCGTATCGGTTGAAAGCGGCAAAAACCTCTATTCTGCCATCGACAGGGAGTTGTTCACCCCCTGGCTTGTTCACCTCAGGGGAAACTCCTGGAAGGTGATGGACGGGGACCAGCCTCTGGCGGAGATCGACAAGTCGGATTTCAGTTTTAAGCTGAACGGTACCAGGATAAACATCGGCTTTGCATATATCACTATCCACGGGACCCCGGGAGAAGACGGAATTCTGCAGGGATATTTCGAAATGCTCGGAATTCCATATTCCACCTGTGATGTTCAGTCTTCGGCACTGACATTTAACAAGTGGCATTGCAACAACTACCTCCGCAGCCTTGGGATCAGGATGGCCCGCACCATCCGGTTGGTCAGGGGAGAGCAGGCCGATACGAAAATGATTGTAAAGACCCTCGGTTTGCCCCTCTTTGTAAAACCCAACGCCGGCGGGTCCAGTTTCGGAGTCACCAAGGTAAAAAGAGAGGAAGAGCTCACGAAGGCCATTGAACTTGCATGGTCAGAAAGCGAGGAAGCACTTGTGGATGAATTCATCGAGGGTACCGAATTTACCTGCGGATTGGTAAAAACCGGCGGGAAGCACCTTATTTTTCCTGTCACCGAGGTGATTCCGGGAAATGAATTTTTCGATTTCGAGGCAAAGTACACCCCGGGGGTGACCCGTGAAATCACACCGGCGCGGTTGCCCGAAGCGTTGTTCAGGGAGTGCCAGGAACTCAGCGCACACATTTATGACCTTTGCAGCTGTGCGGGGATTGTCAGGATGGATTACATTCTGCACAACGGCAGTTTTTATTTCCTCGAAGTCAACACCACTCCCGGGATGACTGCCACCAGTTTTATCCCGCAGCAAATCAGGGCCATGGGGTTCACCCTGACCGGGATATTAACACAGGTTATCCATGAAAGGTTGAAAAACAGGGAATAAAAAAGAATCGTTTTCTCTGCCCTTGTCATCCCGGATCGTTAATTTTGGATTCTGTTATCTCCTGAAAGCAACCTGGTTGCAGCCATGTCGGGTGGAACATATTTTATTCATAAACAAGTTGATAGAAAAAATATCAAATGGCGAAAAAAGAGGAACTGAAGCCGGTAAGGAGCATTGAACAGATCAATGCGCAATATGGGAAGTTACCCCCTCAGGCCATTGAAGTGGAGGAGGCAGTTCTCGGTGCATTGATGCTGGAACGGGATGCTTATGTCACCGTGGCCGATATCATTGACACCTCCAGTTTTTACAAGGAGGAACACCGGAAGATTTTTGAAGCCATCAAGTCACTGTCGGTCAACCAGAAACCCGTTGATATGCTGATGGTGACCCAGGAGCTGAAAAACAGGAACCAGCTCGAAGAAGTGGGTGGTCCCATGTTCATCACGCAACTGACAAGGAGGGTGGCCACGGCGGCCCATATTGAATTTCATGCCCGCATCATTGCACAGAAATTTATCCAGCGTGAGCTGATCAGGGTTTCTTCCGAAATCCAGAGCCGTGCCTACGACGATACCATCGATCTTGACGACCTGATCGATTTTGCCGAATCATCTCTGTTCAAGGTTGCTGAAAGCAACATCAAGAAAGAGACTGTTCCGATCCGTCCTGTTCTGAAAGAAGCGATTGACCTGATCGATGAGGCGAGAAAAAGGGAGGACGGGCTGCACGGGGTACCTTCGGGGTTTTCTTCGCTTGACCGGATCACCCTCGGATGGCAAAAAACCGACCTGATCATCATCGCCGCCCGTCCGTCGATGGGAAAAACCGCCTTTGTGCTTTCCATGGCAAGAAACATGGCCGTGGAACACAACAAACCGGTTGCAATCTTCTCGCTTGAAATGTCGGGACTTCAGCTTGTAAACCGTCTGATTGCCGCTGAAACGGAACTGGGGTCCAACAAGATCAAAAGCGGAAAACTGGAAATGTGGGAATGGAAGATGCTTCACAGCAAAATCGCCAGGCTTTCCAACTCGCAGTTTTTTATCGACGACACCCCTGCCCTCTCGATCTTTGAACTTCGCGCCAAATGCCGCCGGCTGAAGATGCAACACAATATTTCCTGTGTCATTGTCGACTACCTCCAGCTGATGACCATTGGGAGCGACACCAGGGGCAGCCGCGAACAAGAAGTCTCCAATATTTCACGGTCGCTGAAAGCCATAGCCAAGGAACTCGATATCCCTATCGTGGCACTCTCGCAGCTTAACAGGTCGGTTGAATCGCGCGAAGGAAAGAGACCCCAGCTCTCCGACCTGCGCGAATCGGGAGCTATTGAACAGGATGCCGATATTGTCATTTTCATTCACCGTCCCGAAGCATATGGCATCACCACCGATGAGAACCAGAATTCAACCAAAGGGGTGGCCGAAATTATTATTGCAAAACACAGAAACGGTGCAACCGGTGAAATCCATCTCTCATTCAGAAAGGAACTTGCGAAATTCTCCGACATGGAATCAAATATTTCACAGACTTTCGGACTGGCCGGACAAACCTATTCCTCAAAAATGAACGACGACGGGGATGTTTTGGCTTCTGATCAACTCCAACATGCCGGCACTTTCAGGGATTACGGGGCTGAGGGGCCTGATTCACCGTTTTAGAGTTTATAGATGAAGATCAAATTACAATTCCTGTTTATCCTTGCAGCCCTTGCTTCCCTGCAGGTGCAGGCTTCCTGGCTGTTAATCCCGATGGATGAAGCCCAAAAGAACCATCTCAAGGCATATGGCATTGCTTACTGGACCCTTTCCCGGGGAACGGAGGTGAAGTGGCTCCTCAACTACCGGGGAGGAAGTTTCCTGATCGGGCATGATCAGGAGATTCAGGCCGAATGTGTAATCAGGGGGGTCAGTTTTGAGATTCTGACCGATTCAAGGGGAAATGCCATTGTGGAAGAGATTGCCTCTCCCGATGTGAACCAGGATGCCGTCAGCATGATGAAGGCTCCCAGAATTGCGGTTTATTCCCCGCAGAACAAACAGCCGTGGGACGATGCGGTCACCCTGGTGCTGACCTATGCCGAGATTAAATATGATGTGGTTTACGATGAGGAGATTCTTTCGGGCAGGTTGGCCGATTATGACTGGCTTCACCTGCACCATGAAGATTTCACAGGACAGTTCGGTAAATTCTGGAGGACATACCAGTACACTCCTTGGTACCAGGAAGATGTAAGGATCAACCAGGAGCTGGCCAGGAAACTCGGATTCCTGAAAGTATCCGAGATGAAAGCTGCCGTTGCCCGGGAAATTCAGAAGTATGTATTCAACGGGGGGTTCCTGTTCGCAATGTGCGCTGCCACCGACACTTACGACATTGCCCTGTCGGCATTCGGGATCGACATCTGTGAATCGATGTTCGACGGCGATCCTGCCGACCGGGATGTGAACGAAAGGCTTGATTTCGACCGTACGTTGGCATTCCGGAACTTTACCCTGGTAACCAATCCGAATCAGTATGAATTCTCCGACATCGATGTAACCGACACACGGAGGGTGGACCGCGAAAACGATTACTTCACGCTTTTTGAATTTTCGGCCAAATGGGATCCTGTCCCTACCATGCTGTGCCAGAACCACAATAACCTCATCAGGGGATTTATGGGCCAGACCACTGCTTTCAGGAAGGAGCTGATCAAACCGGGTGTTGTGATCATGGGAGAAAACAAGAGCCTCGGCGAAGCCCGGTACATTCACGGGGAACTTGGGAAAGGTTTCTGGACCTTTTACGGGGGACATGATCCGGAAGATTACCGGCACCTGGTAGGTGACCCTCCCACAGATCTGAATCTTTATCCCCGTTCTCCCGGGTACCGCTTGATCTTGAACAATGTCCTCTTTCCTTCGGCAAAGAAGAAAAAGAGGAAAACCTGATTTTCAGGGCAACTGCCTATTTTGTTGCATTCTCCAGCCTTTTCAGGATACTGAAAATAAATATGGCGGATAACAGGCAGCACACGATAAAAATCAGCCATAAAGCCCACAGGTCGAGTTTTCCCCAGAATTCACTTCCGATAAACAAAAATTTGTTACCAACAGCAGTGGCCAGGAGCCAGCCGCTTTGCATCAATCCCTGGAAACGGGGTGGTGCCACTTTTGACACAAAAGAGAGCCCCATCGGACTGAGGAAAAGCTCTGCAATAGTCAGAATGAGGTAGCTGCTGATCAGCCAGTAAGGAACCACACGGGATGAATCGGGTACCGGATTGTATTTGGTTACTCCCGTGGCATCGGTAAACTGAAGTTCGTGAGGAGAAACCAGTCCGAGCGATGCAACCAGGATGATAATAAATCCGATGGCAGCTATCACCATGCCAATCCCTATTTTTTTCGGAGTCGAAGGTTCCCGGTTCCGGTTGCGCAACCAGGTAAAGACCCCCATTACCGGGAAGGTCAGCGCAACAATGAACAAAGGATTGAACGACTGGAAAACTTCAGGGGCGATCGGATTCACCTGTTTATAATCCGAAGCCAGGTACCATGTCAGGGCACCCAGGACCAGAGCCATGGCAGCACCGGTTAGCTTGGTCGTCCGGTTTTTATTAAACAGCAGGACAATCCCCGCCAAAGCTCCAATAAAGGTGAGCATTGACCATACATTGAAAAAGATGTTCGTGAAAGCGCCCACCTCTTTGACGGTATAATCACGGGCGAAAAAGGTAAGGGTCAATCCGTTCTGATGGAACGACATCCAGAAAAAGATCACCACGAAAAAAACCAGGATCAGGGAAGTTACCCTGGGTCTTTCCTCCCGGGTCGAAATCTGGAGCATAATGGCAATAAATCCGATGAACAGTCCCACGGCTGCCCCGAGAGCAGCAGCGTCGGGTCGGACACCCCTGAGCAGAAAGTAAAAAATGACTGAGGTGGTCACCATCAAACCTCCGCCAAGCAGAAAGCTGATCAGGTTAGCCGATGCTTTTGGTTTGGCTGTATCTTCCGGCTTTTTGATTTTTTCAACCGTAGGGAGTAATCTGTTGAAGAAAATGTACACCAGCAGGGAAATCACCATGGCACCTGCCGCAATCCCAAAGGCATAATTGTATCCCCTCGAAAAGGCATCGATATACTGCCCGGCAAATGCTCCCAGATCGCTGACGGCCGATCCCGAGACCTTGTCGGCAAGTTCCTGGAATTTGGCAACATCTTCAAGCGTTCCGTTCCGAAAGGCATGGCACATGGCAGGAAGACTGCCATCGTGCAGAAATCCCTGGGTTTTCAGGAACCAGTTCCGTATTCCGGTTGCCGCAAACGGAGCAAAAAAGGCCCCGATGTTGATTCCCATGTAAAAAATCATGAAGGCTGAATCGCGGACTTTTGAATACTTCGGATTGTCGTATAGTTGCCCGACCACTGCCTGAAGATTCCCTTTGAAAAGCCCGTTCCCGAAAGCAATGATAAAGAGCCCGGCCAGTGTGAGTGCCAGAGGGTTCCCGGGAATGGCCATGATGAGATAGCCTCCGAACATGATCACGATGCCGAAGAGGATGACCAGTTTGTATTTCCGGCTCGAGTCGGCGAGGATTCCCCCGACGAGGGCCAGGGCGTAAATCCCGAAATAAAACCAGCTGTAATAATCTCCGGCCTGTGATTCAGTCAGGCCATACCGTGCCTGAAGGAACAGCACCAGGATAGCCATCATGGTGTAAAAACCAAAGCGTTCTCCCATATTCGAGAAAAACGCCACAAACAAACCTTTCGGATGATCTTTGAACATAGCAGAATTCAGTTTAAGTAGTTTATCAATTGACTATTTCCGGCAAATATATAATCTTTTGAATAAAAGAGAGATAAAAGATAAAAAGATCAATGATTAAAAGATATCAGAAGAGAGGGTTTTTTATTGATCAGGCTGATTTTCGCAGATTTTTTTCTGCGCATATCTTCAGAATCTGCGGGAAATTCAGGAATTTTATACCTTTCAGTGCAAACAGGTAATCCGAAGTAAAATGAAACTATTCACCACTCGGCAGATCGCTGAAATTGACCGTTACACGATACTTCATGAACCGGTATCCGACATCGACCTGATGGAAAGGGCAGCCGGAAAAATTACCCGTGTACTGCACAGCTATTTGAGCCGGTACCACGAAGTTGTTTTGTTTGCAGGCCCCGGCAACAACGGAGGTGATGCCCTGGCAGTGGCACGGATGCTGGCAAAGGAAGGGTGCAGTTGCACAGTTTTTCTGTTCGACACAGGCAAACCGGTAACCGGCTCTTCTGCCATCAACTGGCAGCGTTTGGCTGAACAGGGGAGAACAAAGATGTTCAAAATCACTGTCATGGATGATTTTCCGAAACTGACACAGGAGACGATGGTGGTGGATGGCTTGTTCGGCTCGGGCCTCTCACGCCCGCTGGAAGGAGTTGCAGCGGAACTGGTGCAACACATCAACCGGTCGGGCTGTGATGTTTTTTCGATCGACATTCCAAGCGGACTGATGGGAGAAGACAACTCAACGAATAATCCTGAAAATATCATCAGGGCAAAGGTCACCCTCACGTTGCAATTTCCTAAATTAAGCCTTCTCTTTCCCGAAAACGAAATATATGCAGGAAAGGTGATTGTTCTTGACATCGGATTGCATCCTGCGGCCATTGCATCGGTCGAATCTCCCTTTGCCGTAACAGAAGGATCAAAGGTAGCAGCGATGTTGCCCCACCGGGCCGTTTTCTCGCACAAGGGGAGTTACGGTCACGCCCTGCTGGTTGCAGGAAGCTTCGGAAAAATGGGAGCAGCCCTGCTTGCATCACGTGCCTGTCTGCGAACCGGCACCGGACTGGTGACCACCCATCTGCCTGCCTGCGGATATGGGATTCAGCAGACATACACCCCCGAAGTGATGTGCAGCATCGATAAGAGTGAGCATCACTTTTCGGTTGCCCCTCAGGCAGGCAGATACACAGCAGTGGGGGCAGGCCCCGGCCTGGGTACCCATCCCGAAACAAGGGATGCCCTGTTCAGGCTGATCGCAAACACAAATGTTCCCCTGGTACTCGATGCCGATGCACTGAACATCCTTTCGGCCATTCCGCTGTGGCAGGAACTGCTTCCTGAAAACACGGTCATCACACCCCATCCGGGTGAGTTTACGAGGCTTTTCGGGGAAACTGCAAACTCCTGGAAACGGATTGAACTGCAGAGGGAACAGTCGCTCCGTCACAAAATTGTGATTGTACTGAAAGGTGCCCGAAGCACCATTTCACTTCCCGACGGACGCATCTTTTTCAACCCAACGGGAAATCCGGGGATGGCCACCGCCGGTAGCGGCGATGTGCTCACGGGTATCATTCTCGGGTTGACGGCACAAGGGATGACACCGGCTCAGGCAGCGATTGCAGGAGTGTATATTCATGGACTTGCGGGCGACCTGGCAGCCCGCCGGCATTCTATGCCTGCCATGATTGCCTCTGATATTACCGGCTGCCTCGGGAAGGCATTTCAGCGAATAACCAACCAGAGAGAATCAGATTTTTCCTACATTTGACGTTTTAAATGAAATTCCATACCGATGAAACAATTTACAATCCTGTTGGCCCTTTTGGTTTCCTGGCCTTCCCTGGCCCAGCGTTCAAAAAACAAAGCCGAAGATATCCAGCCGGTTATCATTTCGCAGGGCATCCCATATTCACTTCCCCGTACCGGAATCAGGGTAGTTGTTGAAGCCACCCGAACCGATTTCATTCCGGGGCCGTTTGCACAATATGCCGAGACGATGCTCGGGATCAAGGGGGCAATGGTACAACCACAATCGTTCTGGGAAATCGGCAGAGTAACTTTCCAAAACTTTCAGGAACCCGATCCCGACTGTTATTTCATGACGGGTCCGGGAAAATCGCCCCTGATCCAGATGACTCCGGACGGATGCCTTGCAGGATTCAATTCCGCCCCGCAACCTGCGAAATTGATGCCTCCGGTATCCAATTCGTTTGAAAACGCCAGTACCAGTCCGGCGATCAGATTTATCGGAACAGTCAGCAGCCCTGAACAAAGTGGTGACGGCCCCCTCAGGGAAAGGGCATTTAAATCGGCAAGCCTTATCCTGAAGGCACGTTCAGCAAGATATGATATCGCCGCAGGAATGCTCGACGAGTTCCATCCCGACGGGAAAGCTTACGAGGAAAGCTTCGAAGAACTTGACAGGATTGAGAAGAAAAACCTTGAACTCTTTACAGGCAAATCAGCTTCGGAAAAAGCCGTTTTCGTTTTTGACTATATTCCCCCGGCAAAAACTGTCAGGGGAGAAGTGCTGTTCCGGTTTGATGAAAAACTGGGATTCCTGCCAAAAAACGATTTTTCGGGAAAACCTGTCATGATTGATGTTGAAAAAGATGAATCGGTCCCCGTAAAGATAGAATCCCCCCTCCCACCGGTGGAGTCGGCAGGTAAAGCGGGTATTTTTTTCAGGCATCCGGGTTTTGGAAATATCAGACTGATGAAAGAACTGACCCTGCTGGGAACCACCCGGATGGAAATTGCACAGTTCGGAATTGTGTTTCCGGTTCCGGAAGAACTTCTCACCGGGAATTACGCCATCGAATTCCATCCTGAAACGGGAGCCATCAAAAGCGTCCTGAAAAAGTAAACTTCCTGACTGACAGTCTACTTCAGCTTCCGACTTAAAAAGAAATCCAAAAATAAATTATGAATATTATCAGAAAATCACTGAGAGAATCAAAAGCCGCCAGATGGACAGCCCTGGCGGTGGTGGCATTCACCATGCTTTGCGGTTACTACCTGACCGATATCATGGCTCCACTGAAAGGGCTTCTCGAAGGCCAACTGCAGTGGAGCAGTACCGAATACGGTTTTTTTACCAGTGCATACGGCTGGTTCAATGTCTTTCTGCTGATGCTGATTATCGGGGGAATCATTCTCGACAAGATGGGGGTCCGATTTACGGGTCTAATGGCAGCGATGATCATGGTTATCGGTACTGCCATCAAGTACTGGGCGGTTTCGACCCATTCGCTCGACGGAGTGGTGTGGAGCATTTTCGGGTTTGAAGCCAAGGCCCAGGTCTTTATTGCCGGACTGGGATTTGCCATTTTCGGGGTTGGAGTCGAAGTAGCCGGGATCACAGTTTCAAAAATTATCGTAAAATGGTTCAAGGGGAAGGAACTTGCACTGGCGATGGGCCTGGAGATGGCCACGGCACGAGTGGGGACTGGCCTGGCATTGTCCACATCACTCCCCCTTGCCAGGGTTTTCAACCATGTGTCGGGGCCGGTGCTGGTGTGCCTGATCATGCTCTGTATCGGGCTGATTTCGTTTTTCCTTTACACCTTCATGGACAGGAAACTGGAAGCATCCGAATCAGATTTCCATGCAGAAAACGGAAACGAAGAGTCATTCAGGATTTCCGACATCGGCAGCATCATTACCAATAGGGGATGGTGGTATATAGCCATTCTCTGTGTCCTTTTCTACTCAGCGGTTTTTCCCTTTCTTAAATTTGCCACCGACCTGATGATCAACAAATTCGGAGTGGCTGAAAAGCTTGCCGGAAATATTCCTGCCCTGCTTCCTTTCGGGACCATCCTTCTCACTCCCTTCTTCGGCAACCTGTACGACCGGAAAGGGAAAGGGGCAACCATCATGATCATCGGTTCAGTGCTTCTGATTTTCGTCCATGCCATGTTTTCAATCCCGTTCCTTAACCACTGGTTGCTGGCCATTATCCTGATCATCATCCTGGGGATCGGCTTTTCGCTTGTACCCTCCGCTATGTGGCCATCGGTTCCCAAAATCATCCCCGAAAAACAGCTGGGGTCGGCCTATGCCCTCATCTTTTGGGTCCAGAACTGGGGGCTGATGGGAGTTCCCGCCCTGATCGGATGGGTACTCGATACCTATTGCATCACCGGACAGACCGAGTCAGGCGGGCTTATTGTCAACACATATGACTATACCCTGCCGATGCTGATCTTCATGTCGCTCGGAATCCTTGCAGTTGTTTTTGCGCTCCTGCTCAGGAAAGAAGACAAAGTGAAAGGATACGGACTTGAACTTCCCAACATGCAGCAATCATAAATCACCAACCACAAACTAATTAAAAATGAGTAAATTAATGAACGAACTTGAGCCCCGGCAGATTTGGGCCATTTTCCATGAAATCACGCAGATTCCGAGGCCATCGGAACATGAAGAAAAAATAAGGGATTACGTAGAGCAGTTCGGCCGGAACCTGGGGCTTGAAACCATCAGGGACGAAACGGGTAACATCATCATCAGAAAACCTGCTATGCCTGGAATGGAAAACCGCCGGGGGGTGATTCTCCAGGGCCATCTCGACATGGTTCCTCAAAAAAACAGCGACAAGATACACGACTTTGAAAAAGATCCGATTGAAACAATCGTTGACGGGGATTGGGTAAAGGCCAACGGAACCACCCTCGGTTCGGACAACGGGATCGGTGTCTCCGCCATCCTTGCATTGCTAGCCTCGGGGAATATTCCCCACGGCCCCATCGAGGGACTGTTCACCGCCACCGAAGAAACAGGCATGGACGGTGCAAACGGCCTCCCTGAAAATGTTTTGCAGGGAGAAATCCTGATCAACCTCGATTCGGAAGAAGAGGGAGAACTGTACGTTGGATGCGCTGGAGGCGAAGATATGAATGCCCGTTTTTCATACAGGGAGAAAAAAACACCCAAAGGTTATTCAGGTGTTAATCTGAGTATTACAGGACTGAAAGGAGGTCACTCGGGGCTGGATATCAACCTGGGTCGGGGCAATGCCAACAAGATATTTTTCCGCATCCTGGGAGAAGCCGCATGTAAACTGGGGGTGCGGCTATCATCTATTTCAGGCGGAAGCCTCCGCAACGCAATCCCAAGGGAAGCCTTCGGACTACTTGCAGTAAAAAATAAAAAGATACAGGAATTTGTTACCCTTGTCGACCAGGTTGCAGGTGTCATCAAAGCCGAACTTGCACACACCGAACCCGGACTCACCATCACCCTTGAACCGGTTGAGAAACCTGCTACGGTCATCAACCGGAAAACTCAGATAAAACTTACCAAGGCTATCATCGCCTGTCCCAATGATGTCATTCGCATGAGCGACACCATGGCAGGTCTGGTGGAAACCTCTTCCAACCTTGCCATCGTGAAATCGGATGAGAAAAAGAAATTGGTCCGGGTAGCATGCCTTATGCGCAGTTCGGTCGATTCGGCCAAAAAGGAGCTTGGTTCCCGGATGCACTCCCTCTTCACACTGGCCGGAGCCAAAGTGGCTTTTTCGGGAGCATACCCCGGTTGGAAACCCAATATGGATTCACCCATTCTGAAAATTATGATGGGGATTTACCAGGATAAATATGGGAAAATGCCCGGGATCAGAGCTATCCATGCAGGGCTGGAGTGTGGGATTCTGGGCGGAAAATATCCTCACTGGGATATGATCTCGCTGGGCCCCACGATCCGCCATCCCCACTCGCCTGATGAAAAGGTGAACATTCCTTCGGTCGGAAAATTCTGGGATTTCCTCCTCGAAACACTAAAACAGATCCCGGAGAAAGAGGCGTGAAAAGAAATTGTGGAAGCGAAAGAGCGACAAAGAGAAATAGAGGCAGAGAGACTGGAAGACGGAGTGAGCGAAAAATGTCACCGACAGTAAAAGATCATCCCGAAGGGATGAAATATTTGCAGAAAAACATCACGAAATTCCCGTTCCGTAGTTCCCTGCACCGGGGCAGGAATTGCATTTCAATTAAAAAGTCATGAATCAGGAGATGATTTCCTGTTCATTTTTTCCAGGACTTCCCCGTCACGGGTTACGTAATAGCCCGCAAGGTCGGCAGCCAGACAGGAATGTACCGGGATGATTTCAACCAGATCACCGGGACGGGCATCCCTGATCTTTTCAAATGGTCCTCTGACAATGCCGTGTTCCTGTGATAATCCGGCAACCCAGGCATCGCCGGGGAACTCATCGTTTCCGGATAAAGAATCCGGGAACAGCACCGCTCCGTAACTCTTTCTGCCGTTCTGGCCGATCAGAAATTCCTTTGAGAGATGTATGGCACCCCCGTAAATCACCATTTCATTTCGCATGACCGACCGTGACACAACCGGGCAGACCACCCTTGCAGCGATCTCGGCCTGGCGGCAAACCCCAAGCCGGTATTGCATCAGGTCGAAAAAAACAAAATTGCCCGGACGGATTTCGTCCACCTCATCCCACAGCTCTGATACCGAGCAGGCAGGAGTATCGCCGAGTGAAATCTCCAGACCGGGCCATTCAGGTCTGTAATGATTCTTCAGGGAACGCGTTTTCATCAGCGCCCCTGCATGTATGTTGAGAACCTCTTCCTTTGAACGGGCGGAATAGGTCTGACCTGTATGCGAAAGAAACCCCCGGAACCTCATCCATCTGCTTTTTTTCAGGAGTTCGAGCAACAGGTCTATTTTGCTGTTTTGATTACATCTACTCCCGACCTGTGGTGGCCCGTATCAGCTTCAATATAGATACCGACACATGCAGCCAGGTGTTTTTCAAGGAAAGCAAGCGAAGCCTCATTGTCAACGAGGAGCTGTAAATCCACACAAGAGGCAAGCCGGTTTATTTCATTTATTTCCAAAACATTCACAGGGAAAGCAATGGTAATGTCGTTCCAGCCGTTGGAAGCAAAGTAGCCGGCCATGGAAACCGACGAAACGGTAATAGCCGTCACTCCGGACGACCGGAACCATTCTCCCACACAAGCCGACTGGTGGGTTTTGAAATGGGGTCTGAACCGGAGGCCATGTTGCTTAGCTTTCTCCGACATCCTTTGGATATTTGTCAGGCAAACCTGTTTGTCAACCACGAAAGTCGGGAATCGGATGTTATTCATACCGGTGGGTGTTTTTAATCAGGT
>CAYNBE010000095.1:1618-13302 GCA_964395045.1 uncultured Prolixibacteraceae bacterium | reverse complement strand
CAAGTTCCATTTTGATCTCCTGCTGATCGTTTTTCAGGATTGCTTCCCCAAGTTCGTAGGTTTCCTCGATCGTCAGTTTCCGGAGCGATTCATACGTCTGGGCTTTATCCCAGGGGCATTTCTTCCTCAGCTCACGCATAATTTCAATGAGACGCCGGAATTCAGACAAAGTATTTTCCATCAGTAAACAAGTTTAAAGTACTTTGACCCTTCTTTTGTACTCTGCAAGTGCTCCATCCATTCGTTGCCGTGCTGTGGTATCTCACTGAACATTGGGCGCCCGGACAGTCCCGTTCAGCTTTCTGACGATTCCCGGGAGACAAATTCCGGCAGCAGGCAGCTTCTCACCGAAAAATGAGGGCACCCTGAACAGTGCAAACATACCAACCAGTACCAACGGGCTGTTTCAGCCCCTTTCCGGATTCCTGTCATCCGTTTGGTTCGGGCCAGCATAATCCAACCTCTTGAAGAAAAACTCTCGATTTTCCCCCCCTGTATCCGGAGCAATTTCCGCCATGTTGTAACCGCTTGCAATTTTTTTTGCGAAGGTATCAAATCATCCGCTCGTTTAACCATTTTAGCCGGAGATTTTAAAACAGGATTCCTCATCCAGATATCCGGGATTTTCGTCACATCCTCACTTAAACAAACTATAATTTTATTAGGGTTTCAAATAGTGCAATTGTTCCTTATATTTGAATTTAGTAAAACATTGAAGATTGGAAAAGCAAATCATACTTGAGGGGATTGACCCGCTTGAATTTTACGGGATCAACAATGTGAAGATCAACCTGATCAAAACTTACTTTCCAAAGATAAAAATCACTGCAAGGGGAAATTCCCTTTATCTCCAGGGAGACGATAAAGAGTTGCGCTTCTTTGAGAAGAAGTTCAGTTTTATCCTTGACCATTATTACCAGTTTAATATCCTGACTGAAGAGATCATCGGGCAGATCCTTCTGGATGAATACGATGGTTCTTCGGGGAGCGGGGAAGATGAACCTGACATCCTGGTTTACAGCATCATGGGCAAACCAGTCAGGGCACGCACTCCCAACCAGCGAATTTTGGTTGAAAAATCGCGTGATAACGATCTGGTTTTTGCCATTGGTCCGGCTGGCACAGGCAAAACATATACAGCCATTGCCCTGGCTGTCAAAGCATTAAAAAACCGCGAAATCAAGAGGATCATCCTGAGCAGGCCTGCTGTGGAAGCAGGGGAACGACTGGGATTTCTGCCGGGCGACCTGAAGGAAAAAATTGACCCGTACCTTCAGCCGCTCTATGATGCATTGCTCGATATGGTTCCCGCAAAAAAACTGGAAGAATTTCTGAAAGACGGAACCATTCAGATTGCCCCGCTCGCCTTCATGAGGGGACGGACCCTGAGCAACGCCTTTGTCATCCTCGATGAAGCACAGAATACCACCCTGCTACAGCTTAAAATGTTTCTCACCAGGATGGGGCTGAATGCAAAATTTATCGTGACCGGCGATATTACGCAGATTGATCTTCCCGACCGGAACCAGTCGGGATTGCTGCTTGCCATGAATATCCTCCGCAACATTGAAGGGATTTCGGTTGTCATGTTCGATAAAAGGGACATTGTCAGGCACCGGCTGGTCAGGGAAATCGTTGATGCATACGATGCATACTCCCTTTCGGGAGTAAAGCCTGCTGCTGAAAAACCGGTTCTTCAAAACAGAACAGGGAAGTCAGAAAACCATGATACCATCCAACCTGAGGGCTGCAAAGAAACAGATGTTCCGAAAACTTAACATTCCTTTCCCTGAATGAAAATTTGTACCCCTTCGGCAGAGCTATCATTTAAACATGAAGATATTTGACTATTTTTGTTTTGAAAGGCATTTCCACCCCCCGATTAGGGGTCGGAACATGTTTATAAAAGCCGTATGAAATCTTAAACGACTGAAAAGTATGAACGCATTGACAAGAACCGATTATGTTTTTCCCGGACAGGAGGGCGTTTACCATGGAAAAGTACGCGATGTATACAACATTCGCGGTAAAATGCTGGCAATGGTAGCCACCGACAGAATATCGGCATTTGATGTTGTGCTTCCCAGGGGAATTCCTTACAAAGGGCAAGTGTTGAACCAGATCGCCTGCAAATTCCTGGATGCCACCGCCGACATCGTCCCGAACTGGAAAATCGCATCCCCCGATCCGAATGTAACCATCGGCCATCTGTGTGAACCTTACAAGGTGGAGATGGTGATCAGGGGATACCTGACGGGCCACGCCTGGCGGCAGTATAAGGCAGGGAAGAGGGAACTCTGCGGGGTCAGGTTGCCGGAGGGAATGGTGGAAAACGACAAATTTCCCGAACCTATCATCACCCCCACCACCAAAGCAATGGAGGGGCATGATGAAGATATCTCACGTTCAGAGATCATAGACGGAGGGCTTATCAGCAAAAATGAATACGAACAACTGGAGAGCTATACCAGGAGGGTATTTGAAAGGGGAACTGAAATGGCAGCAGATAAAGGGCTGATCCTTGTCGATACCAAATACGAATTCGGGAAAAAAGACAGTGTGATTTACCTGATCGACGAAATACATACGCCCGATTCATCAAGATATTTCTATGCAGATGGATATGAGGAAAGACTTCGAAAAGGAGAACCGCAGAAACAGTTGTCTAAGGAATTTGTCAGACAATGGCTGATCGAAAACGGGTTTCAGGGCAAGGAAGGGCAATCGGTGCCATTTATGTCGGACGAATTTGTGTCTTCCGTTTCTGACAGATACATCGAGCTGTTTGAAAACATCACGGGCGAGGCTTTTATCCGGTCGGATGTCTCGCGACTGAAGGAGAGGATTGAAAAGAACATCCTTGATTTCCTGCATCATTACAGGATGGCATGAAGCCAACCTTTGTTTTTCCGGCCTTCTTTATATCCGGGTTTTTCTCCCCTGCAACGAATGCGGAAGCAAAGATAAAGCCGGGCAACCCGGAAAACAGAGTAAAATCATGTCCATCGATTCAGGCTGTCATACGAAAAATTTTGAACAGCTAAGGAAAGAGGTTGAAAAAGCGCTTCAACGATTTATCATCACTTCAATACATAATTCTATGAAAACACCACCCATTGGATTTATCGGCGGAGGAAGGATTACCAGGGTACTTCTCCAGGCTTTTGCCAACAAAAAAATAAACCTTCTGCAAGCGTCGGTTTTTGATATCAGCCAGGAGGCTATTGATAAACTTCTGAAACGGTTTCCCGATATCCATGTTGCAACACTTGAGCAGGCAGCTTCACAGGAGATTGTCATCCTGGCACTTCATCCTCCCGTGATTATGGAAACCCTTGAAAAAATTGCTCCTTTTGTAAGCGGGAAAACCGTTTTGGCTTCGCTGGCTCCTAAAATTACCAGTGCGATGATCTCCTCCCGGCTTCCGCAGGTTACGAAACTGATCAGGATGATTCCCAATGCCACCTCTGTGATCAATGAAGGATACAATCCAATCTGGTTTGCCCCCTCCTTCCCCTCCGATGAAAAAGAAATTGTTTTCCAGATGATGGATTTTCTAGGTACAACACTGGAAGTAGAGGAGCAAAAATTGGAAGCCTATGCGGTGATTTCGGCCATGGCCCCCACCTATTTCTGGTTTCAATGGAAAAAACTTATCGAGATCGGGATTGATTTCGGATTGGGACATTATGAAGCAAGGGAAGCCATCCTACAGGCCATGTATGGAGCACTCGAAACTTTTTTCACTTCATCCATGCTTCCCGATGAAGTGATGGACCTGATTCCGGTACGCCCGCTCGGAGATCATGAAAAAGAGATCCAAGTAATATATGAAACAAAACTGAAGGAACTCTATTCAAAACTTACAACACGGTAATAATACCCAGCCTTAACCTTCTGCCCCTCTACATATAGAATAACAAAAACCCTGGGTTTGCATGTCCCGGTCTTGGCCTCGTCGTCGAACTTTTCAATTGTTGATTATCAAGCGTTTCCATGACACCTGATCTTCTTTCGCGTGAAAGAATATTTGAATATATCAATTGCTCCAGTAGATGGTCCTTTTCTCCCTGTTGCTTTCAAGGCAGATTTCAAGCAGACGGATGACATCCCTCGCTTCGGAAGGATGAACGGCAAGAGGCAAGCCATGCCTGATAGCACCATACAGGTTTTCATAAAAAGCCGGGTAATTCCCTGGTAGGGTCACCACCCTTCCCCGAAGTTCTTCGTTCCCTATTGAAATATGCAGGATTCCCCAGTCGTTTTCCTTCTCAATTCCCCATGAATTACCTGTGGGCAACGATCCGTTCTTGAGCAGTTCTTCCTGCGGGTCAATTCCCCATTTCAGGAAAGATCCCCTGGTCCCATGAACGATATAGCGAGGCCCCTGCTCCCTGACAAGATAGGAGCACTTTAGCAGCACGCTGAAGGAAGAATAATGAAGCCGTATATCGTAATAATCCACTGCCTTGCCTCCAGGCCTGACTATTCTGAGATGGGATGTGACTGCTTCAGGTACCCCGAATAACTGCATTGCCTGATCGGCCATGTGTGATCCCAGGTTGTAAAGCACACCGGTATACTCATCGCCATGCTCTTTCCAGGAAGAAAAGTTTAAGTCGGGACGGAACCTGTCAAAGTGCGATTCAAATTCAACAATCCTTCCAAGGATTCCTGATTTTAACACCTCTTTCACTGTCAGAAAATCCCCATCCCAACGCCGGTTCTGATAAACGGTCAGCAACAATCCTGATCTGGCGGCAAGGGCAATCAGTTCATCGGCTTCAGAACTCCGGAGTGTGAAAGGCTTCTCAACTACAACATGTTTCCCCGCCAGCAAAGCCATTTTTGCCATTTCGTAATGCATCGGGTCGGGTGTATTCACAATGACCAGCTCCACTTCCGGGTCACCCAGCAGTGTACCAAAATCACGGACAATCATCGCTTCCGGGAAAAGTCCCGCCGACAGGTTTCCGGATCGTTCCATCACCTTCGTTACCCTGAATTGGGAATTGACCTTCAGCAAAGGGCCATGGAACACTTTCCCCGACATTCCGAACGATGCCAGTGCCGTCTGAACCGGTTTTTCCATTCTTTTGTTTTTAGTTTAAAAATAACAAAAAAATGATGTTTAAAAAGATTGTTATATAACATCAATCAAAAACGAGAATTCATCTTGCCGGGTAATATAAAACCAAACTTTTGGTTGTATTTTCGTTATTTAGCGGAAAATTTTTAAATCAGAAAAAAATGAAAGAGTTTCTGAGGAATTACCTGAAATATGTAGCTGCATCGAACCTGGAAACAGGTGATTTTGCCGGGCCTGTTGTAACCATATCGAGGCAAACAGGTTGTTCGGCACGAAGGATTGCTATCAAACTTTCGAAAATCCTTACGGGATATAGTTATATGTCGGATACCAAAACCGAGGCGGAATGGTTATGGGCTGATAAAAACACGTTCAGGGAAACTATCCGGGAGGTGCAGGAAGAGCTTTCCGCAAGAAACATCGATAATCCTGAGATGATCAGCAGGGTGCAGATGGTTGCAAAAGCTTTCTCAAAGGAAAGGTTTGACAGTGAGCTTGATGAAGAGTCACTGATCATATTGAAAGATGTCATTACCAAACTTGCCATACAAGGTCGTTACATTTTCATCGGCCGGGGTGCCACCACCATTTTGTCCGACCTCCCGAACAAACTCAGCTTCAGGCTTGAAGCTCCTCTTGAGTGGAGAATTAACAGGGTAGCACAAATGAAAAATATGAGCCATCTCGAAGCCGAGGAATATGTGCTGAAATCGGATGAAAAAAGAAAGCGGTTTACCGAATCACTGCTGGGCAGAAAATATGAGAACAGCGACTTTGATATTATTTTCAACTATGCCAGTCTTTCCGATGACCAGATCGTGGAAGTAGTGGTGAACATCCTGAAAAGCAAAAAAATAATTTTATTTGGGGATGAATTTTATTGATCGCGCATTGCGCCTGCCGGCAGACAGGGATTGCGTATTCAATAAGATGCTTGACATTAACCTCGTACCTGGAATTATTTACCTATAGCCATCGTTGGTTCAACGAACAACAGACCGGAACGAGGGGGTTCCTATCCCTAGGCAGTTTCCCGGGATAGAAATGTTAATGACCTTACAAGGCACTGACTGAAAATGAAAACCTTCAGTTATCGTTGCCTCCCGACACTCCTTCGCTGGTCAGGACCTGCGGTTTGCCTTAGCCTTCTCAGTTCTTGACTTCAGGTCTTTATAAGAGAATGTCAGGATCAGATATCAATTTTCCTGAATTTGGGTACCAGAAAATGCATCACCGCCCATGCTATCAGATAGGCAAGGGCACAGAAAGCAAACACCATGGTATAGGCTATGGTCATTCTGCCCTGGACGATGGGGGCCTGAAGGGATCTCAGCTGGTCAAACAGACCCGGGTCGACCGACTGAAGCTGCTGAATCACCTCAGAAGGCAGGCTTCCCAGTTCGATTTTGTCCAGGTTAATGATATCGTTGTGTTTGTTCATCAGTGTCATCGACTTGATTTTCTCAAGGTATTCGCCAAGGTTGGCGGTCTGAGCCTCAACCCACGACCTGGCAATGCCGGCACTCCGGTATGCATCAAATAGCCACCCCGAAATTTTGGTAATGACGATTCCTCCGATGCCTCCGGCCATTCCTCCGATCCCGGTTACGCTGGCAACCGCTTTCTTCGGGAACATATCGGAAACGGTTGTAAAAATATTGGCTGACCAGGCCTGGTGGGCAGCGGTTCCGATGCCGATGATGAAAACCGGTATCCAATAGCTGATTTTTCCGAGATATTGTGCTGAGAGCACCAATAGCGGGATCAGGGCAATCATTAGCATGGCCCTCATTCTTCCGGCATAAGGCTCATATCCTTTTTTGATGAAGTGCATCGGGAACCATCCTCCGGTGACACTGCCAATGGTCGACATGGTATAAAGGACTGCCAGAGGGAAAGCCACCTGCATCCCGGTCATTCCGTATTGTGCTTTCAAATAAGCAGGCAGCCAGAAAAGATAAAACCACCATACTCCGTCGGTCATGAATTTTCCGAAACTGAATGCCCAGGTCTGCCTGAACCTGAGCAATTTAAACCAGGAAACTTTATCGTTGTTTTCTTCTGTTTTGACATTCATTGTATCCACATTGTCGCTGTGGATGTAATCATATTCGGCTTTCCCCACTTTTTTGCTGCGGGCAGGAACTTCGTATAACCAGAACCAGAAAATCAGCCATGAGAAACCGATCCCCCCGATGATCAGGAAAGCAGCCTGCCAGCCAAGATGTCCGGCGATCCATGGAACAGTCAGGGGTGCCAGGATTGCGCCGACATTTGCTCCCGAATTGAAAATCCCTGTGGCCAATGCCCTCTCCTTCTTCGGAAACCACTCGGCAACAGCTTTGATGGCAGCAGGAAAGTTACCCGATTCGCCAAAACCAAGGATACCCCTGGCAACCATGAATCCCGGGGTACCTTTTGCCAGTGCATGGATCATCGCACCTACCGACCAGACAATCAATGCCCAGGCATACCCGAGTTTTGTACCCAGCCAATCGATGATTCTTCCTGCAAAGAGCATGGAAATGGCATAAACAAACTGAAAAACAGAAACAATGTTGGCATAGTCGGAATCTGTCCAGTTGAATTCAAGTTCCAGCCGGTCTTTCAGCAAGCTTAGCACCTGCCTGTCGAGGTAGTTTACGGTTGTGGCAAAAAACACTAAAGCGCAGATTGTCCACCTGTATTTGCCGATTTTCTCGTTGATTTCGCTTAATTTGCTCATTCGTATGTTGGTTTTTTTGATTGCTTCAACCTCTGATTTTTCGCACAATATCCAGGGCCTCCCGGCATTTTTCCGTGATGAACGCAAAGTTCCTGTTTTTTAGCACCTCTGCCGGAAAGAGCTGTGATCCCATCCCCACGCAGTGAACACCTGACTTGAACCATCTGGACAAATTTTCCTCATCAGGGGATACACCTCCTGTTGGCATGATACTGGTCCAGGGCATCGGGCCCAGTACGGCTTTCACAAATTCAGGGCCCCCGACCTGTTGTCCCGGGAAAATTTTTACTACTTCGGCTCCAAGTTCGTGTGCCCTCCCGATTTCGGTGACTGAACCGCATCCGGGACTCCAGGAAATTTTCCGCTTGTTGCACACGGCGGCCATTCCTTCATCGATCAGCGGGGAAACGATGAAATTGGCTCCCAGTGCTATGTACATCGAAGTAGTCCCTGCATCGACCACCGACCCGACCCCCATAATCATTTCGGGGCATGCTTCCGCTGCCCATTTGTTAACCTCAGCAAAAACAAGGGATGCAAAATCACCCCGGTTGGTAAATTCAAAAACCCGGATTCCTCCTTCATAACAGGCCAAAACAACCTCTTTGCACAATCCGGGATCGCCATTGTAAAACACCGGGACAATGCCGGTCTGTTTCATCTTCAGGGCGACTTCTATCCTTGAAAACCGAGCCATAATCAAAATTTTAATTTAATTCTGCAAAGCCTTCACATCATAGCATTTCCGATCTTTCCAGAGATCAAGCCCGAAACATGCTTGCTCCTTGCGGCCTTAAAGTTACTTTTTTATCTTACATTCCTAAACCGGTTTCAAAATTTTTCGACATGATCACGCAATGGAGGCCTAATCGGGTTTACTTTCTGACAAAATTGCAGACAACAGATCAAGTATTGAAATCCGGGACAGGCACAAAAATCCATTTTATGCCCCAAGCAGCGGCTTATGATGCATCAGCTACACCGGAATAAATCTGGAACAAAAATTGTATAAGTAATGTATCCCCGGTGTTGTGGGCACACAAAGCTGACTGGCAGGAGTTTTCGTCCCGAAAGGATGTTAAAAACATGAATCATCCGGGAGTTTCTGTTGAAGCCCTTTATGTTGTTGTTAAAGGTTTTTAATAAAAATGTTGATTGGAAAAATTCATGACGATGAAAACAGGTGCATTCCGTTTTTTTGCAGTTTTCATGATTCTTTTCTGGTGTTCCGGAATAGCAGGAGCCCAGTATTTCGGACAGAACAAACCAAGTTACCGTAATTTCAGGTACAAGGTCAAGCAAACACCAAATTTTGAAATCTACCATTATCTTGACAATGAATCGTTTCTGTCATATTTTATTGACAGAACCGAAGAGTGGTTTGGTCTTCACCGTAAAATGTTTCCTGACACTTTCAGGGGAAGGAATCCGTTAATCCTCTATTCGACCCATGCTGATTTCCAGCAAACCACTGCAATCAGCGATAATATCTCAGTTGGGACCGGAGGAGTAACCGAAGCATTGAAAAACAGGGTTATTATGCCTGTTGCCCAGACCATTTCACAGACTGACCATGTTCTGGGGCATGAAATGGTCCATGCATTCCAGTTTAACAGACTGTTGTTTTCAGATACCACAAGAAAGAAACAGCTGAACGATATCCCGTTGTGGATGATCGAAGGGATGGCCGAATACTTTTCCATTGGAAGCGTAGACCCAAATACTGCCATGTGGATGCGTGATGCACTGATTAACAAAGATTTTCCCACAATTAAGAAACTTTCGACCGATTCGAAATATTTTCCATACCGGTATGGACAAGCTCTGATGGCCATGATCGGGAAAACATGGGGTGACAGCATCCTCGTACCCCTGCTGGTGAACACATCGAAGATAGGACTTGACAAGGCACTGGACACACTAATCGGACATGACTCAAAAGTATTGTCAGAGATGTGGAAATCAGCGATGGAGACCTATTACGGACCCTATCTGAAAGACTCAGCGAATACGATAGTCGGACGGAAAACAATCAGTAAAAAGAATGGTGGCACGATGAATATTTCACCTTCGCTCAGTCCTGATGGTAAATACCTTGCCTTTTTCTCCGAAAAAAATGTATTCTCACTTGACCTGTTCATAGCTGAAACAGAAACAGGAAAAATAATCAGGAAAGTGTCCAATTTGAAGCGTAATCATGAAATCGATGATTTCAACTTTGTTGAATCAGCCGGTACCTGGTCGCCCGACAGCCGCCACTTTGCGTTTGTTGTTTTCAGCAGGGGAGAAAATAAACTGGCTGTTGTAGATGTCCGTAAAGGCAAAATCACAATGGAAATCAAACCGCACGGACTGGTGTCATTTGCCAATCCGGAATGGTCCCCCGACGGAAGGTACTTTATTCTCAGTGGTCAGAAGGACGGCTCAAGCAATTTATATCTCTACGACATTGAAGCGGGAACAACCGAAATGGTCACTTCTGATTTTCATGCGAGAATCCATCCGGCATGGTCGTCCGACGGAAAATCCATTGTCTACTCGTCGGAGGCAGAAAACGAAAAGGGACAATACCGGAAATATTGTTTCAATATCAGCATCATGAATGTTGAAACCAGAGAAACCAGGACTCTCGATTTGTTTCCGGGAGCTTACAATCTGAATCCCCGTTTCTCTTTCGACAATCGATCGGTATATTTTCTTTCGGATGCTGATGGATTCAGAAATCTTTACATGTACAACCTGCAAACCGATTCTCTGTTCCGGCTGACTTCGTATGTCTCCGGAATTAGCGGAATCACTCCCTTCTCACCTGCCATCACTACCTCCAGGATGACAGATTTACTTTCATACAGCTATTTTTTCAACGGCAATTACGAAATATATGTAGCTTCCCCGAAGGATTTTATCCCTGTTTGCACTGATCGTTATCACCTTGATTACAGAGCAGGGACTTTGCCTCCTGCAGGATACAGATCGACCGATAATATAGATGCGAATCTTCACAACAGGAGAACAAGCGGCTTTTTGCTTCCCCCTGATTCAGTTACCGATGTGCCCTACCGCCCAAAATTCAAACTCGATTACATATCCAACAGTGTGAATATGGGAATATCGACCAGCCGGTTCTACAACAACAACATGGGAGGGAGTGTAAACATGATCTTCAGTGATATCGTCGGAAACAATCAGTTGTATTCTTCGCTGAACATCAACGGGGAGATTTATGATTTCAGCGGACAGGTTGGCTATCTGAACCAAAACAAAAGATTGAAGTGGGGTTCATCTGTATCGCATATTCCTTACCGGACAGGATATATGTACCAGACTTTTGACAGCCTGCGAATCGGTGATGAAAAATTTCTGGTGAATGACCTTGTCCTCGACTACATCCGCATTTTTGAGGACAATATCTCACTATTTGCTTATATACCTGTCTCGCAAACCAAACGGTTCGAAGCAGGTGCATCTGCTTCGTGGTATTATTACAGGATCGATCAGTACCATTTTTACTACGATTTTCTCGGATACCTGCTGGGATCGCGGAGAGAAAAAATCGATGCCCCGCCAGGCAGCAATTATCAGATCATGGATGTGGCTTATATAGAAGACAATTCCGTATTTGGCATGACTTCTCCGATGTCAGGATCCCGTTCACGTATCCAGATGGAGAAATATTTTGGAGCTGTCAGTTATTACACAGGATTGATTGATTTGCGCAAGTATTATTTCTCAAAACCACTGGGGATTGCATTCAGGTTATACCATAGCGGGCGTTATGGCAGAAATGCTGAAACAAATGTTGTGTATCCTCTTTATATCGGATATCCCTGGCTCGTAAGGGGATATGAAGACATCTCGTTTTAGGGCCTG
>CAYNBE010000095.1:0-1608 GCA_964395045.1 uncultured Prolixibacteraceae bacterium | reverse complement strand
TATTACTAGGCGTTTCATTTTGTATTACTGCTTACTATGATGTTTTCAATGTTTCGAACCTGGCAGGTTCAAAAATTCTTGTTTCGAACCTGGAGTTGCGTTTGCCCTTCTCAGGGCCAAGACAACTGGCCCTGTTCAGGTCGAAATACTTTTTCACTGACCTGAACCTTTTCTTTGATGCGGGGCTGGCCTGGAATAACGGGGATAAAATAAAACTCCGGTGGAAACCGGTTTATTTTAATGAACGGATCCCGGTTTTCAGCGCAGGAGTTTCTTTACGGGTTAATCTTTTGGGGGCCATGATCATCGAGCCCTATTACGCATTTCCGTTTCAGAACCTGGGGTATAAAAACGGATTTCTCGGGGTGAACTTCACACCGGGCTGGTAATCAAAAGCATGACTGGCCAGGATATTCAAATGATCCGGCAGTTTATACCTTTAGTGCATCTGTTTTTACCGTTTTGATGCACTGGAACATTCGGCATTGTAATTCAGAGGATGAAAATGACTAACGTGAAACCCGCCCGGACGCATCTCCAGTCATCAGTTTCTCGACCTCATCGACGGTAACCCTGTTGAAGTCACCGTAAATGGTATGTTTCAGGCAGGAAGCGGCCACGGCAAAACCGAGGGCTCTCCGGTCATCTTCCGGCCAGGTGAGCAGGCCGTAAATCAAGCCTCCCATAAAAGAATCACCCCCACCCACTCTGTCAACAATATGGGTGATCTGATAAACCGGGGCTTTGTGAAGGATTTTTCCATCCCAGAGCACACCTGACCAGGTGTTATGGTTTGCATTGATCGAACCTCGCAGGGTTGTAATAACCTTCTTACATGAGGGGAACCGCTCCATGATCTGCCGTGAAACAGATTCGTATGCCGCAGCATCGACGTGCCCCGATGTGACATCCACCCCTTCGGGATGTATCCCCAAAACCATGGCTGCATCCTCCTCATTCCCCAGAATGATATCAGTTCCGGAAACCAGTTCCGGCATGACTTCCGAAGCTTTTCTTCCGTACTTCCAAAGATTTTTTCGGAAGTTCAGGTCGCACGACACTGTAATCCCCATCTCATTGGCTTTTCTGATTGCTTCCATGCAGACATCGGCGGCTCCCTGTGATATGGCAGGAGTGATCCCGGTCCAGTGAAACCAGCCTGCACCTTCCAGTACCTCGCCCCAGTTCACCATTCCGGGTTGAATCGCTGATACCGACGAATGAGCCCTGTCGTAAACCACCTTGCTTCCCCTGCTGACAGCCCCGGTCTCCAGAAAATAGATACCCAGCCTTTCGCCTCCCCATAAAACATGCGAAACCCCAACCCCGAATTTACGCAATTCCATCATACAGGCTTGTCCCAGATCGTTTTTGGGAAGCCTGGTCACATAATCAACAGGGATGCCGAAATTGGCAAGTGAAACAGCGACATTGGCCTCTCCACCGCCAAATGTAGCTGTCAGGATGTCAGACTGTCCGAAACGAAGGAAATCAGGTGTCGCAAGCCGCAACATGATTTCCCCGAATGTTACTACCTTCTTCATCTGTTAATAATATTTGGTTCATTTAATGCATTTTGTTGAAACAGATGCCTGCCTGCCGCCTGCC
>CAYNBE010000094.1:0-13378 GCA_964395045.1 uncultured Prolixibacteraceae bacterium | reverse complement strand
CCCAGATTAAAAAAGAGATCCCCTCCCGAATTTGTATTCAGTGAATCATTCACAAAGGGATCCATCATCCAGAATTCAATGAATTCAATATTGGCTGTTTCAAAATCGCTGTTTTCAATGGCACGCATGATTCCCCCCCATCTGGAGGCCGGATTTCTAAGCGTACCGTCGGGATTCACCCCCGAAGCAAAAGGGGAGGTTCCGGTATCATAATTATAAGGCCCTTTTTCATTGGGGTAAAAGGCGAGATCGAGAACCGAGATGTTGGTCGGTTCTCCCACCACCGATTCTTTGGCGGGGAAAATCTCTTTTTCAAAAACTTCACGTACCAGGTGGTTCGACTGCATATCTTTATCGTTTCTGATGTGGGAAGGAGTCAGTGAACTACTTCGCAGAAACAGCGGATCGATAATATACCAGGATAGAAGTGCCCTGTTAAATCCATACTCGAGGCGATTACCGAGATTGCCTTCAGGAAATATATCCTGGTGCTGGGGGGTTGATGCCAAAACCCAGTTTTGGCGTGGCTTCAGGTCAATGGAGGTTTTGGTACCTTCAAAGTCGTCGATATAAGCAGTCCCGCTCTTGTTGATGACCCTTGAATGTCCAGGGATCAGCTGTGCAATTTCAGCTTCAAAATCAACCGACGAAGGAGCCTTGGTTGAAATAAAAGGAAGTCGGTCAACCGCTTTGGTCAGGAATCTGGTTTCCTTTGAAAACCGGGCATCAAGGCCCAGCATCAGATTTGATATCGGATCCTGGCCGTAATCCACTTTCTGGGTCAGTGGACGCTCCTGCATGTACAATGCCGTCGCACCGAGGTTGAACCGGTCGGAAAAGGCGTAATTGGCATGGGCTCCGAGCAATGTTTTCCGTTGCATGGAGAAAAGGTCTTCACTTTCGGTTGAAACCTGGATGGGAGTACCTGCTTCCAGCAATCCCGGATTGATCACGGTGACCCGCCCCATGGTGTAATCAACCGTATAATCCACATTTTCGGTGAGTGTCCGTCCCCCGGCGGTAACTTTTACCGACCCCTTTGAAAGATTGAACGCACCGACTGAAATGTCGGAGCTCGAAGATCCTTTGTAACTGCCGATCAGTTTGAATTTATTATGCTCGGCATCCTGTTCGGCCTTGGTCCGTGTTGAATCGTACAGCGACTGGAATGTGTACTTTCTGATCAGTGCGGCATCACCGATCGAATCGGCAAGATGTTTGCCAAATGGTTCCAGGACAGGAAAGATGATCCTTCCGGTACTTGAATTGACCGTAACCCCTTCGATGTAGTCGAATACGCCGTCCCGGTAAGGGTCTTTTTGTTTGTTCAGCTTATCCAGGTTGAGGACATTCAGCAGAATATGACCGCGGATGCGTGTTTCAGGCAGGTAATTGATGTACGTGCCTGTTGAATCATTCATAATCATCACATTCAACATGAAATCCTCACTGGTAAGCTGATATGCATTCAGGTTGTACACATTCTTCATCATCAGGTCCCATGTGGGCACACCAGGTGAAAGATTTGTACCCTTGATCAGTTTCAACACCAGGGTTTGGGGAGCGTCCACCCCATCTGACGAGAATTCTCCCACCTGGAAAACCTGGCCGTTAACCGTATAATTATATGCAACAGCAAGTACCTCATCGTTATTCAGAGAAGTATTCAGGGAAATGTATCCGAGATTCAGATTCACGGTATATTCTGACGGATTCAGTTTCCTGGCCTGCTCTATTTTTTCAAAATCACGGCCGCCCATGAACTGGGTTCCGAACTGGGCCATTTCGGTTGTAATCGACTGGTTGTTCCTGATCGCAGCATGGGTGGAGGTTATCTCCCGGTACAGGCCGTTTGCATGGTTGTGCGGATAAACTGCTGACTCGGAAGGCTGACCCGCATTTTGCTGAAATCCGGGAATGGAATTGTAAATGTGGGGATTGTGTTCTCCCAGATCCTGGAGGGCCAGGATATTTCTTGAATCGGTGAAGTTGTTTGATTTGTTTGTTACCCAAACCTCAATTTTGTTAATCGTAATCCCGGAACGGATTACAGGAAGGTTTTGAAGCGCTTCGTCATAGTGGTCCCGGAAGTATTGCGACAGGAAAAAGTGACGGTTGGCATCGTAATCGGCTGCCGACAAATCAAAGTTAGTTACCTGGGCCCCCCCTTCTGTTTCAACGACCCTGGTCTCTCCCTTGTGCTGTGAAAAAAGAGTGGTGAGGGTTAGCTTTCCGAATTGCATTTCGGTCTTTACCCCGAAGAGGTTGGAAGCACCTGTAATCAGGGACCCGCTTAGCGGAAGGGAAACATTCCCTGCTTCTACCCGCTTGATGATGTCGTCGTCGTCACCGGTATGTTCTAAATTGATCTTATTTTCGTAATCAAAGGTCGCTTCGGTGTTGTAATTGACGCGCATGTTCATCTTGGTTCCGATCTGCCCCATCACACTCATCTGTATCTTCTGGTCAAAGTCAAATGTGGGTACCTTGCGCAGACGTTCCGGAATGGCAGGATTTTCTGTTGCGTTCATCTGGTATCCGAAACTCACCTCAACATAACCCTGTGGCCTGATATTAATGGTGTTGCCGCCAAATATCCGGTCAAATGCCTCACTTTTAATGGTCAGCCGGGGAATCAGCGAACCGGTGTAGTCCATCTCCGCCACATTTTTCCGCTGACGCCAGTAATCCTGCAGTGACTTTTTAAAATCGTAATCAATATACTCCTTTACCGACATTGCCTGGGGCAGCCGGTAATGAAAGTTTCCTATCTTTTCGTAAAAAACATATTGACCCGTGACAGGGTCGTATTCTATCTGAAGTCCAATATTATCAGGTTTTTTGAGAAAAAGGGAGGAGGTATCCTGCCGGTCGGGAAAACCGAATGCAGGTTTGTCACTGAATGGAAACGGCAATCTGCCCGTGGTGTCCATCCTGACGGAATCTGAGATAACCACTGCTTCGGGAAGGAAGATACAATGCTCAGAACGGTTTTCTGCTTTTGAAAGGTTTCCTTTGTCCAGTGTGACAAAGGAAAAAATAACGATGAGAAAAAGTATATATTTGGAAATCCTATTCAATCTCATTCAACCTGCCTATAACCTTTTTAACGTCAGTTTGATCACTGTCTCAACACTGGAGCCAGGATGTTCTTTCATGGTTTTCAACAATGCCGTTTCAGCCTCCTTCCTTGCGAAACCAAGCATAACCAATGCTGATAACGCTTCATTCTGAATGGTATTGTTTGCAGGAATCAAAATTTGTTCGGACGAAGGTACCCTGGCTACTTTGTCTTTCAGGTCGATAATAATTCTCTGGGCTGTTTTGATACCGATGCCTTTGACCGATTTGAGAAGCATTACATTCTCAGTGGCAATGGCACTGACCAGTTCATCAGGCGAAAGCGAAGAGAGCATCATCAATGCGGTGGATGCACCAATTCCACTTACCGAAATCAGGTTCCTGAAAAGGTCCCTTTCAGCAGAAGTTGCAAAACCAAACAGTATATGTGCATCTTCCCTGATGATTTGCTGAACAAGAACTTTTGCTTCCCTGTTTTTTCCGAGTGCAGAATATGTATTCAGGGAAATATGCAGGAAATAACCGATCCCTCCGACTCTGATCACCACATAAGCCGGATTTAATTCATCGATCTCTCCCTGAATGAATTCGAACATAAATCATCCTGCTAAATTGCTTCTTCCTCTGCTTCGATATCAATACTTTCATCCACCTGATTCGGGTTGATATCATATTTTTTGAGCGGATCCCGCGAAATTTCCCTGTAAATCTGCCGGTTTTTGTGGATGTCGATAGCCAGATAAAGGGCCTCTCGGAACGAATTGGGCGAAGCCTTATCTTCACCGGCGATGTCGAAAGCCGTTCCATGGGCAGGCGATGTCCTTACAAACGGCAGTCCGGCAGTGTAATTCACTCCCCTGTCAAATGCAAGCAGTTTGAAGGGAATTAATCCCTGGTCGTGATACATTGCCAATACCGCGTCAAACTTCACATAATCACCGGTTCCGAAAAATCCGTCGGAGGCATACGGACCGATGGCCATGATTCCTTCATCCCTGGCTTGGTTAATGGCAGGGACAATGATTTCCTGCTCTTCTTTTCCAATCAGCCCTTCATCGCCGGCATGAGGATTGATGCCCAGAACGGCAATCCGGGGATTGGTTACTGCAAAATCCTGGATTAGACTCCGGTGGATGATTCTCAACTTTGAAAGAATTTTTCTTTTTGATATCTGCCTCGGAACATCAGCGAGGGGGATATGCCCGGTTACCACTCCAATCCTGATGTTTTCGCCAACCATCAGCATAACGAAATCATCGGCCTTGAGTTGAGCAGCCAGGTATTCAGAATGTCCGGGAAAACTGAACTTTTCACCCTGAATGTTCTGCTTGTTGATGGGCGCAGTCACAAGTACGTCGATCAATCCTTTCTGGAGATCAGTTACAGCCCTTTCGAGTGCAAGAAAAGACGATTCACCGGCTGAAGGGGTCAGTTTTCCAAGTTCAACCCGGATATTTTCATCGATACAGTTGATGATATTCGCCTTGTTCGGAGAAGCTTCCTGTGCCCCCCTGATGTGATTGAAACTGAGATTCTCGACATTGATTGCTTTCCGGTGATAGGCAGCCACCTTCGGGGAACCATATATGACCGGGGTGCACATTTCGAGTATCCGGGGTTCCAGCAATGTCTTAATGATAACCTCGTAACCTATCCCGTTGATGTCTCCGTGAGAAATACCTACTTTTATTTTCGAATTGTATACCATATGGATAGTTTAATACACGACTATTCAGCAATGGGCAAATGTAAGCTTTATTTGATAGTTTTCAAAAACTTGAAGAGCCGGGGCTGCGCCATGATGCAGGATTTTTTCATGGAATAAGATTAATTTTGACGATTCTTTCCCGGTGCGAAAGGCGATTCATTTCCAATGAATCCGCACAGCCGGGAAGGTTTCCGGAAAAATTGACAACCAATTGTTAAATAACAAACTGCGCGGGATATGAACCTGGAACCACTTTTTTACAAGGCACTTTCGTTTGAACCCCTTACGCCTGAAGAGGGGCTGCTTCTGTACGAGAAAGCACCGCTTTCCGAACTGATGGCTGCGGCAGACAGCTGCCGCCGGAACCAGGTTCCCGGGAACAGGGTCGGATGGATCATCGACCGGAATATCAACATCACCAATGTGTGTGTTTCGGGATGCCGGTTTTGCAATTTTCACTGCAGGCAGGGGGATGATAAAGCCTTTATCACCACCTTCGGGGAGTATGAAACAAAAATCAGTGAACTTTTCGAGGCAGGAGGGAATCAGATTCTCCTCCAGGGAGGAATGCATCCCGGTCTGGGGCTCGATTTCTATTGCTCCCTGTTCCGCCGCCTGAAGGACCGCTTTCCTTCCCTGAAACTTCATGCACTGGGGCCTCCTGAAATTGTGTTTATTGCCCGGAAGGAAAGAATGTCGTTCAGGCAGGTACTCGAAGCCCTCGTGGATGCCGGACTGGAAAGTCTTCCGGGGGCAGGTGCCGAAATTCTCTCCGACCGTGTCAGGAAGGTTGTTTCACCCGGAAAATGTAAAACCGGAGAATGGCTCGATGTTATGCGTGAGGCACACCGGATGAACCTGGTCACTTCGGCCACCATGATGTTCGGGCATGTCGAAACCCCGGCAGAGCGAATCGGCCACCTTGCACAGATCAGGCAGGTCCAGGAAGAAAAACCCGAAGGGTCGCCCGGATTCGTCTCATTCATCCCCTGGCCATTTATGGATGCCGGAACCCGGTTGCAGCAGGAAGGATTCGGCAACAAAACCACCCCGGGTGATTATCTCCGGATCATTGCTATCAGCCGGCTGATGCTTTACAACATCCGGAACATTCAGGCTTCCTGGCTGACAGTTGGCTTTCAGGTGGCCCAGTTGTCACTTCATGCCGGAGCCAATGATTTCGGCTCGGTCATGATGGAAGAAAACGTGGTCTCAGCCGCCGGTGCCGCTTATAAGACCGATTGCGACGGAATACAAAAAGCCATCCGCGATGCAGGTTTTGAACCCCGCTACCGAAACCAGGCATACGAAGACGACACACCTAACAAAAAGATTGAAACCCGGAAAAACGCTTTCATGACCGATCCTTCAAAAGAGTAATCCCCGATGCATAAGCACTTTACAACCACAACGGCGTATTGATCATTTCTCCAGGATTTCCCTGCAAAAAGTGACACAACGGATGGTTTCCCTCACTGCATCAGAATCCTCCGGTACCGGGTATTCAAGTTCAATATCGCATGGAATGTTCCATTTGTTTTTCTGGACCAGCCGAAGGACATCGGCCAAAGGAGTTTCGCCTTTTCCCCAGGGCATATTTGTATTGGGCGGATTGCCTGCCGGACCGGTTTTATCCTTCAGGTGAATGCTGAAAATCCGGTCATGCAGTCTTTCGATGATCTCGTTGGGATGTTTTCCGGTAGCACCAAAATAATGGCCGGCATCGAAATTCAGCATGTTGGCCGGCGAATAATCCAGAAAGTGATCAAAACTGAAACCTGGCTGGCCCGGCTGGGCATGGTTGTGATAAATGGCCAGCATTCCATGCTTTTCAGCAAATTTGCCCAGTTTTTTTGCAGTTTCCTCTCCGATCTCATCGGTAACTCCCCTGGCTCCCAGAATCCTGGCTGATTCAAAGGCATAATCAATCTCTTCATCGGTCCATTTTGCAGGGGAGAATTTTACGATGTGTATCTTCACACCTGCTTTGTCAAACATTTTTCTCAGTTGCCTGTATTTGTCTTTGGCACCCGCCAACCTCCATTTCCTGCGTTCTTCATCCGAACGTTTGACAGCTTCCATAATTTTTTTTCTTTCGCCCTCGCCAAGGGAGTCAAAATTAGACGGTCTGGTTTCCTGTGGAGGTATCCCGGCATATTCTTCGGCAACGTTGCCCATCAGCTCAACAGAGCTGATTCCCGACCGGATACAATAACCCAGAATATCTTCAGCTTTTCCGGGCATGCTCCGCCAGCTGTAAGTGATAGCCCCTATCTGCACTCCCCCGAACCTGGAATCAGGTTTCACCCTTCCGCCGGATTCAGTTACAATTGGCAGAAATGGAATAGCAACTGCTGATACGGCGGTAGCGCGAATAAATTCTCTCCTTGAGAATTTTCCTTTTAAATCTCGATTATTCATACTAAACAACTAAAGTTTCGCAAATATAACTGAAAGAAGCAGATAAATTTAAAATACAGCAAACACAAAAACACTTCACTGAGCTTCACAGAGAAAATTACTCCGGGTCGCTCCCTGACTGTCCTGTCGACTGGCAAAGGGACGGTATGCAGGTGTGAAAACTTCATAGGATCTTTCCCGATACACTGGGATAAGTTGTGTTAGAATATATCGCAATTTTTCCTGTGATTCAACAGCTTTTATTTAATAATTCCCGTTCTTTTTCCTGCCCTGATAAACGCCCGGACCGCCATGTCGATTTGTTCTTCGGTATGTGCGGCAGATATCTGAACACGGATTCTTGCCCTGCCCCTGGGAACAACCGGAAAGACAAAACCGATCACATACACTCCTTCTTTCAGTAGTTCATCGGCAAACCGGATGGCAGTCGGTTCATCATAAACCATAACGGGGATAATTGCCGTATTTCCTTTCACCAGATCGAAACCGGCAGCCTCCATTGCTTTTCTGAATCGTCCGGCTTTCTCCATCACTCCGGATGCAAGGGATGGATTTGATTCGAGCATCTCGATGGCTTTCATAGTGGCTCCGACTGTGGCAGGAGCCAGTGTATTGGAGAAAAGATAGGGTCGGGAGCGTTGCCTGAGAAATTCAATGATCTCGTTTCTGCCCGATGTACAACCCCCGTTACCTCCTCCCATGGCTTTGCCAAATGTAGTGGTAATAATATCCACTTTCCCTATAAGGCCGAAATGTTCTGCCGTACCCCTGCCGGTCGGCCCGATATATCCGGTGGCATGTGAATCATCGACCATCACCAGGGAATCATATTTTTCGCACAACCCGACGATCTCGGGCAACCGGCAGATGTCCCCATCCATCGAAAACACCCCGTCGGTAACCACTATCCTATATGTAGCTGTCCTGGCTTCCAGAAGACAGTTTTCCAGCTCTTTCATATCGGAATGTTTATACCGGAAACGCTGTGCCTTACAGAGGCGAACCCCGTCGATAATGGAAGCGTGGTTTAATTCGTCAGAAATAATGGCCGATCCTTCTCCGAGAAGGGGTTCAAAAACACCGCCATTGGCATCAAATGCCGCACAATATAAAATGGTATCTTCGGTACCCAGGAATCGTGATACTTTCTCTTCCAGTTCCTTGTGTATCTGTTGTGTTCCACAGATAAACCTGACCGAAGAAAGCCCGAACCCCCATTGGTTCATAATATCCTGTGCGGCCTTAACAATTTCGGGGTGATTGGCCAGCCCCAGATAGTTGTTTGCACAAAAGTTCAGTGCCTTTTCTCCGGTCGCAAGGGTAATTTCGGCACCCTGGGCTGATGTGATAATCCTTTCTGTTTTATACAGCCCCTGCTCCTTCAGTTCGCTGATGGTTTTCTGAAGATCAGCCTGCAATTTTTTGCACATACCTTTTTTTTGCTAAGGTAAAAAAAGAGCCCGAATCACAGAATGTCAAAAAGCATAAAAAGAAATGCAACCATGTTCCCAAGGATACAGGAAAGCACGAGCTATCCTGAATCCTTTCATGACTCTCTCTTTCCATCACGAATTGTTATCTTTGGCGAAAATTTTACAGAATGACATCGAGAAGAGTGAGAGTCCGGTTTGCCCCTAGTCCCACCGGCCCATTGCACATGGGTGGAGTGCGTACAGCATTGTTCAACTATCTCTTTGCCAGAAAACACGGGGGGGATTTTCTTCTCCGGATCGAAGATACCGATCAGGTACGGTATGTTCCCGGTGCCGAGAATTACATCATCGAAAGCCTGAAATGGTGCGGCCTGATCCCGGATGAAGGTCCCGGGTTCGGTGGCAGCTACGGTCCTTACCGTCAGAGCGAACGCAGGGATATTTACGCCAGCTATGCACAGCAACTGATTGAGCGCGGGTGGGCTTACTACTCCTTCGATGCCCCTGCTGAACTAGACCGGCTGCGGGCCGAAGCGGAAGCAAAAGGTGAGATTTTTTCCTATGATCAGCATACACGCATGAACCTGGTTAACTCGTTGTCATTGCCCGAAGCGGAAGTGAGGAAAAGAATTGAAAACGGAGAACCGTTTGCCGTCCGGTTTAAAATGCCGGAGAATCTGGATATTACCGAAGAAGATATGATCCGCGGGAGAGTCACTTTCAACACCCGGGAACTAGACGATAAGGTACTGTTCAAGTCCGACGGCATGCCAACCTATCACCTGGCCAATGTCGTCGACGACCACCTGATGGAAATCACCCATGTCATCAGGGGAGAAGAGTGGCTTCCTTCACTGCCGCTTCACGTTTTGCTTTACCGTGCATTCGGATGGGAAGATACCCGGCCCCGTTTTTCTCATCTTCCCCTGATATTGAAACCCCAGGGCAAGGGAAAACTGAGCAAAAGAGACGGGGACAAATTGGGATTTCCCGTTTTCCCGCTGTCATGGAAAGATCCCGAAACAGGTGAAAATTACCGAGGATACCGTGAAGATGGCTATTTCCCGGAAGCCTTCCTGAACCTGCTGGCCCTGCTGGGATGGAATCCAGGCACAGAACAGGAAATATTCACCCTCGAAGAAATGACGGAATGTTTCAGTCTGGAAAGAGTGGTCAAATCGGGATCCCGGTTCGACCCGGTCAAGGCAAAGTGGTTTAACCGACAATACCTGCAAAAAAAGCCGGCAGATGAACTGGCCCGGCTTTTCTTCCCTTTACTGAATGAAAAAAACATCACTGCCCCTTTTCCCAAAGTGGTGAAGGTAGTTGAAGAAATCAGGGAGCGCTGTGATTTTGTTTCCGATTTCTGGGACCAGGGTCATTATTTCTTTGAGGCCCCGGATGTGTATGATGAAAAAACAGTCGCTAAACGGTGGAATAATGAAACCTTTGTGCAGATCAGGGCCATCGCCGGTTTGCTGAAGATACCAGCACCCTGGGAAGCCCCTGTTATCAAAGAACATTTTTCAGCTTTCATGAATGAAAAAGGGTGGAATTTCGGAGCCGTTATGAATGCTTTGCGCATTTGCCTGGTCGGAGGAACTATCGGTCCCGACCTGTTTAAAATCTGTGAATTGCTAGGTAAAGAAGAGACTATTGCCCGCCTCAATACGGCAGTCGAAAAGATCAAACTTCCCTGAATTTCTTCCGCACCTCCGGTGTTGGCCTGTTTTATCACCTATAAGATCAATCATAGGGTCAACCATGGATATTGGACTTTGATGCCTCCGGCATCAAAAAAAAATTCATCCCGTTGGGGTCCATGAAATAATACGGCTGTTTAAAGAATAAAGCAAGTAGAATGAATTGAAATATTTATATATTTGAAGAAGTAACCTATTCCTGTGATACGCCCGAATATTTTTCCGTGAAAATCAATCCTCAATGAAAAACCCGGGGAAAAACAGGGTTAATATTTCTTTTTTCTGAACCTTAATTACACTCATTATAAACAATCAACAACTTGAACGATGAAGTTAGCAGGCTTTAACTTGTTATTATGTATTATCCTTTTCATTGCAAAAACATCAGCGATCAATCCGGAAGTTTCAACATACTTGAAAAACCTTTCGGCTTCATTAACCACCAGCGCAATAAAAGATGCAAATTCCGAAATGGTCATTTCAGGCAATAAAATCCACATTGTCTGGATCCAGTTTGAAACCAACAATTACAAACTTTATTACATCCGTTCAGTTGATCTGGGCAATACCTGGGAAACCCCCAGATTAATTACGCTGTTTAAGTATCCTGTTGGCGATTTTGCATCAAATGCTGCAAACCGGAAACTGGCAGTCGATGGCGAAAATGTACATATCGCCATATGCGACATGGATTTTTACAACGGATTTGCCAGCAAAGTGTATTATTTCAGATCCACAGACGGAGGGACTACGTTTGAGCCGGTCAGGCAACTGGCTTCGAAAGGCGGCGATGGTTGGTTCAACTCCATTCATATTAATGCGGTAAACGGCAAAGTTGCCATTGTATACAAAGGGACTCCCAATGCGAAGAGCGGACTTTTTATGCTGGCTTCTGTAAACAATGGTCTCTCTTTTACCGAAACGACAATTTTTTCGGCTAATGCATCCCTCACTGACTTTTGGTACGACGGGAACCAGATGATTGTATTGTACGAATATTACGTGTCGGACTACCGGGCCTGGGTTGCCATATCCAATGACGCGGGAGCTACCTTCGTTCACACCAAATTGCTGAATGAAAACGGCGAGGAAAAAACAATGAGAAGCTATAATGAACGACATTATGCACCCAAAATTGCCAAATGGGGCAATAACATTCATTTAGTGTATGCCGGGTATAATAAGAATAACCAGTTGACTACATTTTATGCACGCTCTTCCGACAATGGTCAGACTTTTAGCAAGGTAACCGATATAAACAACGGGCTGATTGCCGGCAGCAATCTTCAGACGGGAATGGAAAACGTGCTGGTCAAAAACGGACAGCTCTATCTTGCTTATCTGAGCAAAACATCCCAGCTGTACATGGCCGTTTCTGCCGATAACGGAAACACAGTTTCACCATCAAAAGGCATCCTCCCTGAAGGATTTGACTATGTGGGCACGACCTCTTACCCGGGGTTGGTATTTGATCCTTCCGATGCCACCGGACAAGTTATTTATGTTTACGGCTATCTTATGAACTCGGCTAAATCAACTGACGGAGGTAAAACATTTTCCAACTTCACCCGGCTCTTTCCTTTTTTCCATTACTTCAGTTACCTGGTATCGGATCTGATTATTGATTCGGATGGTAACAAACATTGGGTTGTTGATGCACTTATTGCCGGAGGATCTGATATTGATGTTTTTTACCGGAAACTGAGTTCGGAACCTGAGCCTGGACCAGTCAACCGATCGTTGTCGGTGACAACGGTTAATCCCGGCAAACAGGAGGTGGTCATTGTTCCTTCATCCCAAAGCCTCGATTTTGATACTGCATTGACCGCCGAGGCCTGGGTTAAATTTGACCTTGCCTCAATTGGCGACAATATGGATGTAAGCCTGTTTGCAAAAGTGAACGGACTCGACTTAGGCATCGACTTTCCCAATGGTTTCCAGGTTATCCTCCGCAAAAGATTTGGAAAAATGTGCATGAGTCCCGGCATCAAAACCGACAAAGGCGACTTTGTCGAATATTATAACTGGTATGGTGAAAATGGCATTGGTGATACACTATGGCACCACATTGCCATATCGTACGATGCAAAAGCAGGAATCAATAATTTCAGGACGTATGTAGACGGACTTTTGGTTGGCAAACAGACAGTCACTGGGAAGCTAAAGCAGGGAAACGGATTGTTTATCATTGGGACCAGGGGTTCAATAAACAGATCGTCAAAATTCCAAATCGATGATATCAGGCTTTGGAACCGGGCCCTTACACAGGAGGAACTTTTGCAGAACCAGGTGAAAAAGTTAACCGGAAAAGAAGACGGCCTCAAAATGTTCCTCAATTTCAACGGTTCTTTTAAAGATATGTCGGGAAATGGAAACGATGGAATTCCGATCTATACAGTGGAAATGCCGGTTTCCGATTTTAACCCGCCCCTGCCTGAATTCGACCTTTACCAAAACATAAGCCAGATTTCGCTTACCAATAAAACGCAAAACGGCAAAACCTACCATTGGCGTTTTGGCGACGGGATAACTTCTGACAAGGGAAATCCTTATTATGTTTACCCGAAGCCCGGCGAATATGAAGTGATCCTTGAAGCTGCCAACACAAACAGCAAAACGGTGAGATTAAAAAAGGTTACCATTGCCGGGATCGACCGGATTGAACCCAAACAGGCCGGGAATGGAGGATTTGTTTCCATTTCAGTTTATGGTGGCGGACTCTCTGCCAGTGGAACCACAGTTTCACTCAGAAAAGCCGGTGAAACCGATATTAAAGGTTTTGCCCTGGGATCCCCCGGAAGTGGTATTCTGGCCGGGTTATTTAATTTGAACGGAAAAACAACCGGTAAATGGGATATTGTTATCAATATGAACGGGGTTGAACAACTGCTTAAAGATGCATTCACGGTTGTTGCGGCTACGTTACCTGATCCATGGATAAATGTTTCAGGAAGGAATGCGGTTATTATTAACAAGTGGCATACATTTACGATCAATTATGGAAATAATGGTAATGTGGAGGCGTTTGGGGG
>CAYNBE010000093.1:0-13517 GCA_964395045.1 uncultured Prolixibacteraceae bacterium | reverse complement strand
TTCTTCTGCATCGGGAACCATGATCATGACTGGATTTGCCGTCGGCTCTTTTGCTCCGGTTATACTGGGTTATTTAAAACCGGCTCTCGGGCTCTCTTTCGGTATCTCCAGTCTGGCGATTATATGGGTTTTGTGCGGACTACTTCTTATAATGACTTCGCGAGTCTTTTTCAAAAAGGATTATGCCAGGAACCATTCTTAAACAGAGATAAATATCATGCAAAACGGCAGATACAAAGGATGGGAAGTCCAAATCCTGGAGAACCGCTGGATCAGGATGGTCCTTGCTCCGCAACTGGGAGGAAGGATCATTCAGGTTGAATCGGGAGGATACGGGTTTTTATTTGTGAATCCTTTGCTTGCCGGATTTGAGCCTGACGAAACACGGCTTGGCAATAACGGCACCTGGCTCAACTTTGGCGGTGAAAAAGTCTGGGTTGCACCCCAGGGATGGGATTCACCGGACCAGTGGCCGGGTCCCCCCGATCCGGTGATCGACAGCGGAATTTATTCATTTGCTGCTGAAACCTTTCCTGGCAGGGAAGAGGAACTTGTGCTGACCAGTCCGGTGGACAAAAAAACCGGGTTACAGGTTGTCAGGAAAATCATGCTCCTTCCTGAGACATCCGGAGCATCCATTCATGTTACTTTCTACAACAGGGGTGCGGTAATGCGGAAATGGTCGGTCTGGCCGGTCTGTCAGGTAGGGATCCCGTCCGGAGATGAGAAAGGGATATTCCAGGTCGTTTGTCCGGTCAATCCTGAAAGTATTTTCTGTTCCGGGTATAAAATCATGCACGGACTGGTCAACAATCCCCAGTATTATGTGAATGATTTTGGAAACCTTATAGCTGATTACCAATACCTGGTGGGAAAAGCCGGTCTGGATTGCAAAGCTGGGTGGGTAGCAGGTCTGAACAAAAAAAACGGAAAAGTGCTTGTTTTGAAATTCTCTTATGATGAAGCCGGAACTTATCCTGAAAATACTTCGGTTCATATCTGGTCACAGGGGAAGGGAATGATTTTTTCGCGGAACAGAATTGCCGATTTTCCGGACAATCAGACCATCAATCCGCCATATATGGAAATGGAGTTGCTTTCTCCGTTGCAGGAGGTACCTCCTGGAGGATCATGCAATTTCAATTATACCATGCTTACCTCTGCCCTGCCTGCCGGCTCGGACGTCCGGTCGGTGCACAGTTCATGGATTGTATCTTCCCCCCTGGAAATGAAAAGGGTGGAAGGCGGCTTACTGGTAGAAGCAAAGTATGGTTTTTTTACCAGCGGAATCCTGAAATTCCGGATCACCGTTCCAGAGGGAAAAGAGTACAGCCTGCCTGATTGTCATTTTGAACGACAGGTCACTCCTCTCGAAGGGGTGGATGTCAGGTGGTTTATCAAAGCAGATGCTGATTGGCCTTTCCGGGATTTGTGCTGTGAAGCTGAATTTGCCCGGACGGAAAGTTACTCCGTTTTGAAAATGGAAACAACCAAGATTCACTATCATGAATAATTTAAAATTTACAAAGGCAAAAGCAGGATTGCTGCTGATTGCTTCCCCGCGTTTTAAAAACCTGGGAACAGGTTTGGCCCGCGGCTCCTATTCCGAAAGGAAAGATATGAACGTAGCTGAAATTCTGGATACACTGCAAAAATCGCTTGACGTTGTATTTCCGGGAATTGTATATGAGAGAGCCGATGTCCAAAAAGCAATGGATCTCTTTTTTGCTGAAAAAGTCGATTTTGTCGTTGCTGAGTTTTTGTCGTGGTCCGAGGATTTTGCATGGATCCGTTTTCTCAGGGATATGCCTGAAGTCCCCATCCTTTTTGTGAATGGTGCAAAGGAGCGGATGACCTTCAGGGATACCCTTGACGAGGATGATTTCATTGATTTTTTATGTGCCGGAACTTTGGTGGGTTCGCTTGAGGCCAGCGGATCGGTTCCCAGGACCGGGAGAAAGAATGTGAAAGTCATTGTGGGAAGCAGGGAAGAGGTTAATAACCAGATTCTCACCTTTGCCAATGTTGCAAAGGTCAGGTCGGTGTTGAAACACTCTGTTTTCGGGCTTCTGGCTAATTACAACGAGGTGATGTGGTCGACTTATGTTGATCCTTACAACTTTTTCACCCGGATCGGGCCGGAAATACGTTTTGTTCCTTATTCCACCCTTGCCGATGAGATTGGCGGAGTGACGGATGATGAGACCAGGCAGTATCAGGATGAGCTTGTTGCAAGATACCGGGTGATGGACGATGTTGACCAGATGAAATTTTTTGAATCGGTCAGAGCCTCCATCGGCCTGGCAAAAGTGACCGCACGGATGGATATTGATGCTATGGTTTTCAACGATATTGATCCGGCTATGTTTAAACTGATTGGGTTACGCCCCGGCTTTTATCATCCCTCCTATAATGCGAACCTGTCGGTGCTTGTCCCGGAAGCCGATATGGGCGCGGGGCTGATTACCTATATTATGAAGCTTCTGAGCAGGAAGCACGTTAATTTTATTGAACCATTTCACATTGAGTCGGCCGAAAACACATTTGCAGGCGGCCATGCCGGTCCAAACGACCACACCGATCCGGACTTTGAAAAAAATGTCATCATTGCCCGTGATGTCAGGTTTGCCAAGACCAGCTACAAACATGCCGGTGCGCCGTTTGCCTGGTATCGCATTTCTCCGGGGAGAAAAACCATGGCACAACTTGTCGAAAATACAGGTTCCTACAAATTGGTAAGTACGCTGGTTGATTCGCTCGAAGGGGAACATTTGTTTGCCACCTATTCCCATACAATCTTCCGGCCTTTGATACCGGTCACTACACTATTTGAAAAAATCATCCGGATTGGTACCACCCAGCATTTTGCCGTGGTCGACGGAGATTACAGGGCAGAGCTTTCTATTCTTGCTGACCTGATGGGATTTGAATACTTTGAAATTTAGTATCGTTTATTTAAAAAAGAATCTTTATGAGTTTTATGTTCAACCCGCACCCTTTTGATGATTTTGGCGCAATCAACCGTCCAAAGCTCCCAGAAGAAGTGCTCTCGTCGGTAACCACCGGCATCAAAGAATGTGCAGAAACCATCAGCAACATGCTGATGAAAAAAATCAGTGATCACCCGGGAACAAATCCGGTACTTGCCCTTGACGGGTATATCGGTGCCGAGTGGAAACAAACCATCCATCTGGTTTCACAAAATCTGCTTCAAAAATCCGTCTCTTTAACTGTAATCGATTTTTCAGAGGTTTATAAATCACCCGGTCAGTTGGAAAACGAGCTGGAACCTTATCTTGAAACAGATAAGCAAAAAGACCCGGTATTGCTTTTTGGAAAGCTCTTTAAAGGAAGCTTTGAAGATCTTCTTGATCCGGAAAAACTGGCTGAAACAAGCCGTAATATTGAAAAATCCAGAACATGCCCGGGATCTCAGAAACAGGTTACCCTGGTCTATGGTTGCGGATGCACCATTTCTGCACTTCGGCCTTTCTACGATCTGATCTGTTATTTTGACGTTACCCCTAAGGAAGTGATCCTGAGAGCCAGAAAGGGAGGTTTTGCAAACATCGGCGATCGTACGGCAAAGCCGGTGAAAGCCCTTCTGCGCAGATGTTACTATGTTGATTTTGAAGTTGCAGGCCACCTGCGCCGGGACCTTCTCAACAGCAACGCAATCGACCTTTACCTGGCAAGCAACGACACTGAGAAACCGATGATGGTTCCCAAATCGTCGCTGAATGCAATCTTTTCGGCCCTTGTACACTATCCTTTGCGATGTAAACCGGTATACCTGGAAGGGGTTTGGGGCGGTACTTATATAAAAAAGCTTCGTAAATTGCCCGATTCCATGCGCAACTGTGCCTGGGTATTTGATCTTATACCACTGGAAGTAAGTGTTTTGGTTGAGGTTGGTAAACAACTGATGGAGTTTCCTTTCTTTACTTTTGTGCAAAAAGAAGGGGTTGCCCTCATGGGACAGGAATGTGTTGCAAAATTCGGGGGATATTTCCCCATCCGTTTCAATTATGACGATTCATACCACAGCAGCGGCAACATGTCGATCCAGGTCCATTCGGGACATGAATACAACATTTCGAACTTCGGGGAGCATGGAAGGCAGGATGAGAGTTATTATATCGTCGCAACCGGACATGGTGCAAAAACCTATATCGGATTTAATGAAAATGCCGATGCCGAAGAATTCATCCGTGAAGCAAAAAAATCGGAAAAGGAATATACTCCCGTCGATTACAGAAAGTATGTGAATCATATTGAATCGAAACCGGGCATACAGGTAATGCTCCCGGCAGGCACCATTCACTCTTCGGGAAGAAACCAGGTTGTTCTGGAAATTGGAAGTTTGACCATCGGTTCCTATACCTATAAGCTCTACGATTACCTAAGGGCTGACCTCGACGGAATACCAAGGCCAATTCATACCTGGCATGGTGAGAGAGTATTGTGCAGGGAACGAACGACCTCCTGGGTAAAGGAGAACCTGGTGCAGGAACCCCGGTTGGTAAGGTCAGGCGAGAACTGGGCAGAATTCATCGTCGGAGAGCATGACTTGCTCTATTTCAGCCTCAGGAGACTGGAATTTGAGAAGGAAATTGAAGACAACACCGGAGGAAGGTTCCATGTCCTGACACTGGTAGATGGTGAAAAAGTAATTGTGGAATCGGTTGATGATCCGGAATTGTGTTACACCATGAATTATCTGGATATCATAGTAGTTCCTGCCATCACCGGAAGGTACAGAATCCGGAACCTGGGAAATCAGCCTGTATGTATCCATAAAACACTTCTGAAAGATGACTTTGCAAAAGACCGCATATCTGGCCATTGATGCGGGAGGTACTTACCTGAAATCGGCTGTCCTCGATCGGTCAGGAAATGTAATGGATGATTCTTCCTTTATGGTACCATCCTTTTCAGATGGTGCCCGGGAAGAAATCGTTCAGGCCATTCAAAAAACGGTTACGCATGGATTGCAGGTAATCCGGAAAAATAATCTGGAACCGGGAGGGATTGGCATAGCCTTCCCGGGGCCATTTGATTATTACAATGCGACTTCTTGGATGGAGCATAAATTCCGGAATATTTATGGGGTGAATTTGCGGGAAACAATATACAGTTTTCGAGGTGTCTCCAGGGATATTCCTATTGTGTTTATCCATGATTCTACCGCTGTACTGGCTGGCGAAATCTGGAAAGGCAACGCCCAGGGTTTTGATAACGTGGTTGTGGTAACCCTTGGTACCGGTTTGGGTTTTACCTTCACAGAAAACGGGATTATCCAGCTGAACAGTCTGGGAGGGCCCCTGATTTCGGTATTCAGACTTCCATATAAATCGGGAATCCTGGAGGATTATGTGTCAAAAAGGGGATTCCTCAGGTTGTACCAGGAAATCAGCGGAAACTACAACGTGCAGGGAATCAAGGTTTCCGATATAGGGAAATGGGCCGATCAGGGGGATGAAACAAGCATCCGGACTTTTTACGAAGCGGGCAGAATCTTCTCTGAATCACTGAAGAACATCTTTATCGAGCGAAACATCCAGTGCATTTTGTTCGGGGGTCAAATCTCCTGGTCATTTCATCACCTGGAAGGTGCACTGAAGGAAGGTCTTTGCGAAGTCAGCTCCCTGAAGAAGATTTCGACGGTGAAAAGCATTGAAAATTCAGCACTTTGGGGAATCGTACATACACTGGAAAAGACTGGTCTGAACTGAATGAGGTTTGGGAAAAATCTGTTTCAGGAATATGCCCTTGTGGAACAGTGTTTTTATGATTAGCGAGAAATCAGCTCTGGATATTCAACCGGTGGGAAAGGAATCATCGGAGGTTTCATCCAGTAGTCCGCCTGCTGCTGAAGCATCTCATCGCAGCTTATAACATATGTAATGAAAACAGGCAGATAAAAGATCCTTTTCGCAAAAAAAGGTGAAACTGAAAAACGTACGATTTTAATGAGGAAAAATGAAAACCATGTACCGGGATTCTGCAATCTGAATCCGGAATTAAACATAATAAGAAAACCAAAATAAATATTACGGATTATGAAAAAGTACTTCTGTTTTTTGATTTTTATGGTGGCGACCATTGGGTATGCCGGTGCACAGCACAGATCTGTTATCTGGGAGAAATTTCTTTATACCGGCCCCGGATTAAAGCAAACCGGCTGGCTGGTTACGAAAAGTTCAAAAGAAATTTCCGGATCTTCCTGGTCGGTGGGGTGTGAAACCCTTGACAGGGATTATGCCAAATTCAGTCTCTACAAGAATTATGTGGGGGAACTTGGTGTGAAAAGGGGCAGATTGCAGAGTGGATGGGCAAAATGCGAGAAGGAAATTGGAAAATACAATTTCCTGTGGCTCGACAGTTGTGTTTATGGTTTGAGCGAGATGGGGGTTCAACCCTGGATATGTTTGTGTTACGGAAACCCGATCTACGGTTCCGATATCAAACTGGGGGCAAAAATCTTCACAGACGAAAAATCGATGGTTGCATGGTGTAAGTATGTGGAGGCAGTTGTGACAAGGTACAAAGATGTGGTCAGGGAATGGGAAGTGTGGAATGAACCGAACCTTGGAAATGGCGGGTACGAAGAGTATGCAGCCTTGCTGATGAGAACGGCTGATGTTATTAAAAAGGTGCAGCCCAATTCGAAGGTAATGGGATTTTCTCTGGCCGGTATTCCCCTGCAGTTCACGGAAGAAGTGTTTAAAATTTTAAAAGCCAACAATAAGCTTGACAAGGTTGATATCCTGACATATCATCCATACACTCCAAATCCGGATGACAGTTACGCTGCGGTCGAAAAGCTGGAAGCCATTAAAAACAGCTATAATCCCAGGATTCAGTTGTTTCAGGGTGAAAACGGGTGTCCTTCCATCCTCGAATGGACGCATGCCCTTTCTAATTATCCCTGGACTGAAATCAGCCAGGCCAAATGGTTTATGCGCCGGATGGCTGGCGACGGGGTGCGTGGCATCCCTTCAAATGTCTTTACCATCATTGACCTGCAATACTGGAATATGTTGCAATCGTTTGGCCTGTTGCGTTCCAATGTTCTGCACCAGGTGATTTACAGAAGGCCCTCTTATTACGGTGTCAGGCACATGGCAAATGTTTTTGATGATTCTGTTAAACCGGTTGGTGAATTACAGTACTCCTCGAATGCTTACAGGAAGATGACGGTGGCTGGTTTTAAAAAGGATGATATGTCCCTGGCATTGGTGTGGTTCAAAGACCGCATCCCGGACGATGAAATGAAATGGGACCTTGTCGACCTGACCATTCAGGAAGTTAATTTTAAAGATCCGGTATATGTGGAAATGATTTCCGGAAAAGTGTATGAGATTGATCAATCAAACTGGAATAACGACGGACAGAATGCCAGGTTCAGATTTCTGCCGGTGTGGGATAGTGTCATGATGCTGGCCGAACGGTCGGCTCTGAATATAAAAGCTGGAAAAGACTGAAAGGAACGGACCGGGGAGCTTAAGCGTCATTTCCGGGCAGCAACGACTTTTTGAAGGGATTCCCTGCTAGGAATCCCTGTATGCATTTGTAGTACAATACTGAATGATTAAGCGGTTATTATGAAAGATACCGGATATTTTGCTTTTGTGTTCGTATTCCTGATGCTGGCAGGTTTCGGGAGTTCATCACAGAACAGCGACGCTTTGTTTATCAACAGTGTAAGCGGGACAGGTGATTCGGTTCCGCCCGGTTATGTGCCGCCACTTATCAGCAACGGAACCCTGAACATGTTGGTCGATTTCCAGGGGTGCCAGTTCCAGAAAGAGTATGTTGGGATGACCCCCTGTATTTTCCAGGCAGGCCGGCGCTATGGTCCCCCTATGGATGCACTGGTTCCTTTCGGTTATTTCGTACAGGAAATTTTAGTGAACGGGAAGATTCTTGACCGGCCTGACAGTTGGACCCAAACCCTGGATACCAAAGAAGCCAAAATTACCTGTGTCAACAATTACAGGGAAGGCATCACGGTCGAATCGGAACTTTATACCCATCTCCTGAAAAATTTGGTTGTTGTCAAAAAGAGATTCTACACAAGCAACGGGGAAAAACAGAAGGTCAACTATTCTTTTAAATACCGGTTTGTGCAGAACAGCCGGGATAATAAACCACCATGGAGGGTTACAAGCCGGTGCGACCGGGATGATACAGGGTATGGTGTCAGGTTTGATTACGATCTGGATGGTCATCCGGCCAGCAGGGGGATGATCTCGCTTTTCTCCGACAAAAAAACCAAAATTTCCTTGAAGGGACAGGACGCCTCCCTTATTTCCGTCTTCAAGCTTGAACGGGGAGATACACTGGAAATATCCTATTTCTTTTCATTTGAAGACTCCATAGATGGGGATCAATTCAGGGATCGGGGAATTGAGATGCAGAAAGAAGTTCTGGGAATGGGAACAAAGGCGTTATCGGCTTCCCATCAGGCAGCATGGGCCGCTTATTATGATGAATCGTATGTACACCTGCCCGACCACCGGATGGAATCTGTTTATAACACGGCACAATATCATCTTCGGTCGAATGCTACAAAATGGTCTTTCCCGGTGGGTATTTTCACCACCCACTGGTCGGGACGATATTTCGGATGGGATGAAATGTTCTGTTTCCAGGCGCTGGCCAGCAGCAATCACCTCAACATCTCAAAGCGTTGCCCCGATTACCGGTTTGCGACACTTCCGGTTGCCCTGAAAAGGGTGGCCCATTACGGAAAACCAGGGAAATACGGGGCCAGGTATCCCTGGATTTCCATTGAAGACGGATCAAACTCAACTGGTCCCGGTTTCTGGGAGGACCATGTGTTTCATTTGTCAAATATTGCACTTTCATCGTGGTTCCAGTATTTGTATTCGGGTGATGAGGCCTACCTGAAAAGCACAGGTTATCCGGTTATCCGGGAATGTGCCCGTTTTTACTTTACCCACATGATCTATGAGGCAGCCGACGGGAGCATGTTTGTGGGGAAGTGCACTGACCTGGAACGGTTGGGTCCGGCTGTTCTCAATCCGTTTATGACAGCCTGCGGGGTGATTTATACCTTTGAAAGTGCAGCACGGGCTTCTGAAATCCTGAACACAGATTCGGAAGAAGCAAAAGCATGGAAAAATGCGGCAGAGAAACTAACAGCAGGTCTGCCTCAGGAAAACAGGATGTATGTGCCCTATGCAGGTTGCAGGGAGCGAAGTGTGGCATCGCTGGGAGGATTGTTCCCATACCCGGTCTTTGATGCAGAAAACCAGCCTCAGCGCAATGCTGTTTATGATTTTGTGAATGAGGGCAAGGCATCGGGGAACATGTACCCGGTTGGAAAATCGATGTGTGCATGGTATGCGGGATGGCTGGCTTCGGCTCTTGATCTTCTGGGCGACAGGAATGAGCCGGCGAAATTGCTGAAAGAAGCAGCAAACGGGGCAGGATGTTTTTCCGATTTGTTCGAAATTAATGAACCGGAAGTCAGGATGCACCCCTGGTTCTCAACAGCATCCGGAAATTATGTCTATGCAATGAACCAGATGCTGGTGCAGAGTAAAGATGAACTGATACGGATTGCACCTGCCGTTCCTGAAAACTGGACCGGTTTTTCATTCAAACTTGCCTGTTACGGAAACCTGGTGGCTGAAGTGGTTGTTTCAAACGGGAAAATATCAAAACTGATTTTGACTCCTGGAGATCATTCCAAAAGGGTGAAGCGGACAATCGTTATACCATCACAATATCTCAATGAACAAATCATGGCAGGGATAAAATCACCATACAGACTGATTAATGGTTGCTATGAACTGGAGCTTCACTTTTCAGGTGAGAAGGTGGTTCTGTGATTGACCGGAAACTTTGATTTCCCTGGAATCCAGAAATCAGATGACCCGGTGATTAAAATTGCAACCCTTTACTTCGGTGGTGTATATGAAAGAAAGCAACGATCAGGCCAATTTCTCACCCAAGGCGGCAGAACATCCGTTCATGCAAATTTTTCCCAATCCGTGTCAGGGAAGGTTTATAGTCCGTTTCTCTCAGCAAGGTGCTGCCGGTGGCAGATTGGATGTCATGGATATAACGGGCAGGTTGGTCACAACACGGTTGATCCGGGGAACTGCGGAAGAATTTGATCTCAGCCAAAATCCGGATGGGTTCTATTTTTTGAGACTGGTTGTAGGAAACCGGCAGGAAATTGGGAAAATACTTATCATATCAAAATGATGGTTTATCGTAAAAGAGGACATCATACGCCAGCCTTTTATCGCCCATTTGGAGCATTACAACGTTGAAAAAGCAGGAGAAAGGATTCTCCTGTTCCCGAAAAAGTCTGAAAAGGTGTATATTTGCCCTGAATTGAGAATTGATATGAAAAGAATAGCCATTCAGGGAATCGCCGGGTCTTTCCACGAAGACGCCGCCCAGCGGTATTTTAACGAAGACATTGAAGTTGTTGAATGTAAGTCGTTTACAAAGGTATGTGAGCTGATTGACAGCGATCAGGTGGAGATTGCCGTGATGGCCATCGAAAATTCCATTGCCGGAAGTATTCTCAACAATTATCAGTTGATCAGGGACTACCATCTGAAAATCATCGGTGAGGTATTCATTCACATCGAAATGTTCCTGATGGCCAATGAAGGAGTTACCCGGTCTGACATTACCGACATTTATTCCCATGCAGTTGCTTTGAAACAGTGTGCAGAATATCTTGAAAAGAATTTTCCGGATGTTGAATTACATGAGTTGATGGATACTGCAGCATCGGCCCGGTTCATCTCAATTGAAAAACCCCGGGGTGGCGCTGCCATTGGAAACTTACGGTCGGCAAAAATGTATGGTTTACAGATTTTAGATGCCGGAATTGAGACAAACAGGAAAAACTATACCCGGTTTCTCATCCTTTCAAAACACGGCAATCCCACGGAAGGGACCAACAAAGCCTCTCTCTGTTTTGAAGTTGGACACTTTTATGGTTCGCTGGCAAAGGTGCTGAACACTTTTGCCGAGAACCGGATCAACCTGAGCAAGATACAATCGGTACCTATTATAGGCAAACCAAATGAATATACATTTCATGTGGATATAGAATGGGAATCGGTCGAAAACTATGAGAAAGCCATTCACCAGGTTCTGAAAAGTGTTTCAAGTCTTTCTATTCTGGGAGAATATGTCAGAGGGGAACTGGCGATCCATAATCAGTAATCCGTGGCACAAATCAGGAAAAAGTATTTGGTATTCAGCAATCGGTAATGGTTGGACGGATGAGTGCAGAGACGCACGGCGGAGCGTCTGTTTCAGAAATAAAAAAGCAATTTAAAATAAAAAAATCATGGGCAGAACCGCAATATTTTTCGGACCTGAAGGAGGCGCCGTTAATCGGGTGGCAAACCTGATACGGGAACTGGTTGGGCATGACAAGGTGGAACTTATTCCAGTGAAAAATGCTTCTTCCTCTGATTTTGGTCAGTTCGACCAGATTATTTTCGGAATATCGACAATCGGAAAAGAAACCTGGGACGGAAAACCGGCAGCAACCGACTGGGGAAGATTCCTTCCGGAGATCAGCAAAGCTGACCTGAGAGGGAAAACTGTGGCGATTTACGGCCTTGGTGATCACATCACTTATTCGGCAAATTTCGTTGATTTTATAGGATTGCTTGCCGATGAACTGGCCAAGACCGAAGCGAGAATTGTAGGCCAGGTCCCTGTGGACGGATATGAATTTGATGACTCGAAAGCCTTGGCTGGTGACAGGTTCATGGGATTGCCCCTGGATGAGGATTTTGAGCCGGAATTGACACGGAGCAGGGTGGAAAAGTGGATCCGCCAACTGGAGAAGGATTTCATTTTCTGACAGATGACAAAAATCAGAAGATTTTTTTTCAGAGGTTTTGCTTTTGTTTTGAAATCCATTTTCAATGCTGTCTTAAAAAATTATCTTTTTTAAACCTTCCGGCTGATCATTTGACACCTGTCCGTTTAAAGCCAGCCGCTTCCTTTAGGTAAACAGGCAAACCTTTCATAACTTTAAAAAAATATGGAAATGCCCTTTATTCCGGTTGAAACCGTTGAGAATATCATTCGGGAATTCCGGATTCCCGATACCGGCAAGGCTACCATCCGGGAGATTGTTGCTGTTGCAAACCGGCTTGAATCTGAAACCGGCAAACGATTCATCCGGATGGAAATGGGTGTGCCTGGTCTCGACCCATCGCAGATCGGCGTCAAAGCTGAAATAGCTGCATTGGAAAGGGGCGTGGCTTCGGTGTATCCAATGGTGGACGGAGTGGCTATCTTAAAATCTGAGGCATCCAGGTTTATCAAGAATTTCATGGATATCGATATTAAACCAGAGCATTGTATTCCGACGGTTGGTTCCATGCAGGCTACTTATTCTGCTTTCCTTGCTGCCGGTCATGTGGATGCATTACGAAACACCGCATTGTTCATCGATCCGGGCTTCCCTGTGCAAAAGCAGCAAATGGCCGTTCTGGGAATGAAATTTGAATCATTCGATGTATTCCATTTCAGGGGGAAGAAACTGAAGGCAAAACTTGAAAGTTATCTGCAAAAAGGGACAATCCATTCGGTTATCTATTCCAACCCGAACAATCCGACCTGGATATGCCTGACAGAAGAAGAACTGAAGATCATCGGAGAGCTGGGTTGGGAATACGATGTAATTGTGATGGAAGATCTTGCATACTTTGGGATGGATTTTCGCAAGGACATCCACATACCCGGGCAGCCTCCCTTTCAGGATACGGTGGCCAGGTATACCGATCTTTTCATACAGTTCATTTCAAGTTCCAAAATATTTTCCTATGCCGGGCAGCGTTGCGCAGTGATGGCTGTCTCTGACAGGCTTTTCGACAGGGAATACCCCGATCTGCAGGAAAGGTTTCACTGTTCCACGTTTGGCAATACCATCATCCAAAGGATACTCTATTCACTGACCTCCGGAGTGGGACACTCTTCACAGTACGCATTGGCTGCCATGTTCAAAGCTGCCAGCGATGGTGAGTTTAATTTCATTGACGATGTCAGGGAGTATGCCGAAAAAGCCAAAATCATGAAGCGGTTGTTTCTTGAAAATGGATTTTACATTGTTTATGAAAAGGACCTGGATCAACCAATTGCCGATGGATTTTATTTTACGTTAGGGTATCCCGGAATGTCGGGGGCTGATCTTGTAAAAAACCTTCTTTGCTTTGGGATCAGTGCGATCGGCCTTAAAAACACAGGAAGTGAAAGGGAAGGAATCCGGGCCTGTGTGTCACATGTCAAACGTGATCAGTTTACGGATCTGGAAAAGAGATTGAAGTTATTTAATATGTATTTCAAAGGAGAATCAGTGTAGGCGCACATTCCTGCGTTTCTGCACATCATTTCATGTGTTTAAAATTTTCAAGTTCATTTGGTATAATTAGTGGAAACACATGTAATTCGCATGTAAGAGTTAATCATTCCGGTTGGTGTTTCGCTAAACATGCTCA
>CAYNBE010000092.1:0-13699 GCA_964395045.1 uncultured Prolixibacteraceae bacterium | reverse complement strand
GTTAAACATTAATATCTTTCTCATCTGTTGGTTTTTACTTCTGGAGATTCGTGTTGTTTTCGATAATAAGAAAATCATCCTGAACTGTATGGGAAAAATCATTTTTAAAGCGGAGGCCTTCCCGGAATAGCAGGAAAACAAAGTCTGAAATTTTTTTGTGTGAAATCTTTTAGTCTTTCTGTAAAGTAATTTTCCTGCCACCTTCCCTGATCGATTTTTTGATGGCATCGGTGATGACCATATCGCGGAGGCCTTCTTCGCCGGGAGTTTTTGACGGACGCCCATCCATTATCGCACGGCACATTTCATCCATCTGACGCGCCTGCTGGTGGGGCTCGTTGAAATCGAACTTTTCACCACGTGGAAGGAACCCATGCAAGCCGCTGTAGCCGCTGAATGGCTCCAGTCCGTATTCTCCTTTTTCGGCACTGATTTTCAGGAAATTTACATTTCCCCCGAAGGTAGTCATGCAGTTGGCAATAATCCCGCCCGGAAATTCGAGCTGGAATGTGGTTGTTTCGTCCACTTCATCAATACCTTGTGAATTGAATTGCTGCGCCGTGACCGACACAGGTTCCAGGCCGGTTGCATACCGTGCGGCCTGAAGGGGGTATGGGCCCATATCCATCATAGCGCCACCGCCAAAAGCAGCTTTCACCTTCCAGTGATCGGTGGGGCGGCGCATGTAAAACCCGGCAGCCGTATTGACGAAGTGGATATTCCCGAATGTCTGACCTGCAGCATATTTCTCTATCTCCCGGGTATAGGGTTCATAACGAAGTCGGTATCCGATCGACAGGGTTACCCCTGCTTTGTTGCACGCACGGATCATTTCACGGCATTCGTCCGCATTCATGGCCATCGGCTTTTCACAGATCACATGTTTACCGGCCCTGGCTGCCCGGATGGTAAATTCATGGTGCATGTTGTTCGGAAGGACCACATATACCACATCAATATCACGATTTCCGGCAATTTCATCAAAGTTTGTGTAGTTGTATATGTTTTTCCGGGGAATTCTAAACTTGTCAGACCAGACTTTTTCTTTATCCGGGGTTCCCGTAACAATACCGGCCAGGTAGCAATTTTCGGTTTTCTGAAGGCCGGGTGCCAGAAGGTCGGTTGAATAGTAACCCAGCCCGATCAGGGCAATGCCCAGTTTCCCTTTAGCCCTGAGCGGTTTCCCGGTGGTGATGAGGGGAAGCCCTGCCGTGCCTGACACAATTGCAGCAGCGGAGATGTTTCTGATAAACCGGCGTCTTGAGTGGTTCATGGTTACGTTATGATTTTGTAATAAAGATCGGAAAAATGAAAGATATGTTGGCAGTGCAACCAGATTCCGGGATTAATTTAAACACCAAACAACATTCGGTCAGTGCATTTGTAGGTAGTTTGGTCTATTTCTCCTGAATGGTCCGGTCAGGTTGGCTGGGGTACAGGATTCCAAAGCAGGGAGTAAATGTCCGGAACGATCCGGATTCATTGACTCCCGCTCTACGAAAGGCTGAATGGTTTTATGCCTGTAAAAATATCATAATGCTTGGGTTATATACTATTTTGTGATGTCGAAACGGTCGAGGTTCATGACCTTGTTCCAGGCCGCCACAAAATCGTTCACAAATTTTTCACTTGCATCGGCACTACCGTAAACCTCAGCCAGGGCTCTCAGCTCTGAATTGGAACCGAAAATAAGGTCGGTCCGTGTTGCAGTCCATTTTAATTCTCTGGTTTTCCGGTCATGGCCGTTAAAAATTTCATTGTCTTCCGAAGCAGGCATCCAGACAGTACCCATGTCGAGGAGGTTCACAAAGAAATCGTTGGTCAGCACTTCCGGTTTTTGGGTGAAAACCCCGTGTTTGGAATGGTCGAAGTTGGTATCCAGAACGCGCATTCCGCCGACAAGCACCGTCATTTCGGGGGCCGTCAGGGTCAGCAACTGGGCTTTATCCACCAATAACTCTTCCGTCGGAACTTTGTATTTGGTTTTCAGATAATTGCGGAATCCATCGGCAACAGGTTCCAGATAGTTAAAGGATTTAACGTCGGTTTGTTCCTGTGAGGCATCCATTCGCCCGGGCAGGAACGGAACAGTCACCCGAATGCCGCCATCACTGGCGGCTTTTTCAATGGCAGTGCAACCTGCCAACACAATGAGATCGGCAAGGGAAACTTTTTTCCCCCCTGTTGCAAGGGTGTTGAATTCCTTTTGGATGGCTTCCAGTTTTTCCAGGACTACAGAAAGCCGGGCCGGATTGTTCACTTCCCACCCTTTTTGCGGTGCAAGGCGGATGCGGGCACCGTTGGCACCGCCACGTTTGTCGGAACCGCGGAATGTTGAAGCCGAAGCCCATGCGGTTGATACCAGTTGAGAGACTGAGAGTCCCGTGTTTAATATTGCGGCTTTCAATGCGGCCACATCGTCCGCGTCGATCAGGGGATGGTTGACAGCAGGGATGGGGTCTTGCCAGATCAGTTCTTCTTTCGGCACTTCGGGGCCCAGATAACGGGTGACCGGCCCCATATCCCTGTGGGTAAGTTTAAACCATGCACGGGCAAATGCATCGGCAAATTCAAGGGGATGTTCATAAAAGCGCCTTGATATTTTCTCGTACGCAGGGTCGAAACGCAATGAAAGGTCGGTGGTGAGCATCGTTGGCGCGTGTTTTTTCGACGGATTGTGTGCATCGGGCATCACCTCGCCGGCATTTTTTGCAACCCACTGGTAAGCCCCTGCCGGACTTTTGGTCAGTTCCCATTCGTATTTGAAAAGATTGTCGAAAAAATAGTAGCTCCATTTGACGGGCGTTTGAGTCCAGATCACCTCCAGTCCGCTGGAAATCGTGTCACCGGCATTTCCTTTCCCGAATGTGCTTTTCCATCCCAGTCCCTGTTCTTCAATCGGGGCGGCTTCAGGTTCAGGGCCTACATGCGATACATCACCGGCCCCGTGCGTTTTCCCGAAAGTATGGCCGCCGGCTATCAGGGCCACTGTTTCCTCATCATCCATGGCCATACGGGCAAAGGTGTCACGGATGTCTTTGGCTGCTGCCAGCGGGTCGGGTACTCCGTTGGGTCCCTCTGGATTTACATAGATAAGCCCCATTTGGATAGCCGCCAGCGGATTGTCCACTTCGCTGACATCAAGGTTGCGCTCGTCATTTTCGAGCCATTTGGTTTCGCTTCCCCAGTAAACATCTTCCTGCGGTTCCCACACATCCTCGCGTCCGCCCGCAAATCCGAAGGTCCTGAACCCCATCGATTCCAGCGCCACATTACCCGTGAGGATCATCAGGTCGGCCCAGGATATTTTTCTTCCGTACTTCTGTTTGATGGGACAGAGCTGCCGGCGCGCCTTGTCGAGGTTGACATTGTCGGGCCAGCTGTTGAGCGGGGCAAAGCGCTGTTGTCCACCACCTGCACCTCCCCGTCCGTCTCCTATACGATAGGTCCCTGCGCTGTGCCAGGCCATGCGGATGAACAAAGGACCATAATGGCCGAAATCGGCTGGCCACCATTCCTGCGAGTCGGTCATTAATTTGTGAAGGTCATTTTTAAGGGCTTTTAAATCAAGCGTTTTGAATTCTTCGGCATAATTAAAACCTTTGTCCATAGGATTGGATTTATCGGAATGTTGCCGCAGAATGTTCAGTTTTAACCGATTGGGCCACCAGTCGCTGTTTTTTGTACCGCCTGTAGCGGCACTGTGCTTGCTGATTGCTCCTGTAACAGGGCATTTGCTTTTGTTGTCCGGGTTGTTTTCCATGTTGAACTTATTCGTTGATGAACTTTTTAAAATTAACTATTATTTGCGAATGATCCAATTAATATTTCAGTTCTGGGTTTCATTGGGGAACCTTTTCTGGTAAACAATTTTAATCAGTAATCCTTCGATATCCTGATTAAATTCGTGTCATTTCTGATAAACAACATATCACCCGGTTTGTTCCCCCGGCTTTTCGCCACCTGATCCGGGAGGTCTGCGATATCACCGCACCTGTCCACACCGATCCATTACAGGAACGAGAAAAAAATCATATTTTTCATTTCCCGCAATTTTTCTTCATAACTTTATTGATTGAATACTCAAAGAGGTGAAAATCATCACGGGTTTGAGCAGATGTTGTTAACCTGCTATGAATTAACGTAGACTTTTAAATCTGAATAAATATGAAAACAATCCGTCATTTGGCCGGGATACTGCTTTTGGTTTCCGGCGCTCTGCACTTTGTTGCCTATTTTCAGGCTCCCCGCAACCCTGAAAGCAATCCGATGCTTGCATTTGGAATTATTTACATGATCATTGGCGCTCTTCTTTTCAACCGGAAGAAGTATCCGCTCTACCTTGCGGTTATCGTACCATTGATTGGAATGACCCTTTCGCTGATCAAATTAGGGATACCCGAACTAATCTCTTTGTCTACCCTGTTTAAGGTGATGGAAATCATCGCAGTAGTGTGCTGTTTAATCATTCTGTTTAATAAACAGAAAACCATTTAATCCTGCAATATGAAAAACATTTTAGCCAGAAGGGGAAACATTGGGCTGGTTTTATTCCTGTCATTATGCATGGCGTCAATTCTGCCGGTTTTTTCACAAAATCAACCTGGGCAAACTGATGCAAATATCTTCCCTGCGGTTACCGTCAGGTTCACCGAAACCCGCACTTTCTATTCAAAAATACTGGAACGGGAAATGGTCCTATACATTAAAATTCCAGCAACATATCAAATCAATACACAGAAGAATTATCCATGCTACTATGGTACCGATGCCAACTTGGCATTTCCAATGATAGCTGATATGGCAAATAGTTTTGAAATTCGTTTAATTGCCGAACGTTAAATTTTCGTAGTGGGGATTGGCTATAAGATCAGGGATATGGGCGATTGGGGAGCCTGGAGGACACGGGACCTGACCCCGACCAATCTTCCGGCGTCGGATACCTACTGGTCAGGTATCTTTTCTAAATTTGCCGGACGGCAGATAGAAGTAAAGACCGGAGGCGCTGCAAAATTCCTCGAATGTATTGAAAAAGAGGTTTTCCCGTTTATAGAATCCAATTACCGGGTTTCGCCACAAGGCCGCGGACTGGGGGGTTACTCCTACGGCGGTTTGTTCTCTCTGTATGTGTTATTCAAGCGGCCTGATTTGTTCAGCCTGTACTTTGCCGGCAGTCCTTCCATAAAATACGACAAGGGTGTGCTTTATACATTTGAAGAGGAATATGCCAGCGCGCACAAAGATTTGAATGCCACGCTTTTCATGACAGCAGGCGGAGCCGAAGATTCGGTATTGATAGCAAATATACATAAAATGGCTGCCCAACTGAAGTCAAGGAATTATCCGGGGCTAAAAGTTGAAACTGTTGTCTTCCCTGATGAGACGCACCAGTCCTGCGTTCCGGCAGCATGGATGAGAGCCTTCAGGGTGCTGTATAACAAGAAATTCTGATGCCCAATGAAGCTAAAGACTTTTTTAATCGTAAATGCCATCGTGTCGTGTTCATTTGGTGCTATGTCATTGCTGTTCCCGGGACAGGTGATGAGTTTATATGGAGCAGAACCGAATGCTGTAATTTCGATACTTGCACAATACTCCGGATTGGGGTCGGTTGCCCTTGGACTCGTGCCATGGTTTGCCAGGAATATGGAACTTTCCCTGGCACAAAAGACAGTTATTCCGGCCATGCTGATATGCAATGTGATCGGCGTACTAATCACTGTTTTGGGTTCGCTTTCCGGGGCATTAAAAATGGGTTGGCCTACCGCGGGACTTTATTTCGTTTTTGCGATGGGGTATGCGTGGTTTTTGTTTTCTAAATCACTGAAAATATGAGCATATCATTAAATCAAAACATTTTAAAAAAACCTGAAAATGAAAACACTGAAAATTATTCTGCTTTTAATCCTCACCGGCAGCTTCCTGCAACTGGCATCGCAGGTAAACCCCGTGAGCATTGATTTAAGAAGCAACGGGGTCAAACTCGATGCAAAATTTTATCCGGCAAGCATAGCGGACAAGGTTCCCACGGTCATTCTCCTGCACGGTTTCCCCGGTAACCAGACCAGTCCGCTGGGACTGGCTGAAAAGCTGAATTCCGCCGGATTCAATATTCTTGTTTTCAACTACCAGGGATCCTACCTGAGCGAAGGCAACTTCAGTTTCGACAACTGTATTGAAAACGCAAGTGCAGCGTTTAACTTCCTGGCCGACCCCGGAAATCAGTTACAATTCAAAATTGACACGTCGAAAATAGTAGTCTGCGGTTACAGCTTCGGAGGCACCATTGCCCTTGAAAGCGGAATGTATAACGACAAAATCAGAAATATCATTTCGATTGGCAACGACGATCATTCGGTATCCCTGAAAAAAGTAGCCGCCGACTCAGTATTTCGGAAGGCTTATCAGGGATACGTAGCCAAATCATTCGGTCCGGAAGGCCCTTTCAGGGGTGATCTGAAAACCCAGATGGAACTTTATCTGCAGAATATCGACCGGTACGACCTGGTGAAAAATGCCGAAAAGCTTAAAAACAAAAAAGTGCTGTTTGTCGTGGGCTGGCTTGACAAAACAAGCTTCCTGGAAATAAACACACTTCCGCTCTACCGCAGGCTGCAGCAATTGAAAGCCGTAAATATTTCCATCAAAGGATTTGAAACCGATCATCAGTTTGGCAATGTCGCTGATGACCTTGCAAGTGCAATAACTGACTGGATAAAAAAGATAGGAAATTAAGTGAGATGAAAAAATTCTTATACAGTCCGCCTGCACTGGTCTTTTACTCCATTACTTCCATCATTTTGCTGTACTTATTTCTTCCCCTGTTCAACATTTTGATCTTTCCGTTTAATTTAACCGGTTTGTTAATTGCACTTTGGGGGCTGATTTTAATGAGGCAGACAAGGAAATTGTTCAAAATGCACAAAACCACTTTGGTATTAGACAGATCAAGCCACCTGATTACTGAAGGGGTGTTTTCAAAAAGCCGTAATCCAATGTACCTGGGAATGGCTTTGCTGATTGTTGGCATTTCGGTCTTTTCAACCAATATAATTGCCCTGCTGGTGCCGGCAACTTTTTTTGAACTGGTGAAACATATCTATGTTTTAATGGAGGAGAAGATTTTGAATGGTACTTTTAGGGCGGAATACCTGAATTACACAAAGGCAGTACGAAGATGGATGTAAATATTTCACAATTAAGATACACGTGTTTATAAAAATTTATTTGCACGTGTCGTTGAAAAGTAATAACTTTGCACGTGTAGATAAATAAAAAAATATACGTATCGTGACTACCAAATTAACATTGACCATTGAGCCCGAAATTATTCAGAAAGCAAAAGAATATGCCAAAAGCAGGGGTCGCAGCCTTTCCGACATGATTGAAAATTATCTGAAAGTTGTTGTTACCGAAAAATCAGACTCAGAAATAGAGATTGCTCCTCTTGCAAAATCATTAAAAGGCTCCTTTAAAGCACCGGCTGATATTGATTATAAAAGGCAATTGACGGATAGGTTAACTGAAAAATATCTGATATAGGATGGACAGGATATTAATCGACACCGATGTCATTTTAGATTTTTTCTTTGACCGGCAACCCTTTTCAGAATTTGCTGGAACGATACTATCCTGGTGTGAAAAGAAAAAGATGGAAGGATTTATTACGCCGGTGATTTGCAGCAATCTCTACTATTTGCTCCGGCAAACGGCAAAACATGAAAAAGTGGTGGAGAAACTGACTCAATTGCTGACGATCATCGACGTAATTCCCATGGACAGGCAGGTTGTACACTATGCGCTGACATCTGATTTTAACGACTTTGAAGATGCGTTACACAATTTCGCAGCTGTTCAGCAAAGAGATATCCATGTGATTCTGACACGAAATGTGAAAGACTACAAAGAAAGCAATATTGGGGTAATGACACCTGAGAATTATATCGCTTCAAAGAAAGCATGAGCATATTTTGCGTCGAATAACTGATGTAATCTCATTAAATATGCGGAGAATAATGGTTATATTCACCGCATATAATCCTCCAAATGCGCAAAAATGGTCAAATGCTCGCCCGATACCGCTTTGCGCGATAAAAAGGATTTGATGGGAAAGGGCATTTTACGGCAGGAAAAACCGGGCGGGCGAAGTACCAACTACGAATTGGCTGACTTTTAAATTATGAGTAAGGTAAAGATATCCATCCGTTTTTTCGACGACCGTGAAGTCCGGGACGTTTGGGACGAGTAAAACGCCAAATGGTGGTTTTCGGTGCTGGATATTGTCTGAATTGATTTATACGTTGATTCCGAACAGGTAACCGACAAATGCCGACAGTCCCATAGCGATGGTACCCCAGATGGTGATTCTGAATACGGCTTTTGCAATGCTTGAACCTCCCGTTTTTGCCGAAACGGTACCCAGCAATATCAGGAAGAAGATGGTAAAGCCATACAGCAGGAACTCCATCGGCCTGACCGGGGCGAACAAGGCCACCAGCAGAGGCAGGATTCCCCCTACCGTAAAGGAGGCACCCGAAGCCAGTGCGGCCTGAATCGGATTGGCCTGACTGATTTCATTGATTCCCAGCTCATCCCTGATATGTGTTCCCAGCGCATCCGATTCTGTGAGTTCTTTGGCCACCTGCGCTGCGGTCTCTTTTTTCAGGCCTCTTTTCTCATAAATCTGGGCCAGTATCTGCATCTCTACTTCGGGCATTTCCCTCAGTTCTTTGGCTTCTCTTTCGATATCGGCCTTTTCGATGTCGGTCTGTGAGCTGACGGAAACATATTCCCCTGCGGCCATGGAAATGGCGCCGGCTACCAATCCGGCCACGGTGGCCAGGAGAATTGGTTCCCTTGTAGAACTGGCGGCTGCCACGCCGATGGCCAGACTTGAAATGGAGATAATGCCGTCGTTTGCACCCAGCACGGAGGCCCTGAGCCAGTTGCTCCGGCCGATATAGTGGCTGTCCAGATAGTTGTCAATGGTTATCATCGTATTTCCTCCTTATAGATGGCAAATTTACACAATTCGCTATCCGTTCGGCAAGTTCTTTAATATAATCGCACCGGGACAGGCTGCTATCCATGTGTCGGGGATGTTGTTCCATCCGTAGGCCAGACCGCCTGTTACCAATGTTGTGATGATGGTATCGTCTTCGTACTGCCCGGAGTTCCTTGTGCCGTTTTTCGGGTTTCCTGTTCCATGTAAAACATATTCAGGGAGCAAAACTGGAAAAAAAGTAAGACCAATGCTGAAATCTTTCATTATATTCCTTTTTGATCTGAACTCATTTCGTCTTTCTCAAAAACGTGTATATGAATAAAGTAACAGAAATAAATTTCTTCGGACAACCAGTTTTCAAACATGTTATAGGGCAAATAAGGACTTCATGCAGTATGTTTTTCCCAGTAATACGCACTCTGGGATATTAATGACATTACAATTTTGAGAATTTAAATTAAATTTGTGATCAACTAAGTCATAAACCCTTGTGACATCAGTATTATTGTTGTTTTCAATATAATAATTATTGATAAGGCTTGGCTCATCCAAAAAGTTTATTGATCAATACGTATGAATATAAATACCTGTTGTTATGCTTATCAATTTTACAAATCACCCTTCGGTGCAATGGTCTGAAGGACAAAAAAAAGCAGCAGAAATGTACGGTGAGATTGTTGATTTGCCTTTCCCCGATGTGGACCCAATGTGGGATTCGGAAAAGATAAAAGAGATTGCGGCGATTTTCGAAAAAAAAGTTTGCCATTTGTTAATTCAGGATAAGAATGGGAGAAATGCGGTTCATCTGATGGGAGAACTTACCTTGTGTTACGAACTGATTAAAAGATTGCAAAAAATGGGGATACAATGTATTGCATCAACAAGTCGGAGGAATACCATCACGAATCGAAATTCCAAAATAACCGAATTCAACTTTTGCCGTTTCAGAGAATACAATATGTAATGTTAGAGTTGGGTATACGATGAAGAATATTATGAAAACTTGATAAACAGCTGTCTTTAACCTGAATCATTTCTTAAATCAATGTCGATAAAAGATTTCATACCATACAAACTCACCAATGGCCAATGGTTGGCTATTAGTAAAATGGAGATATTTTTAAGGGATGAGAATCATGTTTTTATCCTGAATGGGTATGCCGGAACTGGAAAAACAACCCTGTTGAAAGGAATTCTTGATTATCTGGATGCAGAAAAACATCCTTACAAACTGATGGCTTCAACAGGGCGTGCCGCAAGGGTGCTGGCAAATATTACCGGCCGATCAGCTACCACCATACACAGTACGATTTATGAAGTTGATGCCGTAAGGACTGAAGTGCAGGATGAAAAAAAGATATTGGCATTCAGGTTAAGAATGAACCATGATGCAGCAGAAACTATTTACTTCATTGATGAAGCTTCGATGATTTCCGATAAAATAGAGACAAATCAAACACTGTTATTTGATGACGGACGATTTTTAGATCATATATTCAGGTATTCAGCCAAAAGAAAAACAGTATTTGTTGGTGATACAGCCCAATTGCCACCTGTGAATTGTTTGTTCTCAGCGGCAATGAATCCGGAGTATCTTCAAAACACTTATGCCAGAAAAGTAATTGATTTAACCCTTACTGAGGTAAAAAGGCAGGAAGGTTTTGGTGGTATCATAACAAATGCAACACTTTTACGAGAAAAACTTACGAATGGTACCTTACCTCCTGTATCATTAAAAACAACAGGTTATGATGATATTGCTACTCCGGTCAATATATGGCTGGCATTGCGGCAATACGCCGGAGAAATTGAGAAAAACGGCTTCGAGAGGCAGATTTTTATCAGCTTTTCAAATGGGGGCACTCATTATTTAAATTCTGAAATACGGAAAATTATTTTTAAAAATCCGGATGTCCCCTTGCAGGCAGGGGAATGGCTTATGGTTGTCCAGAACAATTATCTGACAGGTTACAACAATGGACAACATCTTAAATTGATTTCGTGGAGTCAAACCGGAGAAAAAATCGGAGATGTGTATTTGGCAGATGCAGAAGTTGAAGACACGGAAACCGGGGCAAGAAGATGCGTAAAGATCGTATATGATCTTTTGTTTAGGAAAGACCCTAATTTAACACTGGAGGAAGAAAAAGAATTTACCAAAGACTTTGCTATCAGAATGAGACACTTGGGAATCAAGCCTGGTACCGATCATTTCATGGTAAGGCTCATGACCGATACCCGTCTGAATGCCTTGCGCGTAAAATTCGGATATGCAATTACCTGTCACAAAGCTCAGGGAGGCGAATGGGACAAAGTCTTTGTGAATGTCGAACCGGCTTTTGAAAAAATGGCGCGTGAATTGCAGTACCGGTGGTTATATACTGCCATTACAAGAGCGGCCGCAAGTTTGTCAATTCCCAGGCACCCCATGCTTTTTTAGGTTGGATAGTTTTCTTCACGGATGGAATATGATTTATAGCGTAAACTGATTCCAAGGTTTCAATGATGTTTTATTTAGTTAATAACTATTTGCTATGGATTTGATTCTAAATACATTCGGTACAACATTGACCAAGGATACCGATACATTTGTAGTGATCCATGAGGATGGGAAACAGCGGATCCATCCTGAGGGCATCAAATCAATTACAATTGGCAAAGGAGCCCAAATCACCAGTGATGCAGCAATTCTTGCCATTGAACATGAGATCGATGTTCTTTTTGTAGATCACTCAGGCAAACCCATTGGCAGACTTTGGAGCCATAAATATGGCTCGGTGTCTACCATTCGAAGAGGGCAGCTCGATTTTACCCTATCAAAAGAGGCCGTTCCATGGATCAGAGATGTCATTGTCACAAAACTGGAAAATCAGCAGGCTGTTCTTCTTACATTACAGACCAAAACACCGGACGACGAACATATCGTCAGGAAAGCAACCTCCAGGCTCGAAGATTACCGGTCGAAAATAAAATCACTTGAAGGTGAAGTAGTTCCGGATATCGCTCCTTCGCTGAGGGGATGGGAAGGGGCTGCTTCGCGGATTTATTTCGAATGCTTAAACCATTTTTTACCTGAGAACTTCCGCTTTTCAGGACGACAACAACACCCTGCTACTGATCTTCCAAATTGTCTGCTGAATTATGCTTATGGAGTGCTATACGGTAAGATTGAAGGCGAACTTATCAAGGCTGGTATTGATCCGTATGTGGGGATTTTTCACCGCGACGATTATAACAGACCGGTTTTAGTGTTCGATGTAATTGAACTTTTCAGGGTTTGGGCCGATTACGTAGTGATTGCTCTGGGGATGCAAAACGCCATTCACGACGATTGTTTCAGTATTAGAGAAGATGGATCATACTGGCTGGAGGGACTTGGAAAGAGAATCTTGATTCAGTCACTAAACGACTACCTTGAAGAAGTAATCACATTTAAGGGAACACCCCGAAGCCGGAATAACCATCTGGCTCAATACGCCCAGGACCTGGCCCGGAAGTTTAAAAAGTATGCTTAAAGTATAGTATTATGTTGCAGGCTGGAAAATCGGTTACAATGAAAGATGATCCGTTGGTAAGGGTGCACCCTGAATACCTCTATCATGCGGTCATGAATCCCAAACCTGATATCGCTGCCCTCATCAGACAGCTAAGGTTGTTGCGGACCATTGATGCAAAACAGTATGCTCTGAAAAAAAGACAGCTTCCCTATGTGGTCTGCGGAATTTTCAATCCACCGGTGAGAAGGACTGAAAATTTCGGATGGATAAACCATTTCATTCTTGATATTGATCATATTCATTCGAAATTCAGCGATGTAAAAGCTTTGCGCCAAAAACTGATTGCGGATCAGCGTGTGAAAATGCTTTTTGCTTCACCTGGAGAAGATGGCTTAAAGGTCATGTTTCAATTAAAGGAAAAATGTTACGATGCTTCTTTGTACGCATTGTTTTACAAGGTTTTTGCAATCTCATTTGCCCAGCAGTATCATCTTGAACAGATACTCGACGGTTCAACCAGCGATGTCACTCGGGCATGTTTTGTCAGTTATGATCCGGATATTTACTTTGCCCCCAATGCCGATCCTGTATTGCTTGGAGATTTTATAAATACTTCAGACCTTTTCGGTATCAGAGAGCTTAAACTTGAACTTAAAGAAAAGGAAAAAGAAATTCCCCCCATTGTACAGGATGATATTCCTGCAGGTCCGGACGCTGATCAGTGGGCAGCCATCAGGGCCCGGTTGAATCCTTCAGGTAAGACTAAAAAGGAGAAAAACATCTTTGTTCCTGACGAGGTGAATCAGGCGGTGGAGAAAGTAGAGATAAAAATGAAAGAAGCAGGAATCGACCTGAAAGAAGTCATCAATATTCATTATGGGAAAAAATTCAGGTTCAATTATGGAGTCCATGAAGCTGAAGTGAACCTTTTTTATGGAAAACGAGGGTATACGGTGGTTGTTTCTCCCCGGCAGGGCACACGTCCTGAATTAAATGAAATTTGTTCAGGAATCATTAACGATATCTTTAACGGATGAAAAAGCCCCGTTCTGAAATAAGCTTTGCCCAAAAAATGATGAAACTCAGGCGAGCGGGTATCTCTGGTTCAAAGCCTTTGAAAAAAGGTGTGGAAACTGATCAAATGGATACCCTGACAGAGAGAATTGAAAAAATCCTTGGAATTCTTAATAAAAATCCA
>CAYNBE010000091.1:0-13724 GCA_964395045.1 uncultured Prolixibacteraceae bacterium | reverse complement strand
AAATCAAATAAAAGATACTTCGCAACCTGTCGTTTTTTATTCATCACAATGGGGAAGTCAGGTTTCAATTGCCGGGTCCAATAAAAAAACCCGCTTTTCTTGAAAACGGGTTGATTGCAGGAATATTGCAGTTTCTCCCAAATATAAATTTTATAGCCAGGGTGTGTAAAGTTCCATCTTTTTAGCAACTTCACTAAAAGTAAGAAGGGCTGAATAATAAGAACCAAGGTTCGATTCCGGAATATAATTATCTGTACCGGCACCTTTCAAAAAATGGGCGATGCTGTCTTCCACAGCCAAGCCGGTTTGGAAATCGGTCAGGTTCATAAAGCCTTTTCCCGTTATACAATTACCTTCAAGATAGTGCCCGGGCATAGCTGCTTTCACGGTGCGGGTGATTTTTGAATTCTGAAGGAATTCCAGGCTCAATATCGAAGAATTTGAATAGTCAAATCTTAGGTGGATAAAACCGGATGGATATCCGGTCTGATAAATGCCTCCTACCCTAATTTTCCGGGGAGTGTTTCCAAACAACATCTGGGCATATAAAAGGTACTTGATCAAAAGAGCCTTTCTGTCAACCAGTTCCGGCACCGATTCAAAAAATCCCAGGTAAACCGGTTCAATCAGGTTTTTTGATACCCAAAAGGTCAGCGATTCCGTCATCAGGGTACTTCTGACATAGACAGCTGTCCTCGCTTCTTCTGACAATTTCAGCAATTCCCGGCAGTATTCAGGTGTCAGATCGGGCGGATCGATGAAATAAAGGTGTTTGTTGTTCTTTACCGCAGTTTTGATCAAATCAGTCTGGAGTATCTGTGCATTCTCGATAATCAGGATGTCGGCAATATCGAACAATTCATGACGGGTGTATTCCGGAATGGAGACAGCTTTGACATCTGACTGATCTATTACACCGACAGATGACTTGCCGATTACCTGAATTCCCCGGATGTTTTTCAGGAGTTGCATCAGGTGAACCATGGCACTGAGATTCCCGACGATTCCGATTTTCAGCATAAAAACAAAAATATGGAAAAAAACATAGATTGCCACATACGGATGGATAACTTATGAACCTGGATTGTTCATAATGAAAACATCACCTTACATAATGAATTTCCTTTACATTTGCACCAAACCATCGGATATGAACCGGGATGATGATTTGCGCCATGCAGGTTTAAGGACAAAACTTGTTGAAGCCCTGAGAATAAAAGGGATCAGGGATGAGAAGGTGTTGGAAGCGATCGGCAGGGTTCCGCGTCATTTTTTCATGGAGAGTGCCTTCATTCATTTTGCATACAGGGACCAGGCATTTCCCATCGGTGCCGGTCAGACTATTTCCCAGCCATTCACTGTTGCTTTCCAGACCGAATTGCTCCGTGTAGTACCCATGTGCAAAATTCTTGAAATAGGTACCGGATCGGGATATCAGGCTGCCATTTTATGCGAAATGGGGGCCAAGGTCCATACCATCGAACGACAGAAAGAGCTTTTTACCAAGGCACAACAAACTCTTTCCATGATCGGATATTTTCCTTCATTCCATTTCGGGGACGGAACCAACGGATTGCCGACCTATGGTCCTTTCGACAGGATCATCGTCACAGCAGGAGCACCTCAAATTCCGGAAGCACTTCAGTACCAGCTCTCGGTTGGGGGCAGAATGGTGGTTCCCGTCGGATCCGATACCTCTCAGGAAATGATGGTTGTTAACAGAACAGGTCAGGACACTTTTACATATGAAAGCCACGGTTCTTTTGTTTTTGTTCCGTTGCTAAAGGGAACAGTCAGGTAAAGATTATAAAAATGATTAAAGTAGCCCGATTCAAAGTGAATCCGTTGCAGGAGAACAGTTATCTCTTATACGACGAAACCAGGGAATGCCTGGTGGTAGATGCCGGTTTCTTTTACCAGGATGAGGAAGAATCACTATTGAAATTTATCAGGGATCATAATCTGAAACCTGTTAGCGTGGTTAATACTCACTGCCATTTTGACCATATCATGGGAGTGGAATTTATCAGGAAAAGCTTCCGGATTCCATTTGTCTGTCATCCGGACGAGCGTTTCTGGATCAAAAACGGACCGGTTCAAAGCAGCCTTTTTGGAATTGACATGAAAGACGTTTCCGAACCAGACAGCTATTTAAAGGAAAACGAGCCGGTTGTTTTCGGAAATTCAGTACTTAACGTGATCCATGTTCCCGGACATTCACCCGGACATGTTGTTTTCCATTCAGCAGTTGATTCCCTCCTGATCGCCGGGGATGTTCTTTTCAGGGGGAGCATCGGACGTAGTAATCTTCCAAGGGGCAATTCCGAAAGTCTGTTGAGAAACATCCGCGAAAAACTGCTGGTCCTCCCTCCGCAAACCGTGGTCTGGTGCGGTCATGGTCCCGAAACCACCATTGGAACGGAAAAAGCTGACAATCCGTTTTTGATTGAAGTTTAACAGAAAAAATCATTTTTTATCTACTCCAGGTGGTGTAATATTGTACAGTCAAAAAAAAATCGAAAATTGAATTCAGATGCAGACCGATAAGTTTTGCAACCGTCACATCGGCCCCCGGGAGCGTGACGCACAAAGAATGCTTGAAAGAATCGGGGTATCATCCCTGGATGAATTGATTGATCAAACCGTCCCGCATAATATTCGGCTTCAAAAACCGCTTCATCTTGGCCCCGGACTGACCGAAAGGCAATACTACCGGAAAATTCTGAACCTGGCTTCGAAAAACAAAGTATTCAACACTTACATCGGGATGGGCTATTACGATACAGTGACCCCGGCCGTCATCCTGAGAAATGTTCTTGAAAATCCGGTCTGGTACACATCCTATACTCCATATCAGGCAGAGATTTCGCAAGGGAGGCTTGAAGCATTGCTTAACTTTCAGACGATGGTCTGTGAGCTGACGGGAATGGAAATTGCAAACGCATCGCTGCTCGATGAAGCCACTGCAGCAGCCGAGGCTGTTTCCATGATGGTTGCTGCCCGTAACCGTCAGATGATAAAAAACGGGGCTAACCGGATTCTGATCGATGAAAAGATTTGGCCCCAGGTCAGGGATGTTCTCTTGACAAGGGCAGAACCGCTGGGCATTGTCCTTGATTTTAGTCCATCGGACGCTTTCAGGTACGACAAGGATGTATTCGGCATGCTGGTTCAGTACCCTAATTCCGATGGGGAAATCCCGGATTACCGGAGCCTGGTAGACGAAGCTCACCAAAGACAGCTCCTGGTTGCAGTCGGTGCCGATCTCCTTTCCCTTGCAATCCTGGAACCTCCTGGAGCATGGGGAGCTGACATTGTTTTCGGAAGCAGCCAGCGGTTCGGCATCCCAATGGGATATGGGGGCCCCCATGCCGCATATTTTTCTACCCGCGATGAATTCAGGCGGATCATGCCGGGCCGCATCATCGGAATTTCAAAAGATGCACATGGCCAAAAGGCACTGCGGATGGCGCTGCAAACCCGTGAACAGCACATCAGAAGAGAAAAGGCAACCTCGAATATATGCACATCCCAGGCATTGCTTGCCACCATGGCAGGTTTTTACGGGGTTTATCATGGTCCCGAAGGGATCAGGGCTATTGCCGAAAGAATTCATTTTATCGCCGTCCTTCTTGCCAGGGAAATTACAAAACTGGGATATACCCAGCTAAACAGGAATTTTTTCGACACCATACGCATCGCCCTACCCCGGCATGTAAAGAGGGAGGACATCGAATGGCTGTCGCTTGATCTGGAGATGAATTTCCGCTATTTTGAAAACGGAGAAGTGGGGATCAGCATTGACGAAACCACCAATATAGATGATATCAACTGGATTCTCGAAGTGTTTGCCAAGGCAGCGAACAAACCGGTGATCTGTTTTGATTCCGTACCTCCTGCATGGTCGATTGAACCATCCATACGCAGGAAAAAACCCTGTATGCAACAGGAAGTATTTAACAGATATCGTTCTGAAACCGAGATGCTGAGATACATCAAGTCACTGGAAGTAAAGGACATATCACTAACACATTCGATGATACCCCTTGGATCGTGCACCATGAAGCTGAATGCAGCAACCGCAATGTTGCCTCTCAGTTGGATTGAATTTAACGGTATCCATCCTTTTGTGCCTAAGAACCAGGCCATGGGGTATCACCAGATGATGGAGGAACTGCGACGCGACCTGGCTGAAATCACCGGGATGGCCGATGTCAGCCTGATGCCAAATTCGGGAGCTGCCGGAGAATACACAGGACTGATGGTGATCAGGGCATACCATCAAAGTAGGGGGCAAGGCAACAGAAATGTGGTACTAATCCCGGAATCGGCACACGGAACCAATCCCGCAAGTGCTGTAATGGCAGGGATGGAAGTAGTTGTTGTCGATTGCGACGATAAGGGGAATATCAGCACCGGTGATTTGCTGGACAAAGCCGAAAAATACGCTGAACGACTGGCTGCATTTATGGTAACATATCCTTCGACGCATGGTGTGTTCGAATCATCGATCGTTGAGATGTGCGCAGCCATCCACCGTTACGGAGGGCAGGTCTATATGGACGGTGCAAATATGAATGCCCAGGTTGGTCTCACCAATCCGGGGATTATCGGAGCCGATGTCTGCCACCTGAACCTTCATAAAACCTTTGCAATTCCTCACGGAGGGGGAGGACCGGGAGTCGGCCCGATCGCTGTGGCATCGCACCTGGTCGGGTTCCTGCCATCGCATCCGGTGATGAACAATGGCCACATCGGGATCACTGCTGTGGCAGCCGCCCCTTGGGGAAGTGCATCGGTTCTCCCAATCACATACGGTTATATTAAAATGATGGGGGCCGACGGACTCAGGAAAGCTTCCGAATTTGCCATTCTGAATGCCAACTATATCGCCAAATGCCTCGAAAAAAACTACGGCATCCTTTATACCGGTGAAAACGGACGGGTTGCCCATGAACTGATCCTTGAGTGCCGGCATTTTAAAAACAGCAGCGGAATCACGGAAACTGATATTGCTAAAAGACTGATGGATTACGGTTTTCATGCACCTACCCTCTCTTTCCCGGTGCATGGCACCCTTATGGTCGAACCGACCGAAAGTGAATCGCTGCAGGAACTCGACCGGTTTGTCGATGCCATGAACCATATTTACATGGAGATCAGGGAGATAGAAGAAGGCAAAGCCGACAGGGAAGACAATGTGCTTAAAAATGCCCCCCATCCGGCCCATATTATCGGCTCCGACAAATGGGATCATCCATATAGCAGGGAAAAAGCTGCTTGGCCTCTTGAATGGCTAAAAACAAATAAATACTGGGTACCGGTCGGAAGAGTCGACAATGCCTGGGGCGACAGAAACCTGATCTGCACATGCGGATCACCACGCGAAATTGAACTCCTCAGTAAGGAATAAGAGCATCAGCAATGGCACTATGATTTCCTTTCCACATGCAAAAATCAACATCGGACTGTTTGTAACGGGCAAAAGGAGCGATGGATACCATACCATTGAGACGGTTTTTTACCCTGTCTCCATGTGTGATATCCTGGAAATCATCCCATCTGAGTTCTATTCTTTTCAAACCTCGGGAATTGGGTTGACAGGAGTTCCCGCGGAGAATCTTGTGGTGAAAGCTTACCGGTTCATGGAAAGCAAATTTCACCTTCCCCCCGTCAGAATCCACCTGTACAAAGCGATCCCACCCGGATCAGGACTTGGTGGAGGATCTTCCGATGCCGTTTTCACACTGAAGATGCTCAACACCCTTTTCAGTCTGCAGCAGACTGACAGGCAGCTTAAGGAAATGGCTGCTTACCTGGGATCCGACTGCCCTTTCTTCGTCGGGAATCATCCCTGCCATGCAACCGGAACAGGAAACCTGCTTACAGAAATAGATCTCGATCTGTCGTCGTATAGAACCGTCATTGTGATCCCCCCCGTCGCTGTCAGTACCGCAATGGCTTACCGGTTAGTACAACCCCGCTCCTCCGGGATAAACCTCCCCGAAATACTAAAACGCACCCCCGGAGAATGGAGAGACCATATCGTGAACGATTTTGAAAATCCGGTTTTCAAAATTTTTCCTGTTATCGCCGGTATTAAAAATGCGCTGCTGGATGCGGGAGCACTTTATTCTTCGATGAGCGGAAGCGGATCAGCTGTGTATGGTATTTTCAGCGAATTACCACCAAACCTTTCCGGAATGTTCCATCCATCCTGCCAGGTCTACACACAATAATAAAATACTTATTACTATTTTATTCACCGCTATTTTGCTCCTTTTACCGGTAAAATCTCACGGTTTACTGGATTTTTGTATTTTCTGACAACAGGGAATGTAACATTTGTGCCTGTTTTCAGTCTATTTGTTGTACGAAAACAAAATGCCAGAGAATAAAAAAACAAAAAATAACAGAAACAATGAAAACAAGAATGTTTATGAAAGCAGGTCTTCTTTCCCTTGCCCTCTTTGTTCTGACAGGAATATCAAATGCAGAGGGCAAAAGCGGAAAGATTGTCTCAAGCCTTGAAAACACTGCCGATCCCTTTTTGAAGGTTGAATACTGGATGACAGATGAATTTTTCTGGAATACGGGCAATGCCTTTGAAGGGACGATGATGATGGAAGAGTGGATGGTGGATGAAGCTGTCTGGAAGAGAGAAGCCATTGAAGTAGCAAAGGGAACTGAGCCGAAAATGTCACTCGAATCCTGGATGACAGATGAGAGTAACTGGATCAGGAAACAGGTAATTACTGCCCCTGAAAGGGATCAAAGATTGGAAGTAGAGCCGTGGATGATTTCAGATGAGTCCTGGAAACTCCCGGCCGGAAAGTAAACTTTAACGAGCACTCAAGGCCAGAAGACAGGTGAATTCACCTGTCTTTTTTTTTATTTGGGTTGTATCTCTACCATCAAAAAGTTCCTTGGGATCACGTCAGCCGGGGAAACATTCACCATGACAATTTCGCCATCGAAAGGCATCAATACCCGATTGTGCATTTTCATGGCTTCAAGGATCAGAATAGTATCGCCTTTTTTCAATTTCTGTCCAGGTTTCACGAGAACGTCGATAATGGTTCCTGGCATAAAAGAATGCAGCTGGTTTTGGTTGGGTGTGGTCCAGGACTTTCGCCCCCGGTATTTTCTTGTCAGGGTGGTTTTGTAACGCGCCCCCTGAACAACCAGATAATCAAAAACTACTTCTTCAGACATGCAGATAACATTTAGTTGAATCAGAAAGGCGGAATTCCATGCTTTTTTTTGGGAAGGGATATGCTTTTATGCTGGGAAACCTTGAGGGCATGAAGGATTCGCTGCCGGGTTTCGCTGGGTTCGATTACTTCATCGATATACCCTTTTGCTGCAGCAACATAAGGATTGGCAAATTTCTCCTTATACTCCTGAATTTTCTGTAACCGGGTGGCTTCGGGGTCTTCAGCTTCCATAATTTCCTTTCTGAAAACGATATTGGCAGCCCCTTCGGGTCCCATCACGGCAATTTCGGCTGTCGGCCATGCAAAGACAAAGTCGGCACGGAGATGACGCGAATTCATGGCAATGTAACCTCCGCCGTATGCTTTGCGGAGAATGACGGTAATCTTGGGTACGGTGGCTTCACTGTAAGCATACAGAATTTTAGCACCATGGCGGATCACCCCTGCATGTTCCTGGTCCACTCCGGGAAGGTAACCCGGAAGGTCTTCGAGCGTCACAATCGGAATGTTAAACGCATCGCAAAACCTGATGAACCTGGCAGCTTTGTCTGAACTGTCGGTATCGAGTACACCGGCCAGAACCATAGGTTGGTTGGCTACGAAACCAACTGTTTCGCCATCCATTCTTCCGAATCCGATGATGATATTGGGTGCAAAATGCTCCATGATTTCAAAAAATTCTGATCCATCGGTGATTGCCCGGATGATATCGCACATATCATAGGGAATCCTGGGATCGTTCGGCACCAGTTGTTCGATCTTTTTCCCCTTTTTCGGTGGTTTGGCAGGGAATGACTGGGCCTTTTCCATGTTGTTCCAGGGGATGTAGGTGATCAATTTCTTGATCTGCTCAAAACATTCCTTTTCATTTGTAGCATAGAAATGGGCATTCCCCGTGATTTCGGCATGAACACGAGCCCCTCCCAGTTCTTCCATCGAAATGTCTTCACCCAACACCGATTTGATCACGCTGGGACCGGTGATGAACATTTTGGAGATATTTTCTACCACGAAAACGAAATCGGTCAAAGCAGGCGAATATACTGCCCCTCCTGCACAGGGACCCAGAATCACCGAGATCTGGGGGATGACACCCGAAGCGAGTGTATTTCGGAAAAAAATCTCCCCATAACCGGCCAGTGAATTAACCCCTTCCTGAATTCTGGCCCCTCCTGAATCATTGATACCAATCAACGGGACCCTCATCTTCAGGGAATGATCCATGATTTTTGTAATCTTCTGGGCATGCATCAATCCCAGGGATCCCCCTGCTACGGTGAAATCCTGGGCAAAAATGCACACAGGTTTGTTAAAAATGGTCCCTGTACCGATAATGACACCGTCGCCATGGAGAACCTTGTCCTCCATTCCGAAATCACGGGCTGTGTGCTCCTCAAAAAGATCATACTCATGAAAAGAGTTTTCGTCCAGGATCGCCATGATCCTTTCCCTAGCAGTCAGTTTCCCCATCTGGGTCTGTTTTTCGATAGCTTCTTCCCCGCCACCTTTCAGAACCTCCTGCTTTCTTTTACGAAGATCAAGAATATTGCTTTTCAACGACATATCCTGTTCATTTTTACAGTTGTATAAATCCACCTATGCCATTCCGGAGAATGTTCAAGAGTGTAAAGTTATTCAGAATGAAATGAATTCTGTGTAGGTATATTGCATTTCCTCATGTCAGATACCCGTTTTAACATTAATTAAGAAAACTCCTATTTCCCGATTTTACAGTTATCATCTTGCTGCCCAGAGGTAAAGTATAAATGCAATGACGGAATAAAGCAGGTTCGGGATCCAAACCGCCAGGAAAGGCGGAGTGCCCCCGTTCACTGCAAACACAACCGAAACCTGCATAAAAAGGATATAGGAGAAACTAAGCAGTAGTCCCAATCCGAGATGAAATCCAAGGCCTCCCTTCACCTTTCTCGAAGCCAAGGACAGCCCTATAATGGTCAGTATAAATACCGAGAAGGGGCCACTGATACGTTTATGCCTTTCCACAACATACTCAACCGAATTGACCCCCCTCATCTTCATGCTTTTAATCTCATTTTTGAGAATCCCGGTAGGAAGGGTTTCCATTTCGTTTCGTTCCACCTTGTAGTCTCCCGGTGTCATATTCAACACTGTATCAATCCGGTATCCTTTCGTGATCGTTTCTTTTCCGTTATTGAAGGTTCTCCTCCAGTAATTGTTGATGATCCATCGCGATGAATCGGAATCCCACCGGATATTGTCAGCCGTCAGTTTTTCGACAAGCTGATGATCACTGAATCTCTCGATTGTGAACTGGTCGCCAATATTGTTTGCCCCGAAAGAACGCATATAAATATAAACTCCCGGTTCAATCTGCCGGTGAATGTTTTTCTCCGTCTTAGTCCCACCCATCAGTATGTAATGATTCCGGAATTCTATTCTTTTACCGTTCGAGGTAGGAATAACATAATTTCCCAGGATAAATGAAAAAAAGGCGATCACAGCAGCCGATACCATGTAGGGTCTTAGTAATCTCGGGAATGAAACCCCGCTGCTTAAAATGGCGATAATTTCGGTGTTATATGCCATTTTCGAAGTAAAATAAATTACCGCAATGAAGGTGAACAGGGGACTGAAGAGGTTGGCAAAATAGGGGATGAAGTTGAAATAATAATCTGTGATAATTTCTTTCGTTGGAATATCCTTTGAAATAAATTCATCGAGGTTCTCAGAAATGTCAAAAACAATGGCAATACTGATGATCAGTGCGATAGAATAAAAAAAAGTACCAAGGAACTTTTTGGTGATATAAAAATCGATTGTTTTATATGCCTTCATATTAAAGTCGTTGCTTCAGTCTGACAACCATCTCCTGCTTCCAGGATTTGAAGTTATCATTTTCGATTTGCCTGCCGGCTTCCCCGACCAGCCACATGTAAAAAGCCAGGTTATGATGGCTGGCAATCTGGGCACCGAGCATTTCGCCCGAGATCACAAGGTGCCGGAGATATGCTTTGGAATAATTATGGTCAACAAACGAAGTACCTTCAGGATCGACCGGCGAATGGTCGTTCATCCATTTATGGTTCCTGATATTGATGATTCCCCGTTGGGTGAAGAGCATCCCATTGCGTCCGTTCCGGGTGGGCATCACACAATCGAACATATCCACTCCCCTGTCAATTGCCTCCAGGATGTTCACCGGGGTTCCCACTCCCATCAGGTAGCGGGGCTTGTTTTCCGGCAGTCCTTCGTTCACCACTTCCAGCATTTCATACATCGTTTCCTCCGGCTCTCCCACAGCCAGCCCTCCAATAGCATACCCATGGGCATCGTACTCCCTTACCTTCTCAACGGCCCTTCTCCTCAGGTCTGTAAAAGTCGCCCCCTGAACAATCGGAAAGAGCGACTGATCGTAACCATATCTGGGCTCGGTCTTCGCCATCTGTTTATAACAGCGATCAAGCCATCGGAGGGTTAACTCAAGTGACTTTGAAGCATACGAGTGATCAGCATCTCCCGGAGTGCATTCATCAAAAGCCATGATAATGTCGGCGCCGATCATTCTCTGTATATCAATCACGCTCTCCGGAGTAAAGAGATGGGATGAACCATCGATATGGGACTGGAACCTGACCCCTTCATCCGAAAGTTTCCGGAGGTCTCCGAGTGAAAAAACCTGGTACCCTCCGCTATCGGTCAGAATGGGCCCTTTCCAACCGTTGAATATGTGCAAACCTCCGGCTTTCCCGAGTACCTCAGTTCCCGGTCGGAGGTACAGATGATAGGTATTCCCTAAAATAATCTGCGCTCCAATATCTTCTTTCAGGTCGCGTGTATGTATCCCTTTGACCGACCCTGCAGTTCCTACCGGCATAAAAACAGGTGTCGTGATTTCACCATGTGGTGTCATCATTTTTCCTGTCCGGGCGGCCGACCCTGCACAAACCGAAGTTACTCCGAATTCCATAGATTGAATAAGTGGGCACAAATATAACTATTCTCACCATCAGACCGTCACCCGTGTACCAAGGCTCAGTTAAAAATGGCTAAACGAAGATTTCGGATCTGATATCAGTGATCTGAAACAGGTTATGAACATTATGATGTGAAACCTTTTTTTGGTACCATCCTGCTTCGTAATGGTTATCCTGCTATTTTTACAAACAAAACTTGGGTATGCCTCACGAACTGGTTGCTTTTTTTCAGGATGCAGGGAGCGTGGATTTCATTTTTACAGGATTGGTTGTCGCTGTCTGGTGCCTGTTGGTCCTTTATGAGGTTCTTTTTCGCATCAGGCTGGCATTTCTCAAACTACCACCAGTCGGCAACAAGGTGGTTCCCATTTCAGTGATCATGGTTGAAAGAAATGAAGAAGAAAACCTGAAAAAAAACCTACAAGGCTGGCTGTCAATCAACTATCCAAATTATGAAATACTGGTCGTCGATGATTTTTCGGAAGATCATTCACTTACTATCATCGGGGTTCTGAAACTTCAGTATCCCAGGCTAAAATTGACAGGCCTCAACCAGGAAACCCGCTATTCCCAGAAGCTGTCAAGAAACCTTGCTCTGAAAGCTGCATCGTTCGGTCATGTTGTATTTGTCAGCCCTTCAGCCCAAATGCCTGAATCATGCTGGCTTTATGCTATAGCCGGAGCATTCATCAGTGGAAAGGATGTTCTGGTAGGATACACTGGTCTGGTACCCGAAAAAGGATTCTACCACCGGTTATACAGAATGGAATCATTCTTTCAGCAAACCGAAAGCATGGCATTTTGCCTGAATGGCCTTCCGTTTGTTGTCAATGAAGAAAATGTGGCTTTTAACAAACAGGCTTATTTCGACATCAACGGATTCGCCGGTAAAATCAGGGAAGAATTCCTGAACCTAGAACTGATATTGAACGATATCATCAAGAAAGGTAAAAACATTGTCTTTCCTTCGGGAGAAATGGTCCAAAGAAAGGAAATCGCAACCGGAAAAACCGAATTCATTGAACTGCTGAACAAATCATTCAGGCTAAACAGGACCCTGGCTTTTCATAAGAAAATGGCGATCAGGCTTTTCCATTTTCTTCAGCTTATTTGGTTGCCATTGGTGATAAGTTTCCTTGTTCTTTACCCGGCGATGTGGATGGTCATCACTGCTCAGATCCTCATCCTAGCGATTCTGTATGCGATCGGATTGAAACGGTTGCTCAAACGTCTCAATGAACCCGGAATTTTTCTATCTTCGCTTGTTTACGGGGTTATCAGCCCCGCCATGAAAATGGTTGCCGGTTGGTTGTTTTCACAACGAAGAAAAATGAAATAATAATGGATCAGCCTGAAAACGGAGCATTCACGGAAAAGGCAAAGCATGACTTTGACCTGGTAAAAGCGGCTATCGAAGGTGATGAAACTGCCTTTGCACGTTTACTCGCCCGGTACAAGGATGCTATTTTTTTCATGCTTCTCAAAATGGTCAATAATAAAAGTGATGCCGAGGACCTGACTCTGGAAGCCTTCGGAAAAGCTTTCAAGAATCTCCACCAGTATTCACCGAATTATGCATTCAGTACCTGGCTGTTCAAAATTGCCTCCAACAACTGCATCGACTTCCTGAGGAAAAAAAGGGGTGTGACCATCAACATTGAGACGAACCATGAAAACAACGACCTTGACACTCCCGTTAAACTCAGATCAAAAGATCCCGATCCCGAGGAGAAACTGATCAGAAAACAGAAAGCAATCCTGATGAGAAAAGTGGTCAGAAAACTGAAACCGCGATATCAAACCCTGGTTGAATGCCGCTATTTCCGGGAAATGACCTATGAAGAAATTGCCTCGGAGCTGAAGCTTCCCCTGGGGACTGTCAAAGCACAGCTTTTCAGGGCCAGGGAGATGCTTTTTAAGCTGATTGAAACAACTGAAATCGGCGAAAAGGATTAAATCCATGGAATTGATCCTGAAGTACTTTCCGGAGCTTTCTGCCGGTCAACTCGAGAAACTGGCAAGTCTGGGAGAGCTGTACCTGTACTGGAACAGCCGTATCAATGTGATTTCAAGAAAAGACATAGACGGCCTGTACGAAAAACACATCCTTCATTCCTTATCGATAGGGCGGTTCATCGTTTTCAATCCTGAAACAAAAATCCTGGATGCCGGGACAGGAGGTGGATTCCCGGGTATTCCCCTAGCTATTCTTTTCCCCGATGTATTTTTCCATCTGGTTGATTCCATCGGCAAAAAAATAACTGTGGTTCAATCCATCGTAAAAAGCCTAAAACTGGAGAATGTTTCGGCTGAACAAATAAGGGTCGAAACACTAAAAAGCAAATATGATTTCATTACCAGCAGGGCAGTCACATCCCTTACCGAAATGGTTGCATGGAACAGAAAAAATGTGTCGGAAAAACATCGGAATTCGGTTCCCAACGGGTTCCTGTGCCTGAAAGGTGGAAATCTACAGCATGAAATAGCACCGTTCGGGAAAAAAATCCAGATATTCAATCTGAATGAATTATTCGAAGAAGAATATTATCAA
>CAYNBE010000090.1:0-13751 GCA_964395045.1 uncultured Prolixibacteraceae bacterium | reverse complement strand
GGGATTTTTCCCCTCATTCTCTGCAGGTTGGGTAATCTCCAGAGAATCATTCCTGGATAACTCAGAGACTCTCTCTTTCCTTAAACTCAGGGCTTCCTGGGGTAGCCTTGGAAATGAAAGAATAGGGAATTACCCTTATCAGTCGACGATCGTGTTTGGAAACAATATTTTATTTAAGGGAAATATTCCTTCATCAGCCCAGACCGCCGCAATTACCAAATATGCAATCAAAGATATCTCCTGGGAAACCACCGAATCTATTGACCTGGGGTTGGATGCATCATTCTTTGACAACAGGTTGGGTCTGACATTTGATTATTACAGAAAAACAACCAAAGATATGCTGCTGGCACTCGAAATCCCTGATTATATTGGGTTGGACAACCCGGATCAGAATACGGGGAAGATGAACACAAAAGGCTGGGAATTTGACCTCAGGTACAATAATCATGTCGGAGACCTGAAATATTCTTTTTCTTTTAATCTTTCAGACTACAAATCTGTTATGGGCGATCTTGGCGGAACTGAATTCATAGGGAATCAGGTTAAGTTTAAAGGGAGCGAATTTAACGAATGGTATGGGTACAGGACAAATGGATTATTCCAAACCCAGGAAGAACTGAAAAACTCCGCCGTTTTAAACAATCAGGTAAGAGTCGGGGATATAAAGTATGTCGATATTAGTGGAGCGGATGGTGTCCCGGATAATAAGATAACACCTGAATATGACCGCGTACTTTTAGGAGGTTCCCTGCCCAGGTGGCTTTATGGAGGTAACATTTCCGTTGAATACAGGAATTTTGACTTCTCAATGGCAATTCAGGGTGTAGGCAAACAAAATGTTAGGCTCCATCCCTATATGGTATATAACGAGAACAATGATGTGCCAAGATATTTTGCCGGGAAATACTGGAGTCACTATAATACCGAAGAACAAAATTTGAAAGCAATCTATCCTCGCCTGTCTACAACCTGTTGGGCAGACAATTACAATACCCTTTCCGATTTTTGGTTATTCAACGGAGGGTATTTCAGGATAAAAAATGTTACGTTAGGATATACAATACCTGGTACATTAGCCCAGAAAATATTACTGAAGAATGCCAGGATATATGCCAGCATGTCCGACTTTTTCACTATCGACAAATATCCCGAAGGATGGGATCCGGAGACTCAACCTAATACATACTGGATCACATCATCATTTATTATGGGTATTTCTGTAAACTTTTAAATCTAAAGCTATGAAAAATTTTATAATCACACTCGTAATCGCTTTATTGCTGCTTGGTTGTAATGATATGGACCTTAATCCTTTATCTGAGGGATCAAGTGGAAATTGGTATTCTGATGATACTGAGTTATCCCTGTCACTAAATAAACTATATGATCTTGCGTTCTGGGAAAACTGGTATGGCCCTTATAATACAGGTTGGCTTAATTGGCATGATGCATGGTCCGATGACTGGACGCAAAGAACTAATTTGGGAATAATGGCTGCGGGAACGGTTAACGGGCAAACAGATGCCGTTATAAAAATATGGGAGACTGCTTATAAGTGTATCGCAAATGCCAACTTCATTATTGAGAATATTGGCAGGGCTGCCGGTAGTATATCGCAAGATAAAATGAATGCGTATATCGGTGACGCCAGATTTGTAAGAGCAGCACAATATTCGAAATTAATTTTTCTGTTTGGCGATGTCCCGTTCTTTACCAAGACATTGAATATTGACCAGGCATTTTCCTTATCAAGGACAAGTAAAAATGAGGTTTTAGATCAGATCTATGCCGACCTTGATTTTGCAATTACCCACTTGCCGGTTAGTTATAGCAGTAACGAATATACTCATGCCACCAAAGGCGCTGCCATGGCAATGAAAGCCAGGATCGCTTTGTATATGGGCAATTATACTATTGCCCGGGATGCTGCAAAAGCATGTATTGATTTGGGGGTATATACATTGTACCCTGATTATGGAAAATTTTTCGGACAGAAAAATACAAGTGAGACGGTTTTTGCTATCCCCCGTTCTGTTGGATTGGGCAGTTATATTAACATTGAACAGATTGTTTGCAGGAATTGCGGTGGCTATTCTACCGTTCAACCTTCCTGGGATTTATTCTGTTCATTTTTGTGCACAGACGGATTGCCTATCGATGAATCCCCTTTATTTGACCCGCATAATCCATTCAAAAATCGGGACCCACGTTGCGCTCAGACAATTGTCGAATTTGGATCAAGACATCTGGGAGTCAGATATGAACCACATCCTGACAGTATAAAAGCCTGGAATTATAAAACCAGCGCATATATGTCAAACAATGACAGTAAAGGCGTTGCTCAATATGCTTCGTTTAATGGATTGGTCTGGAAAAAATGGATAAATGACGAATGGTATACCAATAACAGGGGAGATATGCCGAATATCGTTATCCGGTATGCTGATGTATTGCTGATGTACGCCGAAGCAAAAATTGAACTAGGGGAGATTGATCAATCAGTCCGCGATGCAATAAATAAAGTGCGTGCCCGTGCATATGGCGTCGATTTTAGCAAAACCACTTCTTATCCTGCGGTTTCAGCAACAAATCAAGCCGGTCTGAGAAAGATTTTGCGCATTGAAAGAAGGATGGAATTTGCATTTGAAGGCGGGCTTGAAACTTCATTGCGATATGCTGATTTAGTCCGGTGGAGATTAGCTGAAAAAGTATTAAATACAAGTATTTATGGATTGTTGGATGTAGCTGATTTGAGAGAAAAAGTCGTAAAACCCGGACTGTGGTTTTTCCCTGAAGTTCCTCCGATTGATGAAGATGGGGTTGCTAACTTTGGATCAATGTATAATAAAGGGCTGATAAAATTATTGGCACTACGAACATTTGATCCCTCGAAACATTATTTGTTACCGATACCTACAAAAGAAATTTTAATCAACAAAAACCTGGTCCAAAATCCAAAATACTAATGAAATTGTAATTTAAGCTTGTCAAAAAAGTCGAAAGCCAAACAAAATTGTTACACTTTAATATGACCTTTTGGACGACCTGAATCTTCGTTCGCAAGAGCATATTCTTTAATAAGAATAATGTAATTACTTTAAGGTCTGATGAAAAACTCAGACCTTTTTTGTTTTGTGGGTTCTGTCTGATAGCAAAGGACCGACAATCATCACGTCATGGGTGCCCGCTAGATCAAAAGGAAAAGAAAAAAGATCACCAGTTGAAATATGCGACTTTTTGTTGTTTCCGGGAGAAAAAAAAACTAACTTGGCTCCAAGTGATCTTTGAAACAGCTATACTATGAAACGGTACTTTATTCTGTCTATTTTATTGTTAGGAATTCCTTTGGCCGGAACCACCCAAACCCCGGCGCTGGAAGGATTTGTTCAAATTAAAGGGGCGGTATTTCAAAGCGGGGATGTTGTCACCGATTCTGTTCGCAGGCAGGTACGGACAGATGATTTCGAAATGCTCGACCATCCGGTCACCAATGCGGAATACAAAAGATTCACCGATGCAACCGGTTACAGGGTGCCGTTGCATTGGATAAACGGACAAATTCCTGAAGGAAAGGAAGATTACCCCGTAATCTTCGTAAACCGCACGGATGTGGATGAATTCATGAGCTGGTTGACTGAAAAGGAAGGAAGGATTTACCGTTTGCCAACCACCATTGAATTTGAATATGCTTCGAGGGGTGGACTTAAAGACAAGAAATATCCATGGGGCGACGAAAATCCGGATGGCAAAGCCAATTATGATCCCAAATCCGGACGGAAATTCGACTGGTGGCAGGATTACCTGCAACCTGCCCGTTCAAATACACCCAATGGATTTGGCTTGTACAATATGGCAGGAAATATCTGGCATATGACAGTGAACCTGCTCGACCCTGCTGTTACCCCGTTCAAATACCGGATCACCAATGTGCCCACTCTGGAAGGCAGCAGGATGGGGGGGTCCTGGGCACGCGGACAGGAATATCTGCGGTGTGGCAACCAGTCGGAATTATCATCCGGGATCCGGCATCCCGACCTGGGATTTCGTCCGGTCCGTCAACCTGCAGGTGATGACTGGCGGATCCAGCCCCGGAAATTGTGCGTTGTCTCATGCGAAAACGGAAAGATTCTTGTCAGCTGGGCTCTCCTTGAAAATGATACCAAAAATACACGTTTCAATGTTTACCGGTCTGATTCCCGGAACCATGCAGGCTTCCTGGTTAACAAGAAACCCATTGAACAAGGTACAACTTTTCAGGATGGAGAAATCACTTCCGGGAATAGATACCATTATTACATCCGCCCTGTTGATGCCAAAGGAAAGGAAGGCCGGCGATCAGAATGGGCAGGGATCACTGCAGGAGAAGCTGAGAATTCCGTCGTAGTTGCTTTCAAACCGGTGTGCAAGCCCGGTGCCGTTGTTCCGGTCTTCGGCGATCTCAATGGCGATGGGACCATGGATTGTGTCATTCGTCTGGGAAATGGAAATTCAGAGATGTCGCAGGACCCGGGAGTTCCGGTCCAATTGGAAGCTTTCACTTCGTATGGCAGGTCTATCTGGAGAAAAGATATCTGTTATCACGATCACTGTTACGGGAGTGCCAGCAATGTACCGTTCAATGTCTGGGACATGGACAACGACGGAAAAGCCGATGTGATTACCCGTATTCAACTGGGCGATTCGGTGTTTGTCGCTATCCTGGATGGGATGACCGGAAATGTGAAACACAAAACTCTTTGGCCGGAGATGGCTACCGACTTCCAAAGATCTTCCACCCGGATTCATCTTTCCATTGCGTATCTTGATGGCATTCATCCTGCCGTGGTTACACAGACAGGATTGTATGAAAATGAGGTATTTGTTGCATTTGATTCAGAATTGAACAAACTTTGGCAATTCGACAGCTTTGCCGAAACCAACGGGAGCGGAGGCCATAAAATTGAAGTTGCCGATGTGAACGGAGATGGCAAACAGGAGGTTTTCGATGGCACCACCTGCCTGAACCACGACGGAACCATTCGCTGGTCAATTTACAGGCAACATCCCGATATTATTTCGATCAACGACTTTCTTCCCGACCGGCCCGGGCTGGAAGTTTACTACGTCGTTGAATCGAACACCCATGCCGGTGCTTATATGGTCGATGCCAATACGGGCGAGGTGATCTGGAAGGTCAACCGGGAAGATGATCCCCGCTGGACACACGGTCACATGGGATATGCCAGCGACATCTGGGAAGGTTCTCCTGGTATTGAATGTCTTGCGAGCCGGGCCGGGCATGGCGATATCAAACTGGTACTTTTTTCAGCCTCGGGGAAAATCATTGCCGAACCTTTTCCCCGCCACACTCCGGTTGAATGGGATGGCAGCCCTGCAAGAGAACTCCTGATCGGGAATGGCAGCCAACTCGGGAAATTCAATGACAGGGAAGTGATTGAAATTACGGATGCGAAACCCAACCCCATTCCCAACAGCTCCTTGCTCATGGTTGCCGACCTTTATGGCGATTTCCGCGACGAACTGGTTATTACCCGGGCAAATGCCAACGGGGCGCCTGAAGTTCTGGTTGTTGCTGCCACCCAAATAATTGACAAAGCCTATATAGCACCAACCGAAAACAGGGATTACCGGTTGTGGCTTGGTCACAATATGGGGGGCGGGTATCCTTCCATTTATTATCAAAAGCTCCAACTACCTGACAACTAACAATGTCAACTTATAAATGTAAACAGAATTCAGTCACTTAAAAAAATGCCAAGGCTAATTCTATCCTTCCTTTAGTTGATTCTTTCCCTCGTAGGATATTCAGCAGAATAAAAAAACAAAACCATTTTTAGAAGTAAATCAGAACTGAAATTCGATACATGGATACTAAAAACCCATGAATGTGAAGGTGGCAAAGATGTCTTGATTGCGACAAACGGCCACGTCCCAAAGATTTTTATGAGTGATCCCCATTCGTTTAATAAATTAAGAATAAACATATCTTTAAAAGCAGATAAAGAGACGAAGGGACTGAGTGACTGGAGGACTTAGCATTTGGCGATTTTGCGATTTGTTGATTTGGCGATTGGGAAACAAAGGAAGGATGAATCATTGAAGGAAATCCTGCAGTGGTGTATCAACCGTTGAATAAAAAATCCAGTGCGAATCCTGCCCATTGCTCACTGACTTTTAAATCGGCAAACCTAGCAAATGCCGCGGAGGGGTAAAATATTGGTAGAAAAAGTGACCACCCCGGTTCTCTGTCCGTTGTTTCCTGCACAGGCGATGATGATGAGACGGGAGAACGACAAAGCGATGGAGCAAAACCTGTCAGCAATATAAAAAGATCATCTTTAGGCACTTTAGACACTTTAGACACTTTATATGAACGATGGATGCTGCCGGTCCGGAACGGGATGCTGCCAATCCAGCTTCTTTGAAATCACTTTTAACTCCTGAGGATATCTGACAAAATATTGTAAATTTGTTTCACTTTGCCACATTATGGAGAACAGGTTGAAACTCGATCAGATTACAAAAAAACTCTCTGAAGGTGATGTGAATGCATTGGAAGAGCTTTTCAACCATTTTTATCCAAGGTTGTATAATTTTTCCAGATCATTCCTGAAGCTTGAAACAGGGATCGACGATATCCTCCAGGAAGTATTTATCAGAATCTGGCAAAACCGCAAGAACATCAGAAATGAAGAAAACTTCAATGCCTATATCTTTACCATCACCCGCAACCTGCTGCTGAACGAACTTAGAAGACGGTTAAATGACAGCAAGCTTAAAGAACAAATATTTAAGAGGAGCGTTGCGGAAGAGTACCTGCTTTCAGAGCAACTGGAGTATCATGAATTGAAGGAACGGATCAATTTGATTGTTAACGAATTGCCTGAAAGTCACCGTGAAGTTTTTATCCTGAGCCGGTATGAAGGTTTACCTCATAAAGAGATTGCCCAAAAAATGGATATCTCTGAAAAAACTGTGGAATACCACATCAGGCAATCTATTATTATTATAAAGCAGAAGCTTCGTGACCTGAAATTTCTCTTCATCCTGTACCTCTGTCTTTTCTTATAAACACGCAGTTTTTGATCGTTTTTCCGCAGAAGTGCAACCACGACATTTACAGATGCCACATTCTTCAAATCGGGGCCACCGGTCCGTCGTCAGGTTGAACTGGAAAAACAGGAAAAAAAGTGAGGTTTTTTATCAGGGATAACCTGATTTGATGTGTATATATATTGACCATTCATTGAAATGAAGAAATTATTCGCAAAATATCTGCAATCGGTTTGTTCTCCGGATGAATATAAAGAAATGACCTGGTGGTTATCAAAAACTGAAAACAACCGATCATTTTCTGATTTAATGAAACCGTTTTGGGACCGGTTTTTACATGAAGAAACAGAAATACCTGTCAACTCCCGGCTTTGGGACAACATTAAAAAGGAGGTTGAAGAAAAGGAAAAGGCATCCGTCAGTCACCATCTGGCAATTTACAGATGGGGCTTCAGGGTTGCTGCAGTCCTGGCGATATCCCTGCTGATTTCCAACCTTTTCTTCATATTTCAGCCCAAACAGGAAAAACCGGTTTTATTTACACAGACAATCACTGTTCCAATTGGTGCCAGAACAGATTTGACGTTGCCCGACGGTTCCCATGTCTGGCTCAATTCCAGTACAACCATTTCCTATCTTTCAGATTTTAGTGAACAAAGGGCCCTATATCTGAACGGGGAAGCATATTTCGATGTTGTTAAAAACGAATCGGAATTTCTGGTTCAAACGGTATTCGGGAATGTGGAAGTTACAGGCACTGCCTTTAATGTAAAAGCGTTTTCATCCGACAGCCTATTTGAAACCACAGTCGAAAAGGGAACAGTTGTGGTCAGAAGTAATCAAACCGGAAAACCGGCCATCCTGAAAGCCGGAGAACAGGGGTACCTGGTTGCCGGACGGTGGGAACTTAGTAAAGTAGAAACCGATCTCTTCACTTCCTGGAAAGACGGGAAAATTATTTTCCGGAAGGAATACCTGCCCGATGTGGCTAAGCGGCTTGAACGGTGGTACAACGTAAAAATTGAAGTGGATGATGATCCGAGGCTTTCAAAAATACATTATACCGGTACACTTGAAATGGAATCATTCAGCGAAGTACTGGAACTTTTAAAAATCACTGCACCAATCAGGTACAACTACAATGATAAAACCAGGGTAATCAAAATCATGTATCGTCAGTAACATTGTCAAACTATAAAACCAATGCCTATGGTCAGATAAACAACGTCGGAATAAAGGGAAAGGGGTTGAAATGGCCGTTTCAACCCCTTTAAGAATCAGATTTAATCATGTAAGTAATTAAACCAAAATGTAAAAGTATGAAAAAAAAAATCACACGCCACGATTGGAAACCAACGGCGAATCAAATTTTACGAAAGATGAAACTAACTATCCTGTTTGTAACTATTGCCATCTTCAGTGGTTTTGCAATCGACAGTTATTCACAGGCTGCCAGGCTGACCCTGAATCTGGAACAAAGCACGATTAAGATTGCGTTAAAAGAGATTGAGAATCAGAGCGAGTTCCGCTTTTTTTACAGCGATGCGGTGAATGTGGAAACCAGTGCTTCGGTTTCCGTTTTGAATAAAAACATTATGGAAACGCTGGATGAACTTTTCAAAGGAACGGGAATCCGCTACGAAATCTACGGCCGTCAGATTGCATTGCTGGCCGGTAATGAGCAAGATTTGCCTGTTGGGATGCAACAGCCCCTGGTGATATCCGGAAAGATTACCACACTATCAGGTTCACCCTTGCCCGGGGTCACGGTGGTAATCAAAGGGACCATAACCGGAACTACGACCAATACCAACGGAATTTACTCATTGACCAATGTACCATCCAATGGGACCCTTCTGTTTTCTTTTGTAGGGATGAAAACTAGGGAAATCCCGGTTTCGGGGAAAACGACCATTGATGTAGTAATGGAGGAAGAAACATTCGGAGTTGAAGAGGTTGTTGTTACAGCCTTGGGAATTGAAAGGAACAAGCGCAGCCTGAGTTTTTCTACTGAACAAGTGAATATGCGCGGTATAACTACTGTGCGTGACATTAGTTTAGGTGCTTCCCTTGCCGGGAAAGTTGCAGGTATGAATATTTTGACATCTTCCGGAGTAACTGGTGTGGGTGGACCTTCCAGAATTGTGATACGCGGGGATAAATCAATCAATGGCAACAATCAACCTTTGATTATCGTTGACGGAATGCCATATAGCAACTCCGGTCCTGTAAACTATAAGAGGAAATCAACCACCGATGGTCTATCAGATATCAACCCGGATGATGTGGAAAGCATCAATGTTCTGAAAGGACCTTCTGCGGCAGCACTTTATGGCTCTGCAGCAAATAACGGAGTCATTATTGTAACAACAAAAAAAGGCATCTCAGGAAATCCCAGATTTGAATTTAATTCAATAAACACCGTAGATATGCCTTATTTGTTTCCTGATTACCAAAATGAATATGGACAGGGAGCTGGTGGACTCTTCATTCCGAACTCAGAATTTAGCTGGGGACCCAAAATGACTGGACAAAAAGTGACCGACTGGACAAAAAAAGAGACAACATTATCTCCTCAACCAAATAATGTGAAGGACTTCTTTACTTTCGGGTATAATTCAACGAACACATTTTCCTATTCAGCAGGAAATGAAAAATCGAGAACATATTTCTCTTACAGCAACACATTGGCCAGAAGTGTCATTGAAACAGATAAGCTGGTCAGGCACAATTTTAATTTGCGGTTAAATACAGAAATCATTTCAAAATTGAATCTGGATTTTAAGATGACTTATGTAAATCAAGATTTAGCCAACAGTCCGGAAAGGGGAGACAGTTACTTCAGTGCAAACCATCAGCTCATGCGGATGCCCAGAAGTCTGAGAACAGCAGATATAGAAGTATTTGAATATTTCACTCCTGAAAAATCAAGGAAACAGAATTTCTGGAATCCAGGCAGCACCAGTATGCAAAACCCTTATTGGGCAATGAACCGGAGTGTGGTTCCTACAATTAAAAACAGGGTTAATCTATATTCATTGTTAAGGTATGACCTGAATAGTAATCTTTATGTTCAACTGCGTGGTGGTAGTGATTTGTCGTTCAACGATGGTGAAAACATGGTTTATTGGGATTCTCCCTATATCAACGCAGGATTTGGCGATTATGAAACTCAGTTTGCCAAATATATGAATCTAAACGGAGATTTTCTGGTTATAATAAATCATTTTTTGATGATAAATTCTCAGTAAATATAACTGCGGGAAGTGAAATCAAAGATTCAAGAACCAGATATCAGACTTCGACAGCGAATGGTCTTAGTTCCGAAAACAAATTTGCATTAAACTATGCAAAAACCCCGATGACCACGGATGGATCAACCAGAATTCAAACACAGTCGGTTTATGGAATGGCACAACTGGGTTGGAAAGATTACATCTATATAGATATTACTGCACGCAATGACTGGAGTTCCACATTGCCTGAGCCATTTGATTATTTTTATCCTTCAGTCGGATTATCCTGGATCGTTTCTGAAATGATTGATTTACCGGATGCTATCTCTTTTGCAAAAATCCGTGGTTCATATGCAGAAGTGGGTTCGGGTGCAGGTTATGCAAAAATTTTCCAGACATTCAGCAGAAGAGTCAATGGACCCATTGGGTATATCTGGCCGGAATCAACAAAAGCACCAACTGATTTGAAACCTGAAAGATCCAAATCATGGGAAACAGGTGCAGAGCTAAAATTCTTTAAAAACCGGATAGGAGTTGATTTTACATATTATAAATCAAACACTTACAATCAGTTGATCTTGGTAGGTGTACCACCTTCTTCAGGATATGGCTCTTCTTGGGTAAACGCAGGAAATATTCAGAATCAGGGTTATGAAATATTACTGACTGGTAGTCCTGTTAAAAAACAAGATTTCCATTGGGATGTTTATCTGAATTTTTCAAGAAATAAAAATGAAGTAAAAGAGTTGCTGGGCAAGATAACAAAATACCAGATCGAAAGTGCTGAGTTGTCAATTGGGGACGCCTGGGCGATCGTTGGAAGGCCTTATGGTGAACTCTATACAAAAGGATTTGTTAGGAACAGCAACGGACAAATTGTTGTGGATGCCCTGGGAATGCCAAAAATCACAAATACTGCTGACTTTTATATGGGCAACTTTAACCATGACTGGACAAGTGGATTATACAATTCCTTTTATTACAAAAACTGGCAGCTCAGTATGTTTATTGATCTGAATTATGGAGGTGTCCGCCAATCCTCATCAGAAGCTCAAATGATGTATCATGGAACGAGTGTCGCTTCACTTGAAGGACGTGGAACTGGCTTAATTGTTCCCGGGGTAAGAGAGGACGGAACTGCCAACAACATCAAGGTCAATTCAGAGGCATATTTTATGTTGCTGGGGGGCAGAAAAGACAGTAATGCCGGTGAAATATTCAATCATGACGCCACCAATTCCAGATTGCGTGAACTCTCAATTGGATATTCCTTCCTGTTAAAAAGCAGATCGGTTCATCAATTAACTCTTTCTGCTGTTGGCCGGAATCTGTTCTATTTTCACAACGGTTGTAAATGGTTCGATCCGGAAGGAACTTACGACACAAATGTAAACGGTCAGGGAGGTGAAAGTGCTTCCCTTCCCGGATGCAGAACATTGGGATTCAATCTGAAAGTTATCTTCTGAAAATACTCATGAATTTGAAATCCATCATGAAAGTGAGAAAACACTTATATATATGCGTTGGAGTTCAAGCGATAAATATTTAAAATTAAGGTTTATGAAAAATAAGGTTAAATACAGTATAACAACAATAATCAGAGTATTAATCCTTGTTATTGTTGGAACATGCTTTCTTAGGTGTACTGAAAACTTCGAAATGTATAACACTGATAAAACCAAGCTAATGGAGGTAACTGACTATGATCTTGGGGCTTTGTTCAGTAAAGCTCTTGGAAGCCAGTTTGAAAATCTCAATTATGCAAGGGGGAAAGGTAAAATTTCCGATCATCTTTCTGGTTTCTTCACTTCCGGATACCAGCAAAATGAAAGGAATGAAATCATTGCTACTGATATAACCAGGATTTGGGCAACTTGTTATCTTGATTGTCTTCCTTCACTGGATAATATTCTGAGACTGACAAAAGAAAGAAACATAGCAGCCCATTCAATAGCTCTGATCTGGAAATGTTTTGTCATGCAACGGATAACTGATTATTGGGGTCCGGTTCCATACCTGGATGCGGGGACAGGAAAGGCAGTAATCCAATTTGACAGCCAGAAGGACATATATTACTATATGATTAATGATCTGGTGAATGCATCCTCAGCTTTAACAGCAGAACTCCAGAACAAGCCCAACCTGAATGTGTTTGGCTCTGCTGACATGCTTTTTAAAGGGGATGTTGGGAAATGGATAAAATTTGCTAACAGCCTCAGGTTGAGAATGGCTATTCGAATCTCCAAAGTAGATCCCGGTAAAGCAAAAACGGAAGCTGAAGCAGCTGTTGCAGGTGGTTTAATGGAAAACAACAGCGACAATGCCATGCTTGATGTTACCCAGATAGTCAGCGGAGCAAATGGACTTAGCAATATGTGGGCCTATTTTGCAAATATTATGAGCGCAAGTATGGAAAGCCTCCTGATGGGGTACAAAGACCCCAGAGTCGGGATTTATTTCAATAAGGTTGATCCAGCGAATATAGCTGAAAGCTTTCCTGCCGAAGTAAAAGGGAATGCAGGGGGATATCATGGTATGAGCAATGGATTTGAATCGGTACATTTCGCATTTTTCAGGGCCCACTCTTTGGTTGGAGACAGATGGCACGATGACAACTGGAATGTGACACCGATCAATTATATGCATTCAGCTGAAGTTTGGTTTTTAAGGGCGGAAGGATCCTGGTTGGGATGGAACATGGGTTCCGGAACAATGAAAGAATTTTATGAAAAAGGAATCAGAAATTCAATATCTCAGTGGAGGCCTGATTTATCAAGCGACTCAATCCAGAAGTTCACAAATTCAACACTCCTCCCGATTGCTCCGAACAATTATCCATATTATGATCCACCGATGACCGATATCCCTGTCAAATTCTCTGATAACAGGGATAAGCAATATGAACAGATTATCACCCAGAAATGGTTGTCTATTTATCCAGAAAGCATGGAAGCATGGGCAGAATACCGCAGAACTCGGTTACCAAAACTATATCCGAAAAAGAATTCAACAAATGGCAATGTCCTGGTGACAAAGGGAATGATCATAACCCGTCTTCCTTATCCTGATTCGGAGAAAAACTCCCAACCGGATGAAATCGCTAAAGCTGTCACTTTACTTGGTGGTCCTGACAAAGAATCAACACCTTTGTGGTGGGATGTGAATAAAAACGGGAACTGATGTCCATGACAACCCCCAGCTGACAAACCGGTTATCCGTACCAATGCAGTTCATTCTTTCTGCATTGGTACGGTATTCATTTGCAAATCGGGAATAGTAAAAAATCTCTGGCAGTAAAGTGTATATACTGTTCCGGGCTCGCTCAAAAAGCAATCCGGAGATGATATTGTTTACTTTTTTAAGGGTTATTGAGAAACCTGGGAATCCGAAAGTTGACCGTAAGCATGAAAAAGTATCTGTAGTTGGAACTGATATCTGATTGGATGAAGGCGACCATTA
>CAYNBE010000089.1:0-13935 GCA_964395045.1 uncultured Prolixibacteraceae bacterium | reverse complement strand
TCATACTGCCATCTGTGCACAACATGGGCACTTTGATTTTCAAGCCCTGTCAATTGCTCATTTTTATAACGGACATAATTAAAAATCTCATTCCCCGTAACAAAATTTATCGTAGTGCAGAGAGCCCACTTTCCGTATAAAAATGTGTTGGTCAGTCCACCGAAAAATTCCGGAATGGAAGATCCTATGATGGTTTTGTCATAATCATTGATAACTCCGTCGGAAGTTCCGGCAGGTCCTGAAATATCCTCATAATATGAGTCACCGGCATGATATCTGACACTTTTATTGTTCAGAAGATTGAGGTTACTAGCCTCTTCCATACTTTTGATTACTCCTTTAAACTTATATCCGTAAAAACTGTTTGCTGGTGAACCTTTCATATTCACAATATAGGCACCCTGAATATCCGTTACCAGTTTGTCCCCTTTCAGTTCTTTAATTTCGTTTTGAACTGTTGAAACATTGGCATGGATGTCCCATTTAAACCGCTTGCCATCAAAAATCCTGGCAAAAATGGTAGCCTCAAGTCCCAGGTTCTCCATTTTTCCACCGTTTTCAGGCCGGAAAGCATAACCCAAATATGCTTCCAGTGGTGTATATATAAGCATATCACGTGTTGTAACCCTGAATGCATCCAGGTTGAGGGTCATCCTGTTGCCCAGAACGGAGAAATCGAGGCCGGCATTGACCTGGCCGATCCGTTCGTATGTGAGCTCTTCATTCGGAATCAGCGCCGGATATAAACCGACAGTCTCACGGAAACGAAGGGCCTGATAATATCTCTTTGCATTTGACTCACCTATGTCATCATTTCCGCTTTGCCCGGTTGAAAATCGGATTTTTAGCTCTTCGATCCAGTTAATGTTCTTGAGAAATGATTCATTTGAGATTCGCCAGGCAATTCCGCCTGCATAAAATAAACCCCATGGAACACCTCCAATTTTAACTGTTTTTGCGGCATTGTCCCCCACCCGGGAAGAACCGTCCATCGAAAAACTCCCTGTCAGGATGTACTTGTCCTTAAATGTGTAAGTAAAATTTTCATAAAAAGATATCCAGTTCCATATTTTGTTCTGGCCTCCAATTTCCCGGAGACTGTTGGTACCATCCTGGAGCATCCTGTATTGGTCGTTTTGATGTGCATTTTTGGTCAGTCCCCAGTCAAACTCAAAATGATTGGAATTAATATGTATACCTCCCGTATTTACAAGTGAATGATGTTTCCCGAAATTCTTATCATACCGGTAGAAAGAATTATTGTAAATTGAGGTGAGGGTATTCGTCGAAGCTTTCGATACATTCCAGGCTTCTTTGTTGTAATAATGCTCCATTCCCTTGTTGGGCATAAAAATCTGCTCTTTCAGTGCATTGTAGGTTAGTCCGAAATTGGAGATAATATCCAGGTTTTTTCTTACTTCAACTTCAAATCCGAGTGTTGAGAGAAAATGATAATTAATATTCTTTGCTTCATAGTTATTCATAATCGACAGGGGGTTGCTCACACCCAGTTCATCCACATCGGCCAGAAGTGTCAGGAGGTTTCCGTCAATGTCGTACTGGAATGGACTCAGCATGGGTGATTTTCCTAGACTCGCCATGATGGGACTTGTTTCCTTGACCCTGGCCGATTCTTTCAGGGCTGAATTGCTGTAAACCATTGAAACCCCTGCGTTCATTTTCAACCAAGTAAATATGTTCAGCCTGCTTACAAACCGAAGATTATATCCATCGTAACCGGTTGTTTTAATGATCCCTTTTGCATCGGTATAACCAAATGAAAGACCGTAACTGGCTATTTCATCACCGCCTTTCACTTTCAGGTTGATGTTTTTCATGAATGAGTTTCTGAAAATCAGCTCTTGCCATTTTGTGTCATGCTGGTAATCGATATACCTCTGGTCTTTCAGTGTCAGAAAGAGGTTGGGATACACTTCCTTGATCCGTTCTTCGGTCAAACCGGAGGTGAAAAGAACTTCATTAACCAGTGTTTTGTGCTGCGTGGCATTCATCTGGGGAATCAGGTTGGAAGGGGAGAGGGAATATCCCGACCTGATGTCCAGGTCGATGGAAGTCTGCGTTGCCCTCGGATCAAGGGTTTCCACTACGATTAAACCGTTGGACGCCTTTGATCCATATGCTGCGGTCACGGCAGGATCTTTGATGACTGTCGTTTTCGAAATGTCGATCGGATTCACAATCATCAGGGGATTGTAACTGAAGCCGTCAAGGTTGGAACCGAACAATTCCTGCGAAGTAATTGGGATTCCGTCAATTATATAAAGTGGCTGGTTTGAAGCATTCAGTGAACCAGCTCCCCTAAGAATCGTGGAGGCACCACTACCCGGATCACCCGAACGGTTTACGGTATGCATGCCGGCAATCCTGCCCTGCATATACTGGTCGACCGACAATGCCGGGGTAAAGTGAATGTCATTTGTTTTCAGGTCAGAATAAGATGAAACTATGTTCTTCTTGTAAACCGTTTTTGAAAGAATACTGTACTGATCGTCCAAAGAAACAAGATCTTCCGGGGTAAGGAAAATCTGAATTTTTTCACGTTGATTGATAAAGACACGTTTCTTCTTAAAATCTGCGGCCGGTGAAATGATCAGCCAATCGGAACCCGACTTTGCTTTTATAGTAAAACGGCCTGCTTCATCTGTCAGTACCGGGAGCTCGTACGATCCCTCGATCCCAACAGATATATTGGCCAATGGTTTATGACTGGCACTCAAAATTGTCCCCCGAACTAAGACTGAATCCCGGGCATGCACAGACAATGAAGCTGCTGCCAGTATTAAAATCAACACCGGCGCCATATTGCGGAATAATATTCCAAGGTGTTTATTCATCATTTCGTGAAATCTTCAATAAGTTTATTTATTAGGAATGAAGTCAATATAGTCAATGACCAGCCCGTTCCCAGGTACATTGTTGGGGCCGGCATACTCTATTTTAACCTTCGCTTTTCCATATGTTGAAAGGGTAACCAGACAGTCGAACCGGTTGAACCTGCCTTCCGGTACATACCGGATACCGGTAACACCCGTGATGATTCCCCGAAATCTGACATAGTCGTAATATTCAAAGGTTTTTACTAGCTGATTGTTGATATAAATGTTGTATTTGCCGCCGATATCCATATGGGTACGGATAACCATCAGGTATTTCCTGGGAAATAGGTTCATTGTGCTGAAATCAAGGGTAAACATCCCGGTGTATCCTTTGGGAAAGTTCAACTTGAGGATGGAATCGTTCGATGCGTTGGCAATAAGCTCCCTAACTGGCTCGAACGACTGGGAACTCTTTACTTTTACACTGTCGCGCCATGCAAATTTGTTGATGCCAATCTGTCTGACAAGGCTTTCACCTTCAATTCTTGACTTACCCGAATAAAGCGAATCAGGAATGGTATATTCTGAATAATCATAAAAATAGCCGTTGCTGCATATTGTCCGGTTTGTGGGAATGTAATTGATGATCACACTGTCGCCCAGCATATTTTGGAGTTTTACCGTATCTTTGGCATGTTTGGGTAAAAACTCAACGACCTCAAGACTGTTCAGAAATACCCCGTGGGTAAGCAAATGGGGGATTAATATTTCATTCTGCCATTCCTTGGGTATATCAGCATAACTTTTGAACTGACCGCCAAGGTTCTCTGCCATTTTATCCAATGCTGAAGAATACTTTTCCCATTTGGGAAATACAATGGTCCCGGTAATATTCCTGAACTCTTCGGAAACAGGAAACCACTTTATTTCAAAATTATTAATCACAATTGATACAGTGTCATAAATTGTATTTCCGAATTCATCAAATCCCTTTGGACGGCTTTTCTCTTTGTCAAGAATGATGGAATCTTTACTGTCGATATACTCTTTCAGAATCGGGTTATCCTGGGCAATGAATTCGTACAGACTTGGTTTGGGAGTAATCACGGTTCCAAGTTTAAAGTATTTGCCGTTCAGATAAAGAGGACTTTCAAAATCAACCATGACCCCGTCGAAAGTCACTTCGTTGCCCACTCTTTCAAATGTACCAAACTTTTTACACAGGGTTTGTATTTTTTGTTTAGCCTTTATATTTACCACCTGTACAAAATGAGTGATAATGGAATATTCAACCAAACTACGGGTAACCTGCCCTGTATACTGGCTGAAAGCCGAATTCACTGGTACAAATAAGGTATAAGAATCATTGCCTTTGAAAAGAGAGTCGTACCTCATTTCTTTGATATAATTCACATACATCGACAAATCTTTGTCGTTCTGGATGGCATCCCAAACATTTTGATTGACTGTTTCCGGCTGTGTCAGATAATGCTTGTCCCAATATTCGGAACACCCTGCCATTATCAGAATAGTAGCGAAGAATGATATGTATTTCCTGAAGTTCATTTTTCTCTCAACTTTTTTAAATCGGTTCAAAACGAATATAATCCCAGATAAATCTTCCCGGTATCAGAGAACTGATCCTGATCACATGCTTGTCATATTTGATGAAATCGACCGTTCCGAGTTTTATTCGTGTAATCGGGGATGCTGCGCTTCCTCCGGTGGTAAGGTCAATAAGGCCTCCTGTTTTTTTCCCATCGATATACACTTCGATAACAGCATTCTGCTGGCTGAACCTGTCGGCCCCCAGAAAAACTTCGTACCTTCCCTGAATAACCTTTGGGGTGGTATAGCTGATCCCAAAATCACCGGTAATTTTCAGGTAATCATCATTCCAGGCAATACCTGATTCATCTGCCAGTTTTACATAAATCAAATCGGGTCCGGTCCATTGAATGTTATACAGTGATGCCGGATTCTCCACCAGATATTCTGCAACTTTCTTGCGGTATTCATTAAACAGTGGCTCTTCGAAGAACTGAAATGTTACAATCGCCCGGGATGGGGAATATTGCTTCATGATCCTGTCAATAAAATGAATCGCCCCGGTTTGAGTGATCACATTACTGACATCATAATTAAAACCAATATAATCAATCACTGTAGTATCGGTTCCTACGATGATCGTTTCAAATTTCTCCTTTCCTTTGTTAATCTTAAGGTCGATTCCCAATCCATTGACATTTAAAGGGATATCAGAGTAAGTATCGTAATTGGTTGCAACAGATTCAAAATCATCGAGGAATCTTTCTTCTTCCAGGATATGATAGGCAATAAAATTCCTGAGGGGATTGGTTTTGCTGGTGTAGATGGTATTTCCCGGACTGATCAAAGCAGCCAGGTCGCTTACTGACCGGATATTCTGCTTTTTAAACACGGAATCGTGTTCAACGAACAAGGTGCAAGGCCTTGATTTAGCCGGATCGGTTTTCTTGTTGATGTTAAGGGTATCCCTGAGGCCGGTCAGATCAACTGCAGCTTTAAAAATCGAAAATCCGGCATGCTGCTCAAGCCAGTTGTATGTTGTATAGGTCACAGGTACGAGTGCTTTCTGAATGATATGAATAAATCCGTTCGACAACTCAATATTTGGTTTGATCACCGGCGACTGGTTGTTGATTTTATAATAGGAAGTATCAGGCTCTATGATAAAAGTTACCGTCAGATAGTCGTCAGAGAGTGTGGGATCGGAAAAAGCCCCGAAAGGAAAATCGTTGGTCAGAATTCCCATGTTGATAACATGATACCGGGCAAATGCCGATACATAAGCCTGATCATTGAGAAAATCTGTTAATGTTGAATACCTGTTGTTTTGTTTGATGAATTCATCGATTGCTTTGTTGTCGGGAAGAAAAAGCGTGTAATTGAAATCATCGGAATTTGGATTATAGGCACTCAGGGTTTTGTCCAGCTTTGCTTTTTCCAGCACGGAGAGGAAACTTGAATACTCATTCTTGTGTTGTAGCAGGTAATCGTAAATGGTAATATTCAGCATATCCTCAAAACCTGCTTCGACAATGGTTTCCCTGCAGGACTGAAAAAAGAGCCCTATCATGAAAACCAGATATATCACATTGAACTTTTTCATAGGTTAAAATACATAAAATGGATTCTGAACCAGGTTTTTGTTTCGTTCCAGCTCTGTTTTGTAAACAGGCAGATACCATCCGTTCGGATTGGTAAGTTTTGCTGCAAGGATTCTTTTCTGGGTTGATGGAACATTTTGGACAATGATCTCAATCAGTTTTGATTTTCTGGCATAATTGTTCCTGCGTCCCATTCTGAGCAGGTCGAACCACCGTTTTCCTTCAAAAGCGAGTTCGAGTGCCCTTTCTTCCAGGATAGCATCTTCAAAGACAGAAGGAGAATTTGGAAGGCTCAGGGGTTTCACATCAGCTCTGTCGCGGATCAGGTTAATAAGTGCAAGGGCTTCGTTGTACCTTTCAAGCTGTGACAATGCCTCTGCTTTCATAAGAATGACATCGGCAAGACGATACACGATCCAGTTACAACTGTACTGGTCTGTCCCCGACCTGACGCTGTTGATACTTGGGGCCGAACCTACATATTTCCAGATCGTGTAATCGTTCTCGCCGTTCATCACAATAGAGAAAAACTCTCCCCGGATAAGTTCCACAGCAAACTCGCGTGCGAACATCTGAACCGCTTTGTTGCTCGGATCATATTGATAAGCATTCCGGTTCATCATTCCGTATGTTTTGTTGTTCTGGTTCAGGCTCTGATCAAACTGAAATTCAAAAATGCTCTCAAGTGAATTACCGGGATAAAATATTTCGAACCATTTGGCTGGAGGCATCAGGACGATATCTTTTGTTGCCTGAATCCTGTTGATATAATTAATACATTTCTCATACTCAAAATTCCAGAGTGAAATGTCAGCAAGCAAGGCATCGAATGCAGCCTTCGATGCCCGGCCTTTGATTTCGGCAAGGGTTGTATAACTGTCGGATGCCGCATAATTCCTGGTTTGTTCAAGATCAGCCGCAATCCTTTTTAATATTTCATCTCCGGGTGTTTGCGGTAGGTAAAAATCAGTATCATCGGTTTCGGTGGGTGTAAGAACCAGAGGGACATCTTTGTATAGTCGCACAAGATAAAAATAGCAAAGACTCCTGAGGAAAGTAGCTTCTGCAATGATTCCGTTCAATTTAAAATCGGTAAATGTTTTGTCAATCTGCTGCACCAAAGGAGCATTTTTTAAAACGTCGTTGCAATAATTGATAACCTTGTAAAACGACTCCCAGTTACACAGGTAATTATCGGGATAAATATTGCTTTCTGCCATTTTTCGCTGGGAGTCATCCTGGTTGTTGTCACCCTTGATCAGATCAGCCCTGAGTTCACCATACAGAAAAAAAAGATTGTCCATAGAGGCCATGGTTTCATAGGCCCCCATCAAGACCGCTTCCACATCTTCTTTGGTTTTCCAGAATTCTTCCCTGATCAGGCCACTGGGAGGAATTAACTCAAGCCAGCTGTCACAGGCAATAAGCGTGAAGAACAGCAAAATTGCAGTGAGGTGTTTTATTTTTGTTTTCATTTCCGAATGTTTTCTAAATGGTTTAAAAGCCTACAGATATACTGAAAGAAATAATTTTAGGCGGCGGGGTTTTTGCATTGTCAACCCCTATCCAGAAAGGATCACTTGCATCCTGTCCGATTTCAGGATCCTGACCTGTGTATTTCGTAAAAGTCATTAGTTTTCTGGCACTGAGAGCCAAGTTGACGGAATTCAATCCCAGCTTGTTGCAAATATCCTGACTAAGACGGTATCCGAATTTGATATTGTTCAGCCTGATAAAATCACCTTTTTCAACATATCGGTCCGAACCCAGGTTATTGGCAGGATGGTCGAGATAAGCCCTCGGCAACATACCGGGTTCATTCTGTCCCTGCACTCTCCAGCGGCTTAAAACAGCTTTGCTCTGGTTGTTTTTTCCGTTGTCGTAATAATGAACCCCTCCCATCCAGAAATCGTATGTGCTTCCCAGGCCTTCGGTTTGAATGGCAACCCCGTTGATGATATCAAATCCGACCCTGTAATGGAAATTCAGTGAAAAATCAAAGTTCCTAAACTTTAAGGAAGTACCTAAACCGCCTATAAAGTCAGGATTGCAGTCACCAATATATGTCGCATCGTTCAGGTCAATTTTTCCGTCGTGGTTGATATCTTCATACCTGGCATCCCCCCCCTTGAACGTATAATTGTTTTTATACATCATCGGAACCGGTTTTCCCTTGCTATCATACAAAACATTCCCTGCAGCATCCTTTGCAACTGCATCGGCGTCGGTGGCATACACTCCCAGATACCGTACACCGAAAAACGATCCGATCGGTTCACCTACCACCACCCTTTGGGGATATTGTCCGTTGTCAATCGAAGTGGAGCGTTCGGTGTTGAAATTCTCTGGCAATTCCTCGAATGAGTTTATGTTTTGTGATGTGTTGAAATCGATCGACCAGGTTAGGTTTTTCGTTTTGATTGCTTTATAATTCACCATCAATTCCCATCCTTTGTTCAGGAGTTTTCCGCCATTGAACCAGCTAAGTCTGTTAAAACCAGACGAAACCGGAATATCATATCTCTGAAAAAGCATATCGGATGTTACTTTCTCATATACATCCCCTTCGATGTACAACCGGTCTTTGAAAAGATTCAGCTCAAGACCGAAATTTGTGGTTGTAATGGATTGCCATTTCAGATTGTTTAATTCTATCTGTGACGGTACAATGGCTGGGTTGTTGATATAAGCCCCGTTGTCGGTGGTAATGTATGTGGCATAACGGGCATAGGGATCGCCCGGCTGGCTTCCCGAAAGACCCCAGCTAAAACGCAACATGCTCTCTCCAAGGAAAGTGAGCGATTCGAGAAATGGCTCCGATGAAAATCTCCAGCCAGCCATGATGCCCTTAAACAATCCCCAGCGGTAATTCGATCCGAACGAAGAACTTGCATCAGCCCTCAAAATGGTCTGTAACATATAGCGGTCAAGCAGTTTGTAATTCAGGTTGGCAAGGGCACCCACATCTCTGTTTTGGCCCGAACCCGATCCGATCCAGTTAATCTGCCCCGCAATGGAAGGATCCTGAATGTTTGTACTTGGGGTTTTGTTGCTCTGAAGGTTCATCCATTCATACCCCGATTGATTTGTTACCCAGGTCAACGCCCCTGTAACAACATGTTTGTTTGATTTGAATGGCGAATCAAATGCCAGTTGTGTTTCGGTTTTAATGGCAGAATAAATATTGTTGCTTTCTTCGGCTTTGTTGATGTTCCAGGCGAGCCAATCGGCACCAATGGCATTGTAAGGCAGATAATTATTCGTTTTTGCCCCATCGTATTGAAACGATACCGTTTCATTAAAAGTCAGCCAGTCGTTGATATTGTATTTGAGCTTAAAAGTGTTTTGCAGTGAATGGGAAATTCTGTCGTTTTTTCCCAGAGTGGCTACTGCAACAGGGTTGAAATAACTGCTTCCAGATCCCTGGTAACTGTTGATGGGAGTGAAATACTCCCCTGTTCTTTTCCCTTCAAAATCATACTCCCAGATACTCATATTGGGAGCCTTGATATAGGCCATCTCCCTTATATTTCTGCCATCGATCGAAATGTTGTCATTTCTCGTATTGTTTGTGTAATTAAACTGTATCGAAAACAGAAGGTTTTGGGAAAGAAAATAATCTAGGTTGATCCTTGTGGAAAATCGTTTTGATCTGGTATTGATGGTAGTACCCCCTTCATCGATATACCCGAATGAGGTGAAATACCTGGTTTTATCACCACCACCCGAAATTTTAAAGTAATGATCATGGGTCGACGCATTTTGTGTGATGGCTCCCAACCAGTCGATATTTTGTGAGTAATTATAAAAATCAACATAATCCCGGTTATAAGCAATTTCATTCGGAACGTCGAAAACCCCCCGGCTGTTATGCCATTCTTCCAGCTGAAGCATAATATATTCATCACCACTCAGCATCGGGATTGCCGGAGGTTGAATGTTCAGACTGTATTTATACTGGTAATCGAACTGTACCTTTCCCATTCTACCTTTATGAGTTTCGATCAGCAAAACACCGTCGGCACCCTTGGAACCATACACGGCCGTTGAGGCAGCATCTTTTAGTACCTCAATCGATTTGATATCCTGGAGGGCTATGTTGATCAGGTTGCTGATGTCTTCACTGTCGGCAGAACTAAGGTCAAAACTGCTTGGAATGTTATCCTGTGGAATCCCGTCGATCACAATCAATGGTTTGTTGTTGCCCATCGAACTAAGCCCGCGAATTACAATTTGTGATCCTGAACCGGGGTCACCCGAAGCGCTTAGGATATCCAGCCCGCTGATCTTGCCCTGTAAGGCATCGGCAACCGAAACATTTGCCTGATTTTGCATATCCATCAGTTCTATTTTTACAGTCGACGAAGCGTTGTCCCTCTCATCAATATTTGTCAGCCGGTTCGAAGTGGTGGCTTTGGCTGTGATGGTGATTTCGCCGATCTCAATGTCAGTCGGCTCAAGTTCCACAATAATCGGTTTTGTGAAATCAACTTTTACGGTAGCAACATTATATCCTATCATACTCACCTTTACCACATTTCCGGCATTTTTCATTTCCAGCACAAAATCGCCGTTTACATTAGTAATGGTACCCGAAATAACCCTGTTGGAGGCGTCGTATTCAATAACATTTGCCCCTATGACCATCGTCTTGTCTCCTTTGTCGATCACCCTGCCTCTGATGACAGGTTTGGCCTGTGAAAAAGCTTCCCCGCAATTTATCAACACCAGGAATGTTATTGCTATTATTCTGATTCTTTTCATTTCGTATAAACAGCTTTGGTTTGTTGGTCAAATTTCTTCATGATCAATTATTTCGTATCCAGTTGGTCAAAGACCAACATCTTGTTAATCTCATGAATAACAGCAGTGGCCATGATATTTTTTATTGGTTCATTCCCAGTTCCGAGATTCCGGATTGCGATCGTATTCACAACCGGTGATTCCTGTATGGTCAGAAAACTTTCACCATTCCTGCCCCTGAAATGAATCCTGTCAGGTTCCGTGCCAATATAAACTTGGGTGTATATCGTCGAAAAAGGGGTCGATTTTTCATCAATTCTGGTTGTTTCATAATAACCTGAAGGCTTGTTTCCATCTGTGAAAATATGTTGGCCGGAAATGAAATGCATTCTTAATAGCTTTTGTAACTCTTCTTTGGGCAATGAATTTGCATTTGAGCTATTGATGGCAGCCGTATTTGGAACAAAGATGGTGTAAAACTCACTTTCGGAAATAAAATTGTACCGGTACTCCTTTTCCGAAGCCAGTCCGGCTTTCACTAAAAGTTGGTGGAACGCAGGATATGTTGTGGATATATAGATATATAAATCGGTGGAGGCAAAACTAAACCAATTGTTTATTTCAAAAGTTTTCCCGTTGTCGGCATTGGTACTAATCTGCCTGGGAATTTTATTTTCGGCAGGTTTCGCCCCATTGTATCCAATCATTGTGTTTCCGGTTCCCGACACTTCACCTGTCTTATTATTTACAATCAGATAATTTCCCCCGAGGGTTTTGATGAATTCCTTCGTTGCAATTCCACGGGGGATCTCAATGCCGATGTGGTTGAGCAACAAATTTCTCATATCATTTACATTGAATGAAATAAGCTGAACATTTGAACCCGTAATCTGGAAAGCCCTGAACTGGGAAGTTGTCGGAATATATAACAGGGATGAATCATCTGCAAGGCTCAGATCAGACTCCACGAACAACATATAGTTTTGATTTTCACGCTTCAGTGCTGCCAGCAACCCTGAATTTTCAATTGCAAACATAGCCGTGGAATAACCTGGCTGAAGATATACCGGACCGGTTACACTCTTAAATGCACGCGGAATGATGGTCTTGTTCAAACCGAGAAATGTACAGTTACTGCCGAACTGTTTCCGGATAATACTAGATTTGTCAATCCTTACAATATCATCCTCCCCGTTTAGAAAACCGGCTTCAATATCAGTCAGATAAACAGGGTTGATACACATATGTGTATTCGCTATGATCCGTTTTATATTGGAGGGAGTATTTTTTAAACTTCCCCAACGGCCGGCCCCGTTAATATATTGATTCAGAAATTCCTGAAATGCACTGTTTTCAGGAGCAAACAAACCATGATGATAGCGAATGGAAACATTGGCAGGAAGTCCGGTTGAAGAAGCAGGGGCTTTGGTTCTTTCTTTATTGATGTGAAAAGTGAGCTGCGGATAGGATAAATTGAAGAGTGAATCCACTTTTTTCCCTTCCTTGGCACCCGGTTGGTTGTTCGTTTTTGCTGCATCGTATCCGAATACCGGAAATGTGTTGATCAATTCAAGAAAATCACTGTACGATTGCCCACTATTCTTATCCTCAAGAAGCTCATAAGCATTTTTCATCGGATTGACCACCCGGTCCACCACATAAACAAAACCGTTCTCGGCAAATATCTCGTCACTTGTAATCCGGGCTCCCGCATAATAAATATCATTCGGACTTTCAAAGGGACGCTGAAAATAAAACTCAAAATCCGAAAAGCTTAAATCATAGATATCAAAGTACTCCCTGAAGAAAAGCGGGGCATATTTCCGGGAATCGGTTGCGACCCTCCTATACCAGTTTGATGCCAGGGTGTCGACAATATAAATACTCCTGTTCTCCCCTTTCAGACCATATTTCAAATCCTTGTTCATCAGCAGGGTTTCCCTTTTAAAACCCCTTGGTTTGTTGTTATTGATATTCAGGGAATCAATCCAGCCATAAACATCCAATGAACGAAGCTGAAGCTTGCTCCACGGATTCTGTACAATATGAAATTTCACAATCTCTGAAAGTTGTTCAAGGGGAATATCTTCAACCTTCTTCCATTTGCTGTTCTGCTGAAAATAAAGGGCAAAGGCATCATTCGACGGGGCAAAAATGGTATAGCTGCCTGAAACATTCAGAATGGTGTCATATCCGGTTAGCTCAATACATTTGGCAAATTCTGAAAGTTCCTTTTGTGCCTTGATTTGAGTATATACCTTTCCGGCTAGCCATTCTGGCCTGGCATACTTATCAATGTATGAATCATCCCGGCAGGAAATAAATCCAATCATTGAAATCAAAGCCAGTAACATCAAAGGTTTAGTTATTGTCATTGCCTTATTGTTTAATTAAAATAACTTCACATGTGTATTACTGTCAAAAATACAATAAAAAAATGAATTCAATACTGATATAAAACATATCGTTACCAATTCCAAATTTACCCAAAAAACATGACATTTCCGGGTGGATTTTCGGGATTAATACATTGCCTGATTGGTGGTTCTGAAATGAATTCTAATATTTATAGTTTTACTATTTTTCTGGCGATGAGTGGATATCCTTCCATTCTGAAAATGACTGCCAGCAAGCCGTTGGGAAGGCCATTCAGGCTGACTGTCTCTGAAAAACCAGGCAGAACATTGTAATATTTTTCAGTGTATATCTGCCGGCCTGTCATTTCAAACACCGAAATTTCCATTTCACGGATGATTTCAGGATTGTCGACCGAAAAATGCAACCGGTCGGTTGCAGGGTTGGGCCAGATCATGATTCGTCCGGGAGAAAACGACTGAGGTTCGTTCCAGGATGGGGTAGTTTGGATTTTGAGATTATCAATTGCCCAGCCCCAACCATGTGCGTATGGATCGGAAAATAGTCTGAAACGGATCAGAACAGTATCCCCCTCTCTGAAATTCCCATTATCGATCAAATTGAACTCCCGTTTAATAAACAAATCTTTGCTGCCTGCCGTGGTGGAGTTATTCCCCCTGATTCCGTTGTTGTATACATTAGCCCATGATGGCTGGCATCCCGAATCGTACCCGTCAAGAAACGGAACCCACGTTTTTCCTGCATCCCGGCTACCTTCCACAATCACATAGTCATAGAAATCCTGGCTTCCGAAAAGGGCGCCGTTTTCCCCCGGGTCAACTAGTAGGCCC
>CAYNBE010000088.1:0-13940 GCA_964395045.1 uncultured Prolixibacteraceae bacterium | reverse complement strand
ATGACTCTCTCCATTTCAAATTTTCCGGGTTCCGATGTAGAATTAATTGACTTTGAGATTCAGCCAAATACATATATGAAAAAAAACTATCCACAAATAACAGATAACATTGATTCACTTTTTTTCATTTATAAAGACTATTTCGGGGCCGGATCTGATGCCCGCATTTATCCGATGATTATTCCTGTAATTGAAGCAAACAGTTCTCACAGTATTCATATCAGAGTCAAAAGCCCGCAGAGTTTATTTATTGAAAGCTGGATTAACCGCGAAATGTTTGAGACTGTACCTGCGAAAACAAAAAGTCTGAATATGGATGATCAATCAATCCTTGATGACGATTTGAATACCAAAGAGTTCACAGATAGCAAGAAACTGTATCAATGCCTGGGGACATCATGGGCAAATCTTGGCGCGTCTTTTTTGGTTAATCTGGGGACCTGGTGGAAGGAAGTAACGCCTTTGGGTTGCATTTATAACATTGCTACCGGTGTTTATAACCCGATCGATCAGTTAAGGCCATCTGATGTCAAAAAGAACAAAGTAATTTTTAATAGTCCGGGATACAAATGGGGCGCAATCTTTACCGGATGTGCAGTTAGTCTGACTGCCGGGCCGGCTGTGAAAACCGGATGGGCAGTGTGTAAACTCATGTTGGATATAGGTAAAGCCTATAATCAAAATGATGAATGTCGCAAAGCATATGACCCTCTTTACAAAAGTAGAAAAGGAATTCTCGCCGTTTTTGCATTCGACCCCAACGAAATGATAGGCCCTTCAGGTTTTGGTGCTGAAAATTGGATACAAAAGAACACTACTATCCCCTACACTGTTTTGTTCGAAAATAAGAGTACGGCCACAGCACCCGCACATGAGGTTTTTATAACTGATTCACTTGACCTGCAAAAATTTGATTTCAGGGATTTTGGTTTCGGCGCCTTTGGATTTGGCGATACTATGCTGGTGCCCACCGGCAAAAACCTCAGACAATTCTCAATGGATATTGACTTACGTCCCAAAAAGAACCTTATCACACGCGTTTCGGGAAAACTCGACACCATTACTGGTGTTATCCGGTGGGAATTTGCTTCGTTAAACCCAACCACGATGAATGACGAAGAAGACCCTTTTACCGGATTTTTGCCGCCAAACAATGCCAGCGGTGCCGGAGAAGGATTTGTGAGCTTTTCAGCAGGATTGAAAAAAGAGCTGAAAACAAATGATAAAATAAAAAACAAGGCCTCTATTGTATTCGATACCAATGCACCCATTATGACCAATGAGTTTGTAAATACCCTCGACCTTGATAAACCTGAAAGTAAGGTTCTGCCTTTGGAGGCAACCATAAAAAACCGTTTTCCGTTATCATGGACAGGAAGTGATTCTGGCTCAGGAGTTGCTTTTTACGATATCTATGTAATGGAAAACGATACTGCGCTCAGACTTTGGAAAAGCCAGACAACGCTCAAGTCGGCAGAATTTACCGGGAATGTTGGATCGAAATATAAATTTTACAGCATTGCCACCGACAATGTCAGCCTGGTTGAGCAGGATCCCGGCATCTATGATGCACAAACTACCATAACAGTTGATATTGAGCAGTTTGAAACGGGAATAGAAAAATTGAAAGTATGGCCTAACCCGGTAAAAGATAACCTGAATATTTCTTATGCTGGTGCTCCGTCCGGAATGTACATAATTGAGATTCTGAATACCAACGGATTAACCCTGCATTCTAAATTGTACAGCCATTTTGAATTAAGCGCCGGATTAACCATAGATACAAGAAAATATTCCCGGGGATCCTATTTATTGAGAATTGTATTTGGGAACAAATCGGAAACAAGAAAAATCGTGATCAAATAATCATTCTTCCGCAAAAAGTAATGAAGCCATCTGTCAGTTTTGGTCTTGCGAAGGGTTTACCCGGATCGTCGCCTGGTTACATGTAGCTGCTGTTATCCCAACAATGGGTACAAAGTTTTTCTTTCGGGAGACCGATGGCTTCGACCAGATCACCGAGATGCTGGTAAGCCAGGCTGGTAAGGTTCAGGCTCTGTCGGATCACATCGACCATGGATTTGTATTTTTCACTCCCGGGATCGGCATATTCATGATAGTCGACTTCTTTTTCACCTTCCAGTTTCAGGATGGCCTTGCGGGAAGCAAGTTCAGCCGCTTTTTTCGACCGTGAAAAATTGAGAAATTCACAGGGAAATAACAGGGGAGGACAGGCAATCCGCATATGGATTTCACGTATTCCGGCTTCGTATAGGTCCCGGGTATTCCCCACCAGTTGGGTTCCCCTGACAATGCTATCGTCGCAGAAAATCCCAGTTTTTCCATTTACCAGTGATCTGTTCGGGATCAGTTTCATTTTTGCCACCAGATCGCGTATTTCCTGGTTGAACGGCATAAAGCTCCTGGGCCAGGTGGGAGTGTATTTTGCATACGGCCGCATATAGGGTATCCGGCTCCGGTTGCTGTATCCGACGGCATGTGCCACACCTGAATCGGGTATCCCGGATACAAAATCGGCAGTTGTATTGTCGCGTCCGGCCAGTGCTGCCCCACAACGATACCGGCACTCTTCCACGTTGATTCCCTCATAAAAGGAGGGCGGGTATCCGTAGTAAACCCAAAGGAAAGAGCAAATCTGCATTTTTGGCCCGGGAGGAGAAAGAATCTCTTCCCCGTCGGCTGTCACCCGTACCACCTCACCGGGCCCCAGATCCCTGACGATGTCAAATCCAAGGTTGAAAAATGAGCACGATTCGGAGGCAACTGCCCAGGCATTTTCCTTTTTCCCGATGATGAGCGGGGTCCTTCCCAGTTTGTCACGGGCAGCAATCATTCCATGCTCGGTGAGAATGAGAATGGAACACGATCCTCTGATGAGCTGGTGCACATTTCTGATCCCGGCAACGATGTCGTCAGCTTCACAGATGAGCATGGCAACCAGTTCAGTCGGATTGGCCCCTCCCTGGCTGGTTTCGGCGAAATGCTGCCGTTTCTTCAGCAACCTGGTTTCCAGTTCTGCAAGGTTGACGATTTTGCTGACAGTAGCAATGGCAAATTTTCCCAGGTGTGAATTCACTACAATCGGCTGAGCTTCCATGTCACTGATAACACCAATCCCGCTGTTTGCAGCAAATCCTTTGATGTCTTCTGTAAATTTGCTCCTGAAATAATCATTTTCAATGCTGTGAATTGCCCTTTGAAATCCGGCCCAGGCATTGTAAAACGCCAGGCCTGCCCGTTTGGTCCCCAGATGTGAATGATAATCAGTACCGTAAAAAACATCATTGACACATGATGCCTTGCCTATACTTCCAAATAATCCACTCATACCTTGTTTGTTACTTCATCATTACCGAACTGCAAAAATGGAGAATGGAATTGAAAAGAAAAAATGGAAAGTATCTAAAATATTCTGACCTTTGTACTCTTAAGAAAGAATTGATATTCCGGTGAAAACAATCCCTCTCCACCTTGTGTCCGGATTTCTTGGAAGCGGTAAAACCACCTTCGTAAATGAAATACTCAGGCAGTTGCCCGCAGGGACCAAAACCGGCATAATTCAGAATGAATTTGCCCCCGCTAATATCGACAAACATGCTCTTCTTCAGGGGAACAGTCCGTATGAGCTTCTGGAGGTCAATAACGGGTCAGTTTTCTGTGTTTGCCTGCTCGGTGATTTCATCAAATCGCTTGCAGCTTTTATCGACCGGCACTCTCCAGACATTCTGATCATGGAAGCTTCAGGACTTTCCGATACTACCTCCGTTTCTGAGATGATATCAAATGGCATCCTCCGGGGAAAGATACATCTGGCTGCCAACTGGTGCATCGTTGATGCAGTTCACTACCGCCGGGCAGGAAATATGGTCAGGAGAGTTGTACACCAGATCAGAATGGCAGATGTGATTCTGATCAACAAAATCGACCGGGCCTGGGTTGAAAAGGAAAACCTCATGAACGAAATGAAACAAATGAACCCTTTTGCCCGGATTTTTACTACATCATATTGCAGGATAGCCATTGACTTCAACACGATAGCAGTCCCGGCTATCCTGAAAACGGGCCAGGAATCGTCCGGACGACCCGGAATCCATTCCATGGTGATCAGAAGCCATCGCCATTTTTCGGAAAACTCACTTCAGCAGTTTCTCTCAGAATGGTCTCCCCGGGCATACCGGATCAAGGGATATGCAACACTCGGTGACAACCGGTCAGTGGTGGTACAATCGGTTATGGGCGATATCGAAACCTTTCCTGCACCGGGATGGAACGAAGGAACCGAATTGATTGCACTGACAGATGGTTTCAGTTTGAATGAATGGAACAGCTCTTTCAGGCAATATACGAATTGAATCGGTTTTTCTATCTTTGCTCCGGTTATTGAATATCAGGAACAATGCGACATAAGGCAGGATTTGTTAACATCTTGGGCAATCCCAACGTTGGTAAGTCAACCATCATGAATGCTCTTACAGGGGAGAAATTGTCGATCATCACCTCCAAGATGCAGACTACCCGGCACAGGATCAAGGGAATTGTGAACGGAGAAGATTTCCAGATAGTATATTCCGATACACCGGGCATCCTGAAACCAAAATACAAGCTCCAGGAAAGCATGATGAAATATGTGGAAACAGCCCTGAGCGATGCCGATATCATCTTGTATGTGACCGATGTCAAAGAGGATCCCGAAAAAAACATCGAATACATCGGGCGAATACGGAATGCAAATGTGCCGGTTATCGTCCTGATCAATAAAATCGATCTCTCCGACCAGAAGCATGTCACCAGCCTCTTTGATTACTGGAGTGGAATCTTTCCCGGCGCATCGGTTTATCCCGTTTCAGCAACCGAAAAATTTAACCTCGGCACTGTGTTCAACCGGATCATGGAGCTGCTGCCTGAAAATCCGCCCTATTTTCCGAAAGACGAACTGACAGACCGGAGCGAACGGTTTTTTATGCAGGAACTCATCCGTGAAAAAATCCTGCTTCATTACCGCAAAGAGGTTCCCTATTCGACCGAAGTGGAAGTGGAGGAATTCAAAGAGGATTCCCGGGAGCTCCGGATCAGGGCAATCATTTATGTGGAGCGCGAATCCCAGAAAGGAATACTCATCGGACAAGGCGGAACTGCCCTGAAAAAGGTAGGTACCGAAGCAAGGCTGGATGCCGAGGAGTTTTTCGGTAAAAAAATCTTCCTCGAATTATATGTCAAAGTAGCTAAAGATTGGCGTGACAAGGAGAGTTCTCTGAGGAAATTCGGCTACACGGGAGAATAAAGTCACACGAACCAACGGACGGTCCCTGGAAAAACACACCATTAAAAATCATCAACTCCCATTCAAATAAGATTATGAGCAGAATAGTGGCAATAGTAGGCCGGCCGAATGTCGGAAAATCAACATTGTTCAACAGATTTGTCGAATCAAGGAAAGCGATTGTGGATGATGTTTCGGGGGTGACCCGTGACAGGATTTATGGCAAATGCAACTGGAACGGCATTGATTTTTCAGTGGTTGATACCGGCGGATATGTGATCCATTCGGAAGATGTGTTTGAAGAACAGATCAGGAAACAGGTGCATCTTGCCATTGAAGAGGCTGACCTGGTACTTTTTATGACCGATGTTGAATCGGGAGTCACCGACCTGGATGAAGCAATGGCTTCCATTCTGCGGCGTTCCGGAAAGAATGTGATACCGGTTGTCAACAAAGTCGACAACCACGACCGTATTGCCGAAGCGCAGGTTTTCTATTCACTCGGGCTTGGCGAAATATTCTGCATTTCTTCCATGACCGGCAGCGGCACTGGTGATCTGCTCGACGAAGTTGTCAGGCACCTGCGCTCAACACAACAGCAGGAGGAGCAGGAAAACCTTCCCCATTTTGCAGTTGTGGGCCGCCCCAATGTCGGTAAGTCATCGTTTGTCAATGCTCTGGTCGGGGAGGAGCGCAACATTGTAACTGAAATAGCCGGAACTACCAGGGACGCCATTCATACCCGCTATCACAAGTTTGGCTTCGATTTTATCATTGTTGATACCGCAGGACTGAGAAAAAGATCAAAAGTAAAGGATGACCTTGAATTTTATTCCGTGCTGAGGTCTGTCAGGGCAATCGAACAGGCAGATGTATGCCTGCTGATGCTCGATGCAGAACGCGGGATAGAATCACAGGATATGAGCATCTTTAACCTGATCCTAAAAAACGGGAAAGGGTTGGTCCTGCTTGTCAACAAATGGGATTTGGTGGAAAAAGACCACAAAACGGTAAATTCGTACAAAAAAGAAATCCTTGAAAAAATAGCACCCTTTACCGATGTCCCAGTTGTGTTCATATCCTCCCTTACAAAGCAGAGAATACACAAGGCACTTGAAACAGCCATGCAGGTATACCGGAACTGTACCCGGAAAATCAAAACATCGGAACTGAATGAAACGATGCTGAAAGTGGTGGAAAATGTTCCTCCCCCATCCCTGAAAGGAAAAAATATCAGAATCAAATACTGCATCCAGCTGCCTTCGCATACACCCGGTTTTGTCTTTTTTTCAAATCTGCCGCAATACATCAGGGAACCTTACCGCAGATACATTGAAAACCAATTACGGGAGAAATTTGATTTTACCGGGGTTCCTATTCAAATTTTTTTCAGGCAAAAATAGCGTTATCTTTGCAGCTGTTTAAATAGCAGGAATCAAGATGCTTAAGTTTTTTCATTTGCCAAAAGCCAGGACATTTGAGTACAAACCGTTGTATTATGATGCCGACAAGGAGGAGCGGGAAGAACGCGAAAGAAGGATAAAAGATGAACTTGGTATCAGGGAATCTGCCAATCCTGACCAGCCTTACCGGCCACACATCAAGGGACAATTCCGAAAGGCGGCCGGGATCAAGTCGAAAACGGGAGCAGATCAGAGACGAACAAGCAACCGGCGGTTGTTGTTTTTTATCCTTCTCTTTCTATTGTTGGCCTATTTACTGTTTTACCGTTAAGTTGTCTTTCTGTGTCTGATGTTATTCATTTACTGCCTGATTCGGTAGCCAATCAGATTGCAGCCGGCGAAGTGATCCAAAGGCCTTCTTCTGTGGTGAAAGAGTTGGTCGAAAACGCATTGGATGCCGGTGCGGGTGAGATTGTCATCCATATCAAGGACGCCGGTAAAACTCTGATCCAGGTGTCAGACAACGGTTGCGGGATGTCATCGACCGATGCCCGGATGGCTTTTGAACGGCATGCAACATCCAAGATACATGTTGCCGGTGACCTGTTTGCCATCAAGACCTTCGGATTCAGGGGAGAAGCCCTTGCCTCGGTGGCAGCCATCGCCGATATCGAAATGCGTACAAAAAAACAAGAGGATGAAACAGGGACCTTCCTGCACATCAGTGCCACAAAAGTGATCACCCATGAAGCAGCAGGATGTGCCAACGGAACCACCATCCAGGTTAAAAATCTCTTTTTCAACGTCCCTGCCCGGCGAAAATTTCTAAAATCAGATCCCTATGAGCTGAAAAATATCGTTACGGAAGTGACCAGGGTTGCGATTCCGAATCCGGAAATTTCCTTTCAGCTTTATCACAACAATTCCCTTATTCACGACCTTCCTGCTTCCAACACCAGGAAACGGATTGTGTCAATTTTCGGTAAATCATTCCACCAGAGCCTGATACCAGTTGAGAGCAAGACTTCCGTGATTTCCATCAGCGGATTCATCGGCCTTCCCAGATTCGCCAGGAAAACAATGGGTGAACAGTTTTTTTTCGTCAACCGCAGGTATATGAGGCATCCATGGTTTCACAAAGCAGTGATGCAGGCGTATGAGAAACTACTTCCCCCCGATGCATTTCCTTCCTATTTTATTTTTCTCGAAACCGATCCTTCGTCGATCGATATCAATGTCCATCCGACAAAAACTGAAATAAAGTTTGAAAACGAAAATGCGGTATGGCAACTGCTGAATGCAACAGTAAGGGAATCATTGGGGAAAAACAATGTGGTCCCTTCGATCGATTTTGACCAGGGCGGAAGCATTGAAATACCCCTTCCACCTAAACCTGGAAGCCAGGTGATCGCTCCTGATATCCCCTTCAATCCCCGCTACAATCCTTTTGAAACCACCCATGCACTCCAGGGATACCGCGAAGACCGTTTCCCGGAAGAAAAAAAGAACCTGGCTAACTGGGAAATCCTCTTCCGAAAAACCGGTGATGAAGCAATGCCAAACAATGACTCATCGGATGAAGAACAAACCATTTTTCCGGAAAATACTTTACCGGTCGCAGGAAAGAAAATATTCCAGTTGAGACAAAAATATCTTGTCCTACCGGTAAAATCAGGACTGATGGTCATAGACCAGCGACGCGGACAGGAAAGAATTTTATTTGAAAAATTCATGGACCTCCTGAATTCCGACAAAACTTCCTCGCAACAATTGCTTTACCCGTTTACATTTGAACTGAACCCACCCGATGCCGGACTGCTGTCGGAAATTCTCCCCGAATTGCAGCTTCTGGGTTTCGATATTCGTGAATTCGGGAGAGACACGTTTGTCATCAACGGAATTCCTGCCATTGTCAAAACATCCTCACCGGCCGCTATCATTGAAAAAATGCTCGAAGAATTCAGGGATTCACCGGTTACAGCAAGTGGATTGCTGCGGGAACAGGCAGCAATGATGCTGGCCAGGGCAGCATCCATGAGTTACCGAACCGAACTGCAGCCCGGAGAAATGGAAGAACTTGTGGATCAGCTTTTTGCCTGCTCCCTGCCAAATTTCACGGCCGACGGAAAGAAAGTGCTGATGATTATTCCTTTTGAAGAAATTGAGAAAAATTTTAAAAAATGATGTTTTCAACGTTTAGAGATAGACAACCGTTCGTATTTTATATTATCATTGACTGAATTTATGAATTTATGAACCAATACAGACCTGTTTTCAGAGACACTCCCGTTGTTGTCAAAAACCTGATTATCATCAATTTACTGATGCTTCTGGGAACGTTTGTCATGGGTAAGGCAGGGATTGATTTTACCCGTCGTTTGGGGATGTATTATCCCGGATCTGATTATTTCAGATTCTATCAGATCATTACCCATATGTTCATGCATGGCGGTTTTGTACATCTTTTTTTTAATATGTTTGCCCTCTGGATGTTCGGACGGGTGCTTGAAAGTGTTTGGGGACCCAGAAGATTCCTGGTTTACTATTTTGTTACAGGATTGGGTGCCGTGGCTCTTCATACATTTGTCAACTACCTTGAAATTTCATCCATGGAAAACGCCATTACTGCCTTCAATAACACCCCTGCACCCGAAGTCCTCGAAAAATTTGTAAACAAACATCTGCCCAATCCGAGCAGGCAACTGCTTGATTTCATCTCCAACTGGTACGACGAACCTGCCAATACTGCTTTTGCAACCGAAGGGAACAAAATTATGGAACAAATCCTGAAGATCAAGATGGATATTCCCACCGTCGGTGCTTCAGGTGCCGTATACGGTGTGCTCCTCGCTTTCGGGATGTTATTCCCAAATACCCAACTTATGCTGCTTTTTCCTCCCATTCCAATCAAGGCCAAATATTTCGTGCTGGCGTACGGGGCGATCGAACTTTACCTCGGCCTTACCAATTCCGGAGGGAGTATTGCCCATTTTGCCCACCTGGGAGGAATGCTTTTCGGCTTCTTTTTAATTAAATACTGGAATAAAACATCCAGAAACTTCTACTGACAAACTTGCCAGCCTGTATTTCGTCCGTGAAAAACAGGGATGGTGATTCACCGGCACCGGTAATCAAATGCAAAATATGAAGATCTGGTCTGAAATCTGGGAATCGTTCCGTGAAGGGTCGGTGATCACCAAGCTGATTTACATAAATGTGGTCATCTTTGTCCTGTTTAAAGTTATTGAAGTGGTTGTTTTCCTGGCACAGGGGAACAATGGCTGGATATTGCAGTTTGAACTTCCAGCCGGAATTAACCAGGTCATTCGTCAGCCCTGGTCATTGATAACCTATATGTTCATGCATTCCGGATTCCTGCATATCCTCTTTAATCTTCTTGTGCTTTACTGGTTTGGGCAGATATTTCTGGACTATTACAATGAAAGCCGGATGTTGGGACTCTACCTGTTGGGAGGCCTTTCAGGGGGCATTGTGTACATCGCCGCTTTCAATAGTTTCCCGGCTTTTGCAGGTGCAATTGCCGGGTCAAGACTGACAGGGGCTTCCGCAGCCATTTTTGCCATCCTCACAGCCTCGGCAATCCGGGATCCCAACCGGAAAATCCATCTATTTCTGATCGGAAGGGTGGCACTGAAATATCTGGCTGTTTTTCTCGTAATCATCTATTTCATCGGCATTGCTTCAGCCAACGCAGGAGGGAATTTAGCACACCTGGGGGGAGCCATCCTGGGATGGCTTTTTGTTGTAATGGAAAAGAAAAAAAGGGATATTACTTCATTCGTTCCGTTTTTTGAAAAACAGATCAGCCTGCTACAATGGAAAAGGGGGAAGATCAAAGTCATACATAAACAGGTGCCACGCGACGATTATGAATACAACAGGCAAAAAGCCGCCATGCATGAAGAACTGAACAGGATACTGGATAAAATCGGAACGGAAGGATATGAAAGCCTGACAAGGGATGAAAAAGAGACCTTGTTCAGGCACGGAAAATAAGGATTGAAAGCAACCGGGCACAATCATGAATCAGTTTCAGAAAAGGTCATCCCTATCAGATATCCCGGCTGTGAATCCTTACTGAAATCGTATAAACGCATCTGTTCAGGTTTTCCATGGCCACCTGACACATACTTTTATTTCGGGAAAAAGAACAAAGTCGGCATTTCCTTTCATTGTCAGGGTTGTGACATCATGACCGGCCAGCAAATCGCGGGCTGCCTGAAGTGTTTTACCTGATACCGACACATCATCGACCAGCATTATTTTTCTTCCGGTCAGCTCTATATCATCCGGAAAAGCAATTAGAAGCGGATTTTCCCGGACGGGAGAGTTTTCCTCATCCCGGTAATTGATTGAAATGATCCTAAGCTCGGCGTTCAGTTTATATGCAACCAGAGCAGCAGGGACGATACCTCCCGAACCAATTCCTATTACCAGATCAGCACCGGGCAGTTTCAGGCTGCTTAAACGACGGGAAATCTCCCGGAAAGAGAGAAAAGTTTTCATATTGTACGAATATTAGTGTTTTGGTTTATCCCCCAGGGAGAACTGTTTTTCCTCAAATACCGGGATTTCAAGATGGAATGTCGTCCCCTGGTTCATCTCCGTTTCAAACCATACCCTGCCGTTGAAATTCTCGGCAATGTTTTTAACAATGGCAAGCCCCAGTCCCATTCCACTCGATTTGGTCGTAAAATTGGGATTGAACATTTTCTCCTGCAATTCGGGGGAAATTCCTGTACCGTTGTCTTTGACCGAAATAACAGCCATATGCTCCCTCTTATCAAGAAAAATCTCAATGTTCCCTTCCTTATCTTCCGGAATTGCCTGTATCCCGTTCTTAATCAGGTTGATCAATGCCCTGGAGAGTTGTTCCCGGTCAGCATTCACCAAAATATCCTCCGAAACTTTCTTTTCAAAACGGATGTTTATGCGGTCATTGTTTTCATACAATCCGATGACCTTACTGATCTGACCCGCCAGGTCAAAAACCTGTTTCATGGCAGTAGGGATCTGGGCAAAGTTCGAAAACTCGGTGGCAATATCCGAAAGAGTATCGATCTGGCCGATGAGAGTCTGACAAATCCTGTTCACATATTCCTGGTAATCCATTCCTTCTCCCCTGAATCGTTGAAGGTGCTGAATATTCAGTTTCATCGGGGTGAGGGGATTTTTTATCTCGTGGGCCACCTGCTTTGCCATTTCTCGCCAGGCGCTTTCTCTTTCGGAACGGGCCAGCAATTCGGCACTTACCGCCAGTTCATCCACTTTTTTATTATATTCCCTGACCAGTTTTCCGATTTCATCTTCCCGGCGGTAATCGATGGGCTCACTCCTCTTTCCAAGCTCTATTTTACGAAGATTCTCCCGGATGGTAGTTAATGGCAAAGTGATTTGATTGGAAATGAAAACAGCCACCATGATGCTTGCCAGGAAAAGCAAAACATAGAGGTTGATAAAAGCCACGATGAAAGTTGAAATCTCCTGGCTGTATTTATCCTGGTGCGTGAAATAAGGCAGGTTGATAAAACCGAGGTAGTCTCCATTATTTTTAATAATCGCCCAATAGCCCAAACCATACCTCATTTACCGATTTTTTCCGGTTGGAAATAATTGGTCTGGAAATTTTCAAACAACTCGTAATATGCCGTGCTGTTGATCATTCCCGAAACAAGTCCACGGTTGAAAATTTCAGGCCTTGATGAAACCACCAGTTTTCCGTCAACGCCGAAAATATTGATATCGGTCTGGAAAATATTGGAAAGTCGAACCAGCTCGGGCATCATCCACTCCTTCATTTCCGGGAGGATCATTTTTTCACTTCCAAGCCGTATATCCATTTCCAGGGCAATGGAATTCATTTTCTGGTCAAGATCTTCCTGAAGTCTGCTTCGGGATTGATCGAGGTTGTAAAGGATAGTAGAGAGGGCCACCAGCAAAAGGGACACAAAAACAATGGAGATGATAGCGGCCTGGATTCTGAACTTCAAATCGAACATGAACCTGTTTTTACGAAGTGAAGGTTGTACCAGCAGGAGGATGGGGATCGAAAAAAGAAAATAAAAGACAAAGAGATAGGGGAATGAAATCAAGTAATCGATAAATGTATACAACTTGCGGCTGACAATGACATAGTTGTCTTCGCTCACTTTATGAATCAGATGTTCATATCCGTCCCAAATATTGTAACTGAATTCCCTGTCATCGAAGTTGTAGGAGTAAACATAATAATTGTAGTTGAAAGTTCCGTGCCGGTCAACAAGTTCTCCTTCCGAGTATTTGGCATAATCGAACCGTTTGTAGCTATCGGGTTTACGCATCGAATGATCGATCAGCAGTTCGGGAAATCCAATACCTTCGGATTGCACCCTTGATTTCAGATCAATAAAGACCGACACACCCAGGGAATCGGACGCAAGGGGATAATGGAGATTGCCCAGGTACGAAATCCTGCCGTCCATGTTGTCCATGAAGTAAAAATTCGTGCCCGGAATTTGCATCCCATGATGCCTGATCATATTTTCAAAGAAAGGATAACATGGTGTTTTTGTATTCTGAGGACGGATCATCAGGCTATCGGCTCCTGTACAGATGGTGATCTGAAGGTCATATTGCCTGAAAAACCCGCTGAAATAGGTCGTTTCGAGATATTCGTCCAGATGGCTGAAGGGCGGGACCAGGTGATCAGGTATATGCGGGTCTACACTGATCTGTTGCATAATTTCACTTAAAAACACCTCTGCTGCCGGATCATGTTCATTTACCAGGTTCCCGGCCATCAGTTTCTGAATTTCCCTTTCTTTTTTCACAGTTACCCGGTAAATGATTTCAAGTGAATAAACCGTAACCAAAGAGATAAAAAGAACGAGGAAACTCATTCTGTATCTGACATTTGACCTTTCTGCATAAAAGGCAGAAACCGTAAAAATCGAAAGAAACAATATAAGTGCAGAAAAGGAAACCGTTCCGGAAAGCAATCGATGTATGACGGCTGCAACCATAAAGGCGAGAAAGGCCATCATGACCATCTTCTTCAATCTTAAAAATTTGCTTATCTCTATTGCAATCCTTACAGTCAGAAGAATCAGGCTGAAGAGAAGCAACATAAGGGACGCTATTCCCAATACCGACTGGATCGTAATCTGGTTGATCTTGTTCAGTGTGAACGAAAAACTTGAATTAAAGATCACCTGAGAAATAAAATAATCATCCAGGATGAACAAAACATCCAAACC
>CAYNBE010000087.1:7726-13957 GCA_964395045.1 uncultured Prolixibacteraceae bacterium | reverse complement strand
AATATCTGTTTATTACATTTGTCAAATAATCAATAGCACATGTTCGAACTCGATATTTTTAAATTGTAACTAAGAAAATGAGAAACCGGCTGAAGGAATATATGCTTAGTAAATCGTTAAATGCGGCTGAATTTGCCGACAGGATAGGGGTACAACGGTCAAATATTTCTCATATTCTGAATGGCAGGAACAATCCGGGTGCCCAGTTTTTGGAGAAGCTTTTGGTTGCCTTTCCCGACCTGAATGCCGACTGGCTTATAACCGGCAGGGGCGAAATGCTGAAACCAGGGAAAATATCAAACACTGAAACAGGAACCCATCTGCCGAATGAGAAGAGAGAAGCTCAAAAAAGCGATTTAAAAAGTTGTGAAAACCGGAGGAAATTTGCGGAGCAAACAGTGAGGTCGGTCGCAAAGAAGCATTCAGAGACGCTGAGAAGATAATCTTTTTCTTTCCTGATCATACATTTACCATTTACTATCCAGGCAGATAGCATTTTTTCGGATCATACAAATCTTGTTTATCTTTACCAAAAAGTTAACGAGAGGGAATGCGTAAAGCTGTAACCGAATTTGAAGTGATCAGGAACAGTGAGCTGAATATTCATACACGGCAATTGGTATTAAAGTGCCCGGATGAGATGCTGCCCATCGTTCCAGGTCAGTTTGCAAATATTGAAATACCGGGGAACAGGGAAGTTTTTTTGCGCCGCCCATTTTCCTTTTTCACGGTAGATCAAAACAGGGGAGAATTGTCTCTGCTGGTGAAAGTCCTCGGCAGGGGATCTAAAACCCTGGCTGATATCCGGGCGGGTGAACAACTTAACCTGATTTATCCTCTTGGAAAAGGATTTACACCGCCTTCGTCCAATGATAGGGTATTGGCAATCGGGGGAGGCAGCGGGGTGGCCCCCATCCTTTTTCTTGCACAAAATTCAGGAATGAAACCTGAAGCCATGCATGTCCTGCTTGGTGCCCGGTCGAAGGATGACCATATTCCTGTGGAAGGGTATGAGACAGTTGCAACTTGTAACACAATGACCGAAGATGGTTCACTCGGAGAAAAGGGAGTAGTTACCGGGCACTCCCTGTTCAGCGATCTTTCCGGATACACCAAAATTTATGCCTGCGGGCCTTTGCCTATGATGAAAGCGGTTGCACTGCGTGCGGCAGAAAAACATATTTGGTGTGAAGTCTCACTTGAAAATTTAATGGCTTGTGGATTTGGAGTTTGCCTCTGCTGTATTGAACCAACAGTGAAGGGGAATGTCTGCGTTTGCACCGAAGGGCCGGTCTTTAATATAAACATGCTGAAATGGTGAATTTATCCGTCAATATCATGAACCTTCACATGAAGAATCCGGTGATGACTGCCTCAGGATGTTCAGGTTATGGTGAAGAGCTATGTGATTTTTATGACATATCAAACCTGGGAGCAGTCGTTCTGAAAGGGATTACGCTGAACAACAGAGAGGGGAATCCATATCCGAGGATGGCTGAGACAGCTTCCGGAATGCTGAATGCGGTCGGATTGCAGAACCGGGGTATCGACCATTTTATCGCCCATATCTATCCCAGAATTTCAAATATTGATACACCATTGATAGTCAATATAAACGGATCAACAATTGAAGAATACGTACAATTAGCGGAGAAGATCAATGAGTTGGACAGGATCAATGCCATTGAATTGAATATTTCATGTCCGAATGTGAAGGAAGGAGGAATGGCTTTTGGTGTCCGTGCTGACTCAGCAGCCAGGGTTACCCGCCTTGTCAGGGATGCTTCTGCCAAACCCCTCATTGTGAAGCTATCCCCGAATGTCACTGATATTGCGGAAATTGCAAAAGCAGTTGAAGATCAGGGAGCTGACTCCGTTTCGTTGGTGAACACTTTTCTGGGTATGGCTATTGATGCTGAAAGGAGAATTCCCCGATTATCAACGGTGACGGGGGGATTGTCGGGACCTGCAATCAAACCGATTGCGCTCAGAATGGTTTGGCAAGTTCACAAAGCCGTGAAAATCCCGGTCATTGGCCTGGGTGGAATCATGAATGCCACCGATGCAATCGAGTTTTTTCTGGCAGGTGCTTCTGCCATACAGATCGGAACGGCGATCTTCAAAGATCCGTTTACCCCTGTGTACATCATCAATGGTATCAGGGAATATTTAATCCGCCACAATATCCGTCACATAAAAGATATCATTGGAGGATTACAAATGTAAATATTGGATATAGTTACAAATGTAATTACCATGGATTGTTCTGCCTTTCTTGGGACAGTCTTGTCCTAATTCCGAATTTTCTGATCAGAATGAACTTTTTCTATCTGTATCTGTTTTTTGGGTGTATAATATGATCATGCAATAATAAACAGATGACAGAACATAAAATAGTAATGCCTAAATTGGGTGAAAGCATCCAGGAAGCCACCATCACGCGTTGGTTTGTAAAACCGGGTGATCGCGTGGAAGAAGATACTCCTTTGTTCGAAGTGGCTACTGACAAAGTGGATTCAGAAATTCCGTCACCTTATGAGGGTCTGGTAACAAAAATTTTTTATTCTGAAAACGCCGTTGTTCCCGTCGGCGAGGTGGTTGCTGTCATACAATATGAAGAAAACAGCATAGCAGATACCGGACTTGATAAACCTTTGGATAATGAACCCGCCGGTTACCGGAATGCAGACAGAAAATCAGGATCAGATGTTACCGGAAACGAAAGCAGAAATAGGGGAGTCGGTGAAAGGTCCAACCGCTTTTTTTCACCCCTTGTGAAGAAGATCGCGGCTGAAGAGAAGCTTTCACCTGAAGAACTTGGAAATATCCCTGGTTCCGGAACCGGAGGAAGGGTGCAGAAAAAAGACATCCTGCAATACCTTGTACAGCGTAAAAAGTTTATTAAAAAGGAAGAGCGAACGATGGAGCAGCCTGTCCTGCAGATTGATTCAGGTGATTTTCAGCACGATACAGCCAGTGCAAAAACAGGTGCCGGAGATACAATCATAGAAATGGACAGGATACGTAAACTGATCGCCGGTCACATGCTGATGTCAAAACAGGTTTCGCCTCATGTCACAACCGTGGTCGAAGCTGATGTAACCAATCTTGTCCTTTGGAGGAACCGGGTAAAAGGTGAATTCCAGGCGCGATACGGAGAAAAACTAACCTATATGCCGGTATTCATAGAAGCAACTGCAAAGGCTTTGCGTGAGTTTCCATTTGTAAACGCATCGGTAGATGGTGATAAAATCATTTTAAGAAAAAATGTTAACATCGGGATTGCCGTTGCCCGTCCGGATGGAAATCTGATTGTACCGGTAATCAAACATGCAGATGAAAAAAATCTGGCAGGTCTCGCGAAAAACCTGAACCAACTTGCCGAAGCCGCCAGAACAAACAAACTCGCGCCAGGAGACATCCAGGATGGTACATTTAGCATAACGAACTTCGGATCCTTCCGGAATTTGATTGGAACACCGATTATTCATCAGCCTCAGGTGGCCATACTCGCTACAGGAAGCATTGAGAAAAAACCGTCGGTATTGGAAACACCCGCCGGCGATGTCATAGCTATCCGGCACAAAATGTACCTTTCTCTTTCGTACGATCACAGGATCGTCGATGGGGCACTTGGCGGAGCTTTCCTCAGACGGATTGCAGATATCCTTGAAGAATTTAATTTATACAGATCAATCTGAAATGAATCAAAAAATTATTCCTGAAGTTTTTTCCATCACCCACACACCAGTTGAAACCCTTCGGCGCTGGTATCACCTGATGTCGGTCGGAAGAAATCTGGATGAAAAAGCGCCCAACTACCTCAAGCAAGCCATTGGCTGGTCGTATCATGCCCCTTATGCCGGACATGACGGTATACAGCTGGCCATTGGTCAGGTTTTTGAAAAGAAAAAAGACCATATTTTCCTCTATTACCGGGATATGCTCAGTGCCCTTTCGGCCGGTATGACAACCGAAGAGATCATTCTGAACGGGATTTCAAAAGCAACTGATCCCGGTACCGGAGGAAGGCATATGTCGAATCATTTTTCTAAGCCCGAATGGAACATCCACAATGTTTCGTCCCTCACCGGAAACCACACCCTTCACGCAACCGGTGTGGCCCGTGCCATCAAATATTATGGCGAGAAGGCTGTTGCCATCAGCAGCCAAGGTGAATCTTCGGTGAGTGAAGGTTTTGTATATGAGGCAATTAATGGAGCAACCAGAGAAAAATTACCTGTTGTATTCGTGATCCAGGACAATGGGTATGGGATTTCAGTCCCCAAAAAAGACCAGACTGCCACCAGAAAAGTTGCTGACAATTTTTCAGGTTTTAAGAATCTGACCATTTTACATTGCAATGGCAAAGATGTATTCGATTCGATGAATGCCATGACCGAAGCCAAACGGATTGCCATAGAGGAGGTTCATCCTGTGATTGTGCAGGCCAACTGTGTCAGGATTCATTCTCACTCCAATTCTGACCGGCACGAACTTTACCGTAGTGAAACGGAAAGAGACGTTGCAAAGGAATATGATCCTTTGTCCAAGTTCAGGAGGATGCTTTTAAGGTATCAACGGTTTACGGCGGAGGAGCTTCAAACGATCGAAGAAGCTGCTTCCAGGGAGGTTAAACTGGCACACAAGGCAGCTATGCAGGCACCTGATCCCGATCCTTCCACCATTTTTAATTTTGTATTGCCTGAGCCTTATCAACCGGTGAAGTATCCCGATGGTACACACTCCATGGAAGGAGAAAAAAAGAAAATGATAACAGCTCTGAATGAAACCCTCAAGGATGAATTTCGCAGGAATCCGGATACTTTTTTATGGGGACAGGATATTGCCAACAAGGACAAAGGCGGAATTTTTAATGTTTCGAAAGGGATGCAGCAGGAATTTGGTAAAGAGCGGATATTCAACGCTCCGATAGCCGAAGATTTCATTATGGGTACCGCAAACGGAATGTCACGGTTCAGTAAGAATATCCGGATTGTGGTCGAAGGGGCTGAATTCGCAGATTATTTCTGGCCTGCCATGGAACAATATGTCGATTCAAGTCATGATTATTGGCGATCAAACGGAAAGTTCACCCCCAATGTAACCATCCGGCTGGCCTCCGGGGGATATATCGGAGGAGGACTGTACCACTCCCAGACCATTGAAGGTTCTCTGGTCGCCATTCCCGGAGTCCGGATTGTTTATCCATCGTTTGCAGATGATGCAGCCGGATTGCTCAGAACAGCCATTAGATCAAGGGGATTAACCATGTTCATGGAGCCCAAGGCGTTGTACCAGGATCCCCGGGCGGCCACCCCAATCCCCGATGATTTTGAAGTTCCTTTTGGGAAAGCACGGGTCAGAAAAGCAGGAAACGACATGACTATCATTACTTATGGCAATACCACCCACATGAGCCTTGAAGCCGCAGAAAAGCTCGGGGAAGAAGGATTCAGCATAGAAGTGGTTGATCTCAGATCGCTGGTGCCACTCGACAAACTGACCATTCTTGAATCGGTCCGAAAAACCGGAAAAGTCATTGTTATTCACGAAGATAAGGTACATGGGGGATTCGGAGGGGAATTGGCCTCCCTGATTATGGAAGAGGCATTCGAATGGCTTGATGCGCCTGTTGTTCGGATAGGTTCCACTTTTACACCGGTCGGATTCAACCGCATTCTTGAAAAAGCCATCCTACCTGATACTGAAAAAATATACCAGGCCGCCCGAAAATTATTGTCTTATTGAATTTTAATCATGAAATGAGCATGTATATATAATATACCAAATGAGATGATGATATGTTACATGCGAATTCTCTGCCTGTCCTGCCTACCGGCAGGCAGGCATGTGTTTCCACTAATTATACCAAATGAACTTGAAAATTTTAAACACATGAAAAAAACAGGATTATTTTATAGCTTCAGATCGCGGAAAACCAGGTCAATCGCTCAGAAAATTTCAGAAATGATGGGACCGGACACTGTCGAACAGATTGATGCTGACCATGTTACTACAGGTGACTTTATCAGGTTCGATTATTTAATTCTCGGTGTTCCGACCTGGTTCGATGGAGAATTACCGGTTTATTGGGATGAATTTGTGCCTGCAATCCGGGAGATGGACCTGACAGGAAAAAAGATTGCAGTATTCGGACTGGCCGACCAGGTTGGATATCCGGAAAACTTCGGCGATGCAGTGGGGATCATGACCGATCTTCTCCGGAAG
>CAYNBE010000087.1:0-7716 GCA_964395045.1 uncultured Prolixibacteraceae bacterium | reverse complement strand
CCAATACAGCCTCGGATGGATGCTCGCTGCTGCCGTACTGACGTCTATCGGACAGCCCCTGGTGAACTTTTTCGATAAACTGCACATCAAAAACATCCACATTCCCCATCCCCTGGGCTCACTGCTTTCGCTGGCTCTGCTGGTTTTGTTCTTCTTCGGTCTTCTCGCTGTTTTTGTCCCCCTGATCATTCAGCAGGCCAATACCATTTCCAGAATTGATGTTTCGGGATTGGCCCAAAGTCTGCAGGAACCTCTCGAGTGGATCAATGAAAGGCTGCACGATTTCGGAGCTGTCCCTGACGGGCAAACCCTGCAGAACCTCGTGATCAGCGAAGTGAAATCGATGGTGAACCTCGGGAATATTGGTAGTTTCCTATCCAGATTTGTCAGCGCTGCCGGTAACATTTTCATCGGTTTCTTTTCCATTTTGTTCATTTCGTTTTTCTTTCTGAAAGATGAAAACATGTTTGAAGACGGTCTTCTGCTTTTTATTCCCGAACGGCATCACCAGGCCACAAAAAAGGTGGTCAACGAATCCAAAGGATTGCTGATGCGCTATTTCATCGGGGTATTGCTTGAACTGATCGGAGTGATGTCACTTATTTCCATCGGCTTATGGATATTCGGGGTCAAAAATGCTTTGCTGATAGGTTTTTTCGGCGGTCTGATGAACATAATCCCATACATTGGTCCCATCATCGGTTCAGCGATCGGGATTACACTGGGAATCACCAGTACCCTCGCATTTGGATCTACCCATGAGTTACTACCCGAAATCCTGAAGCTTGCCGGGGTATTTATCGTCGTCAACTTCATCGATAACAACATTCTGGTACCTTTCATATATTCAAAAAGCGTAAAATCACACCCCCTGGAGATCTTCCTGGTCATCATCATGGGAGGAGGAATTGCAGGACTGCCCGGGATGTTGCTGGCTGTTCCCTTCTACACCATTCTGCGTGTTATCGGAAGGGAATTTTTCCGCGAATTCAGAGTTGTCCAGAAATTGACGGAAAACCTGGAATGAAGGAGGGGATATCGGAAAATGGTCACAAAGTGTAGTGATGAATAGAAATTAAACATATTTATTGTGCCGGCATGATCACCCTCTTAAGAAATATTCCCGAACATCACGGAATCTGAATATATTTGCCGGATATCTACGAGGAAATAAAGGTTTGACAATGTTTCAACAAACAGGTACATTGAATATGACACAATTCTACAATAAACCAGTCGGCGAAATATTGGAATTACTCCGAACCAATGAATCAACAGGGCTTGATTCAACCGAAGCCCGGAAAAGACTGGAAGAAACCGGATACAACCAGCTGGACTCAAAAGGAAAGAAGACTTTTTTAAGCACGTTTATTGCCCAGTTCAGGAGTTTCATGATCCTGATCCTGTTGATCGCAGCGGTAATTTCGGGTGTGGTGGGCGTGATGGAAGGAGAAGGCCTGATTGACACCTTTGTGATCCTGGGCATTCTCATCCTGAATGCCTTTGTCGGGGCATACCAGGAAAGAAAGGCGGAATCGTCTCTGGAGGCCCTGAAAAACCTTGCAGCACCGGAGACGAAGGTATTACGCGACGGAGTAATCATTGAAATACCTGCCCGGGAACTTGTTCCGGGTGATATAGTAATTCTGGAAACAGGTGCGGTCATTCCGGCCGATCTGAGACTGTCCGAAGCAGTAAACCTGAAAGTACAGGAGTCGTCATTGACAGGCGAATCGGTTCCTGTCGAAAAAAACACCGATCCCCTACCGGAAGGGGAAGTAACACTTGGCGACCGAGTCAACATGGCTTTTTCGAGCGGAGTAGTAACCTTTGGAAGAGGACGGGGAGTGGTGGTTGCCACCGGAATGAAAACCGAAGTGGGTAAAATTGCCGGAATGCTTCAGCAGGCTGTTGACACCGAAACTCCCATGAGCCGTCGCCTGGAGCAGCTGGGGAAAGTACTGGGAACCGCTGCACTGATCATCTGCGGAGTGATTTTTCTTGTAGGAATTTTATATGGTAATTCCATCATCAGCATGTTCATGACAGCGGTCAGTCTTGCTGTCGCTGCCATTCCCGAAGGACTACCTGCCGTTTCGACTGTGGTTCTTGCCATCGGTGTGCAACGGATGGTTAAGAAAAATGCCATCATCCGGACATTGCCATCGGTAGAGACCCTTGGGAGCGCAACCGTGATCTGTTCCGACAAAACCGGCACCCTTACCCAGAACAAGATGACGGTTGTTGAGGCTTATGTCAACCATAAAAAGGACACTATCAACAGGGTTTCTCCGGCCACAAAGCTAAATCCAGAAGAGGAACGGCTTTTATCCGTTGCTGTATTGTGTGCCGATGCCCGGGCCAGCATAGATAAAAATGGGAAGCATGAATTCACGGGCGATCCTACGGAAATAGCACTGCTTGATTTCGGGATCCTGTACGGAATTCATAAAGAGCAGATAGAAAAGGAATTTCCCAGGGTTGCCGAAATCCCGTTCGATTCTGAACGAAAAAGAATGACCACAGTCAACCGTCTGACAGATTCCGGCACGAGGGTGAATGTCAAGGGGGGACTGGATGAAGTCCTTGAATGTTGCGATAAGATCATCATTCACGGACAAGTCAGGCCGATCACGGATGATGACCGGAGAAAGGTACGGGAAGCGAATGAGTCGATGGCCAATTCAGCATTGCGTGTTTTGGCTATGGCTTATAAGGATTTGCCGGAACCTCCCCGGCACGTTGAAATCGGAGATTTGGAAACAGGGCTTATTTTCATCGGTTTACTTGGAATGATTGATCCGGCACGTCCTGAGGTTTTGGAAGCGATCGGAAAATGCAATTCGGCAGGAATCAGGCCGGTGATGATTACAGGTGACCATAAAAGTACAGCACTTGCTATTGCCCGTGAGATCGGCATTTTCAGGGAAGGTGACCTGGCGATCACTGGTGCGGAACTTTCACAGCTTGACGAAGAGGATTTTACGGCAAATGTTTCGAAGTACTCGGTTTATGCCAGAGTGGCCCCGGAACATAAAGTGCGTATTGTGAAAGCATGGCAAAAACATGATGAGGTAGTCGCGATGACAGGCGACGGTGTAAACGACGCCCCTGCCCTGAAGCAGGCAGATATCGGGGCTGCCATGGGAATTGTCGGTACCGACGTGGCCAAGGGAGCTTCCGACATGGTTCTCACCGACGACAATTTCGCAACCATCGTTGCGGCTGTGGAAGAAGGCCGGAGAATTTACGACAATATCCTGAAAACCATCCAGTTTTTACTTTCGACCAATATAGGTGAGATTTTCCTGCTTTTTGTGACCTCCCTATTCAATCTCGGAACTCCCCTGCTTCCCATTCACATTCTCTGGATTAATCTTGTGACCGATAGCCTTCCTGCACTTGCACTGAGTGTCGATCCAGCTGATGACAACCTGATGAGAAGAAAGCCGCGGAATTCAAAGAAAGGATTCATGACAAAAGGGATGATCTGGCGAGTCATGTATCAGGGAATCATGATCGGATCGATCCCACTTGCTGCCTATCTGATCGGACTGAAAGAAAGCGGACCGGCACTCGGGCAGACCATGGCATTTGCCACCCTTGCCCTTTCACAGCTTTTCCATGTCCGCAACCTTCATTCGATCACAAAGTCTTCCCTCTCAATCAGCCCGCTCCGGAACAAACCACTGATCGGGGCAATCTTTGTTTCGGCCGGCCTGGCAATCATTGTACTCCTAGTTCCTTCTTTCATGGATGCATTCAGCTTTGCCGCCCTCGACGGAAAACACTGGATAGCAGTCATCCTGCTATCCCTGATTCCCATTTTGGTGGTGGATATTTTCAAGCTCCTGAAAATAAACGGCACAAAAGAGGAACAACTGTCATGACCTGCATAATTCATCAGTTCCGGAATACCTCATCCTAAATCCTCCTCCACCGTGGAGAAGGACTTTGAAACATTTTAAAATTGCTCTCTTTCACAAGAATCTCGTTTAATTTTGCTTTTCCGGACCAAATTTTTCTGATTTTCGGGGTACAGCCACTTCCTGTTCATTTCTGTTTTCACATTCTTCCTCCTGACTAACGGTTTTCACCACAAATCCCATGATTGCTGTCCCGGCACATCCCAACAGGATGATCCCCGCCCTTAACAGCCAATGGTCCAGTATGAAATGAACTGATAAACCTATCATGGTCCACATCAGTAAAACAGACACAATCTTGGTTCTCAGGGTCATTCCCCTTTTTTCATGATAATCACGTATATAGGGACCTGTCGCCGGATTTGCAAGCATTCTGTTGTAAAGCTTTTGCGATCCGCGAAGAAATAATCCTGCTGCCAGGAGCAGAAAAGGGGTTGTTGGCAATCCCGGGATGATGATCCCGAAGATTCCGATGGCCAGTGCACCAGAACCCAGCAAAACATAGAGGCCCTTTGAAATTTTCATTTCCTTCATATATACTTACCTTTCCCGCAGAATGAAGATAGCAAAAATACCGTAAAAATCCGCAAGTGGCATCCTGTCTGGCAAGTGGGTCAAATACCCGGGTATCTCATCCGAAGATCACACTGCTCAGAGCATAATAAACCGCCATCAGCGATGAAAAAACAGCGCTTGCGGGAAAACGCCATTTCATTTTCACATGATTCTGAATCAGATAATTCGCTGCAAGGGAAACCGGGATGTTCACCAGAAACGACCAGGTTGCAACCAACAGAAGCCCGGAGCTAATATCTTCAAACTTGCCCGAGAATAGTTTAATGAACAGAAGGTGCCGTGCGATCCAAAGGGGATTAAAATAAAGCATAGCCATCAGGGTACGTGCGAATGGCTTCAGCAAATGATGCATGGTCCCTGCTGACTTTTCGATCCATGTAAAAAAGTTTGGTATCTCGAAAGCGTATACTGTTGCACCCATACAAAACATCCCAAGTAGCCGCGTCCATGAAAACTCATTCAGGATCAGCGCTGCAGCCAGGTCGCCTACCGAATAGACCAGGGCGCCCCTGACAATCGTTTGTTTTGAATAGAGAAAAGACAATTCAGATATGTTAATGATTCCAGAGTGCCATCAGGACTTTTTCAGGGGTTAAAGGAGCTGAAAATTCAATCCGCGCCGAAGGATTGAAAGCAAGAATTGCGTTCCGGATGGCAAACCAGACTCCGATTCCGTAGATAAAAGGGGGCTCACCAACAGCTTTCGATCCCATTAATGCCAGACCGGGACCCTTAATATCCAGCGCCTTGCATTCTATGATCCGGGGAGCTGAATAAATATCCGGAACCTTGTAGGTGGAAAGCGTATCAGAAAGCAGTTTCCCCGAACTATTATACCGGACCTCCTCCATTGTCATCCATCCGATTCCCTGTACGACTGCACCCTCCACCTGTCCTTTATCAATGTCCATGTTGATGCTGTTTCCGAAATCATGCACAATCAGTACCTGATCGGTTTTGTAAATTCCCCGGAGACAGTCAACCGTTACGGTCACAATGGCAGTTCCGAAAACATAATATGAAAAAGGATGCCCTTTTTCAGTGGTTTTATCAAAATGGATAACAGGTGTGGCATAATGCCCTGATTCACTTAAGCCAATCCTGTTCAGAAAAGCCGATTCCACCAGCTTGTCCCATGTGATTCCAGTATCAATTCCGTTCAATGTAACCATTTCCAGGCTGATTGCAACTGTACCCCTATCCTTTCCCAGCATCTTCAGAGCATGTTTCAATAAACGGTCCAGTAACTTCTCACAGGCCATGATCACGGCCTTTCCGTTCAGGTCAGCACCGGTGCTGGCAGCCGTCGGGGATGTATTGGCAACCCTTGAGGTGTTGGTGGTTTCAATCCTGATCCTTCCGGGAGATACTGAAAACGTTGCAGCTGCAACCTGCACCATTTTTGTGTTCACACCCTGCCCCATTTCAATGGCCCCCGTACTGATCCCGATGCTCCCATCCCTGTATATGTGAACAAGGGCCATTCCCTGGTTCATCCCTGTGTTGGTGAAAGAGATCCCAAAACAAACAGGCATTAAGGCCAGACCCTTTTTAACCAGCGGATTTTTCTGGTTGAATTCCTGGATATCAATGATTTGTTCTTTTAAATGATAAATCCTGCAGGCTTCTTTCCATGCTTTTTTTGCATAGGTGTTCCTGACGACCTGGCCATAAGGGAAACGGTCGTTTTCGGAAATCAGGTTTCGCTTCTGGATTTTCCAGGCAGGAATTCCCAGTTTTTCGGCAGCCATGGCTATTGCCGATTCAATGATAAAAATTGCCTGCGGAGCTCCGAAGCCCCTGAAAGCAGTATTGGGAGGCAGGTTCGTCTTACAGCTGTAAGCCGTTGCTTTCACATGGGGGATGAAATAGCTGTTTGTGGAGTGAAAGAGGGTTCTTTCAAGGATGGCGGGAGAAAGATCGGTTGAAGCTCCACCGTTTTGGTAATAAACAACTTCCCAGCCAAGTATTTTTAAATCACCCGATAATCCGATGGTGAAATCAGCTTCATAGGGATGCCTTTTCCCGGTCAATCCCATATCATCATGCCTTTCCAGTACCAGTTTCACCGGTTTATGAAGAAGGGCTGCCGCCAGCGAAGCCATGACCGCCCATGCCGTAGCCTGGTCCTCCTTACCCCCGAAACCTCCCCCGAGACGGCGTACGTCAACTGTAATCCGGTGCATGGGAATATTCAGAACCCGGGAAATGGACCGCTGGGCAAGAGTGATACCCTGTGTGGAAGAGCAAACAGTCAGGTTGCCGTTTTCTTCAGGCCATGCGTAAGCGCCCTGAGTTTCGAGGTAGAGATGTTCCTGTGCACCAGTCTCAACCTTTCCGCTCAAAACGAGACTACAATGTTGCCACACCGATGATACATCCCCGGTCTGAAATGTCCTCGCTGGAAAAAGTAACATTCCTTTTTCCATTGCCTTCCTGGGACATGTCACAGGGTCGCCGTGAAGGTATTCTGTTCTGATCTTTCGCCTTGCAATCCGGGCTTCTCTGTATGTTTTTGCAATTACCAGCGCCACCGGTTGCCCGATATAGTGCACTTCGTCAGTCGCAAAAAGCGGTTCATCAGGAATAATCCCTCCGATCTGGTTTTCACCTGGTATGGATGATGCAGTCAGCACTGCAACAACCCCGGGCGAAGATTCAGCACCGGAAAGATCGAGCGACAGTATCTTTCCACATGCAACCTGTGATGCATATACAGCTCCAAACAGAGTTCCCCCGATAAGAGGAATATCATCGAGATAAACCGATTTCCCGGTCACATGTCCATATGAATCACAATTCTTCATTTCTCTGAACTCAATGTTATCAAGGGCTTGAGTTCCAGCTCCTCAGGGAACAAACCAAGAAAATGGGCAAACAAAAGCTGCCTGAGCAGAAGCCTTTTATATTCAGCGCTCCCCCTGATGTCGCTGATGGGTGAAATTTCATCCTGCATAACCCTGTTGGCTGCAATCAACATTTCGGTGGAAAGCTCCTGACCGGTTATAAACCGACAGGTTTCAGCAAGGAACTTTGGCACTGGTGCCACGCCTCCTGCCGAAAGACGGACTGAAATGATCCTTTTGCCGTCCATTTGCACACAAATGGCTGTATTCACACTTGCGATGTCGAGGTGCTCCCTTTTACTGACTTTCTCAAAGTTAAAACTTTCTTTCTTCGGTGTACTCCTGAAAATCAGCGATCTGAATACTTC
>CAYNBE010000086.1:0-14011 GCA_964395045.1 uncultured Prolixibacteraceae bacterium | reverse complement strand
TGAGCAGATAAAAGTTTTGTCCGGGAATAATTTTTCACGTCAGGTTCCGTTTTGTATTTATTTATTAATGAAGTTGCAAAAGTTTTATCTTTGCACGCTTTCTATGCAGTAATTATGAACAGGTTTTCAAGACTCATTCTATTTGTTCCATTTTTAATTTTGCCGATGACCTATATATATGGTCAGGCCAGCTTGAGCGGGGCCAATGTGGTAACCACTGCTGTTCCCTTTCTGACGATTGCTCCCGATTCACGTGCAGCCGGTATGGGGGACGCCGGAGCGGGTACCTCTCCCGATGTCAATTCCCAACACTGGAATCCGGCGAAATACGCATTTATGCGCAGCGATATGGGGGTATCACTTTCCTATTCTCCCTGGCTCAGGGCATTGGTCAATGATATTAACCTGGCATACCTGGTGGGATATAAAAAACTCGATGAATACCAGACAGTGAGCTCATCCCTCCGCTACTTTTCTCTCGGAGACATCATTTTTACCAGTGAACTGGCTGAATATATGGGGCAGCAAAGTCCCAATGAATTTGCGATTGACCTGGGCTATACCAGGCTGCTTTCCGACTACTGGGCCGGATCGGTTGCAGTCAGGTACATCCGCTCGGACCTGACAGCAGGACAGCTGATCAACGGTGTCGAATCACATGCGGGCAATTCGTATGCAGCCGACGTTGCTTTTTATTACATAAACAGTTTTCAGATAAGCCGGCAGGAGAATGTTTTTTCGGCAGGGATCAATATCCAGAATATTGGTGCAAAAATTTCCTATACCGACGGTGAGATCAAAGATTTCATCCCGACCAACCTGAAACTGGGAGCATCTTATACCACGGAACTGGACGATTACAATACCTTTTCCTTTTCAGCCGACATCAATAAACTACTGGTCCCGACCCCGCCGAGGGATACCACCACTTACGACCCTGGTTCCGTTATATATCCCGGAGGAATCAACTCTGACAAATCGGTCATCGGCGGAATTTTTAGCTCTTTTTCGGATGCTCCGGGAGGATTTAAGGAAGAATTACAGGAAATCTCTGTTTCAGCCGGTGTCGAATACTGGTACAACAAGCAGTTTGCCCTTCGGGCAGGTTATTTTTATGAACACGAAAACAAGGGAAACCGGAAATTCATGACTGCCGGCGCGGGGTTAAAGCTGAATGTTTTTGCTCTCGATTTTGCCTACCTGCTGCCCATTGTCAGAAACCATCCGCTGGAAAACACCCTTCGTTTCACCCTGTCGTTCGACGTGGATGCTTTTGGCAAACAACGCAGGTAATGGATTTCAGGATTGGTTACGGATTTGATGTCCACCGGTTGTCGAGGGGAGAATCATTGTGGCTGGGAGGTATCCTGATCCCCCACGAAAAAGGAACCGTAGCCCATTCTGACGGTGATGTGCTGATCCATGCACTGTGCGATGCCCTGCTCGGAGCCCTCAGACTGGGTGATATCGGATGCAACTTCCCGGATAGCTCCATCGAATTTAGAAACATCGATTCCAAAATCCTGCTTGCCCGGACCTGTGCGCTTATCAGGGCAAAAAATTACTCAGTCGTCAATGTTGATACGGTTGTTTGCTTACAAAAACCGAGACTGATGCCATATATCACAGCGATGGAAGAGATTTTGGCCCGTGTGATGGAAATAGAACCAGACCAGGTTTCAGTAAAGGCAACAACCACCGAAAAACTGGGTTTCGAAGGAAGGGAAGAGGGTATCTCGGCCCATGCAATTGTCCTATTAAGAAAGAACAATCCACAAATTTCACTGATCCCCACAGGGCAGGATGACAATGGTTAACTCCGAAGTTTCGCATAAGCAGGAGCTAAAGACCGATCTTTAGAGTGCTTATACGAAGTAAGTTCAGGGGGTCATGAAATTTATTTCATTTGTATTTTCGGGAGGATTAAGCAGAATCCGGTCTTTTTCATGTAGCCCTTCAGCTATGACAACTTCCTCATCGTTCTCCTGGCCGGTTTTTACTTTTTTCTTTTGAATTTTCCCCTCTTCTTTCAGGTAGACAAACGGTATCCCATTTTCGGAAAACAGGCATTTCCTCGGAATGGTGATCTGATCAGCTATTCTTTCAATTGTGATGTGGTTGCTGCTTGTCATCCCGGGCAGCAGTTTCTGTTTGTTTTTGTCTAATTGGATGGTAACAAAAAAAACCTTTGAGTCGTGTCCTCTGAGTTCCTGTCCGATGTTGGCGATTGACCTGATCTTTCCCGTAAACCGTTTCCCTGGCAAGGCATCGACAGTGACCGTCGCACTGTCGTTCAGGCTGATTTTAGCCACATCGATTTCTTCGACATAGGTTTCTGAAATCAGGACTGAGAGATCGGGCAGCGTGGCAATGACCGGCCTCCAGGGTCCCACCTCATCGCCGATCCTGATTTTCCTGTTCCAGCGGGTTCTGGCATATATTACCATGCCGGCTTCAGGTGCAGTGATGTTGGTGGCAACAAGTGCTTCCCGGAGTTTTGCATCTATCCGTTGGTGGTAATTGTATCTTTCTTCCTCTCTTTTCATGTCTTTTTCCAGATTCATTTTCTGGAGTTCGTAGTTTCTCCTCATTCTGTCGATCTGCCGGAGTTGTTGGTTATAAGCTGTTTGCATCCTTCTCTGATAGGAGGGCGATTCGAACCTCGATTGCTCAAGGTCCAATGCTTTGTACCCCAGTTCCGATTCCAGCTCCCTGAGATTTTGCCTAAGCTGCGAAAGGGCAAGTGCCGTATCGACCCTTTCATCATTCAGATTGGCAAGTCTCATTTCCAAAGCTTCCTGGTTCGACTGGAGCCGCTGGCTGATATTGACCTGGTCGAGACTTGCCACCCAATCGCCTTTTTTGACGATGGTACCCTCCTGCACCATATCTTTGATCTTAAAATCCCAGATCTGAATATCAGGATCTTTGAAAATATCAGACAATGTGATGTTCACTGCATATTTCCCCTGGATTTCCCCCTTGGTTTCTATAAACTTCTCGAACGTCCCCTTTTTTACAATATGGATATCATGCCTGATTTCAGACTGCTGGATCAGGTAGAAGGCTGCCCCTGCAACAGCCACAGCAGGCAACATCCAGAACCATTTTCGCCGGGAAGCTGTTTTTGTCATCATGAATTGTTCAGGAGTTTTTCAAAATCCTCGGAAAGAGTTGTCCTTTTTTCAAAGTCGTACAGGGTGAGTTGCCTGATGGTATAATAGTAAGTCCAATAGCTCCGCAGTGCCTGGATGAATGCCCTTCGGGCCAATTCCAGGTCGTTGCGGGCCAGGTTCAGTTTTGTTACGTCGAGTTTACCGATCAGGAACCTTTGTTTCGTGACATTGTACCCCAATTGGGCAATTGTGTCAGCTTTTGCGGTATTCCTGACCTGGTCGGCCTGGATATTGAATTCCATGATGTTCATGACGACATTTTGTTCAAAGTCGATCCGTTCCTGATTGATGCTGGTTATCACGGCTTCCCTGTTCGATTTTGCCATTGCAAGCTGGCCTTTGCGCCTGCCCCAGTCGAGAACCGGTATGTTTACACCTACTCTGAATCTTTGTCGTTCCAGAGGATCCAGGTAAACCTCGCTGAATTTTTCAGAATTCTGGTTCAAGCCGTAAAGGGCATACAAGTCGGCATTGATCCCATTTTGCGCTTCAGCCTGACGAACTTTTCGGTCTTCCTCGATCAGACGCTGCTTGTGAGTCAGGATATCGGGATTGTTGGCAATGGCCATCCCCAGAGCTTCTGCAGCTTCAATCCTCAAGTGCGGCAAATCGGTGGGAACCACACATTCAATCAGGGTATTTTTCTCAAACCCCAGGAAGGAATTAAGGTCGGCACGTGCCCTCTCCAGCTCCAGATTGGCACGGTTGAGTGCCAGTTTCGCATTCATATAGCCCAGCTCAAGATTCAGCAATTCATCCTGTGTGATGGTTCCTGCCTGGAAACGGCCGGTTCCGATCCTGTACAAAGTGTCGGCATTGGCAAGGTTTGTGTTGGAAATCGAAACCTCAATCTGTGCGTCTACCAGGTCGAAAAAGCGGCGTGTCGCCTTGATGGCAAGCTCTTCTTTCGATTGTATATACTCCTGTTTTGCACGGGCAAATTTAACAGGTTCGATTTTCGAAACCCACCTGAGCTGGTTGTATCCGTTGAGCGACTGGCTGTAACCTATGCTTACAGGAGTGGATGTGAAAGAAGTGAGCTTGTCATTGCCAAGGTTATGGGTCAGGTTGAGTTCCGATTGGGCAAAAATCCTGCCACCGGTTAAACCGACATTCTGTGTTAATGACAAAGACATATCTGAGTTCAGAAATTCACGCGATTTGTATTCATCCCGGTTTTCGGTATAGTTGTATACCTTTTGCATCGACCGGTTAAAGTCGAGAGGCGTAGCCTGAAAGGAAAGATTCGGAAGATTGTCGGCTTTAAAATTTCTGAACTCCCAGTAACTGGCAAGATACATGTTTTTATTTCTGAAAGCGTCGAGCGATTGCCTGGAGGCAATTTCGATCACCTGCTTTAGTGTTAGCATCTTAAGGCCTGTCTGGGCGAAAAGGGCCCCTTGCAGGATAAACGTGCAAAAGAATGTGAATTGCAGAAATTTCATCATAGGAAAGTATCATTTATTGTCGCAATGATTCAACCGGATCCTGATCTGAGGCACGTTTAGCGGGTATATACCCAAAGGCAATCCCCACCATCGCCGAGACTGAAAAAGCGATGAACACCGAAAAGAGGGAAATGATGGTTTTTATGTCAAAAATGGCGGTTATTGACATTGACAATGCCACTCCCAGCAATATTCCGGCAAAACCTCCCGATACACTGATCAGGGTTGATTCAGCCAGAAACTGCACAATAATATCTTTACGCGATGCACCGATGGCCTGGCGAAGTCCTATTTCCCTGATTCGTTCCATGACACTCGACAACATGATATTCATAATCCCGATCCCTCCCACGATCAGGGAAATCCCGGCAATGACACCCAGAACGATGTTAAAAATGTTCTTGGTGCGCTGCTGTTGCTTTAACAGGAGTTCCGGGATGGTCACATCGAAGTCATACAGGTTGTTATGCCTGCGCAGCATCAACCGGGTAAGGATATCAGCCGTGGGCGACAGATGCTCTGTCTCTTTTACCTGTACGATGATTTTGTCGAGTTGATTCATGTTCTCATTTTCAATTGATTGGCTCTGATTGCTTTGCCTTTCAATTTCGTCGGCTCTCACGAGCGATCGGTTAATAAAACGAAGCAGCATGGTTTTTACAGGGATGAATATTTTGTTGTCGGTGCTGCTGATTCCCATTTCATCGCTGGCAGAGGCTGTAAAATCGCGCCTTTCGACAACGCCGATCACTTTTAGCCAGGTATCACCTGTTTTGATATATTTCCCCACCGGATCGACCCCTCCGAAAAAAATATTTTTAATGTTGTCGCCGATGATGCAAACCGGGTATCCTGTTTCACCCTGCTGGCGGTTGAAGAATTCTCCCGCCTGGAGCCGGATGCTGAAAAGATTAAAATAGTGGTTGTTGGTCCCTTCTAAGGTGACAGGCTTACTCCTTCCGTTCAGGATGGCAGCATAGTTCACCGACATTACCGGACAGACTTTAGAAACAGTCGGGATCACTTCGGTAATGGCCTCCGCGTCGAGCAAAGTCAGTCCTTTCGAGAATTTCTTCTTCCTGACGATATTTTCTTCTTCCTGGCCGGCAGAGTTCTGCTGTCCTCCCGGAACGGTTGTGGCCGAAGGGGTGATAATGATGTTGTTGACCCCCACCATTTTAATTTGCTCAAGGATTTCATGCTCCGCTCCGTTCCCGATCGCCATCATGCTGATCACGGCAGCAACTCCGAAAATGATACCGAGGGCCGTAAGCAGTGACTTGACTTTGTTGGTCTGGATCGCTTCAATGCCTATAAGGATATCATGAAGGTAGCGCTGAAAGATTCTTCTCATTTCAATGACCGGATTAATTCGAAACAGCCCCTGTATGTGCAGGCCCGATTGTTCCTGTTTCTAACTGGGCAGTTTTTGCAGCGTTTGCCTTTTCCTCTTTTTCTTTTTTCAACCGGTGGTAGATTTCCATTCCTCTGACCGGTAAATCGTTTCCGTGAACCGGAGGGGTGAGAAGTATCCTGCTCTTAGGGTGCAATCCCTGCCTGATCACGGTAAAATTTTCGTTTTCCGGGCCGGTCTCCACGATTTGTCTTACCGGAGAATCGTCCCAAACAAAAACATATTTCAGGCTATCGTCACTGAAGATGGCATCCGACGGAATGAAAATCTCATTTGAATAGGTTCCGGTCCTGATCACATTACTGGTTGTCATGGCAGGGCGGAGGTCGGGATCAGAACCATATAACCTGATCTTTACCTCAAAAACCTTGGCATCGCTCTTTGGTAAAAGCTGTCCGATGTTTGCAATGGCTATGACCTCTCCTTCCATTTTTTTGCCCGGAAAGGCGTCAATGCCTAAGGATACTTTCTGTCCTGTTCGTATTTTCGAAATATCGATCTCATTCACGTATGTGACGGAGATCATTTTTGTCAGGTCTGGAAGGGTGGCAATGACGGGCATCCAACGGCTAATGGTCGTACCGGTCTTGGTTTTTTCACCGAACCGGTCTTTTGCATAGATAACCATTCCAGGTTTTGGGGCATGGATATTGAGCGACCGGTATGCAGTTTCAAGGTCTCTTACCCTGTTTTCCTTTTGGTTCATAAATACAACCCTTCGGTTTACCCTCGTAATGGCTTGCTGTGTTTTGATCTTATAGGCAAGGATATCCTGTTCGAGCATTCGCTGGGCTTTCTCCAAATCCATTTCGGCTTTCCTGATAACGGAAGGTGATTCATAAACCGATTCTTCGAGAATGATCCGCATCTGTTCCACCTGCTCCTGGTCATTCAGAATCTGATCGCGGCTGTTGCTCAGGTTCAGATTGCTGTCCATCCGGGCATCCTCGAACTGGTGAATTGCATCCTCCAGTTCCAGCCTTGCAGTATTCAGAACTTCCTCTACTGTTTTATGGTCGAGGGAGGCAATGTAGTCGCCTTTTTCAACTTTTGTTCCCTCTTCAACAATATCGGCGATTTTTATTTCATAAATCCTGACATTTGCATTGCTCAATGCTTCAGGGAGTAAAATTCTTTCCGAATTTTCAGCTTCAAGCTGTCCTGTTGTAAAAACCAGTATTTCAAAGGGTCCCTGTCGGACTTCGGCGGTAATAACCGTTTCTTCCCCTTTCTTTCCGGTCATGAGAAATATCGCCGGGACAAGAACCAGAAGGATGCCGGCTATGTATAGATATTTTTTTTTCATTGGCAGGGGGGAACGTGCTTTTTCGGGTGAAAAGCTTACTGAGTTGATGATTTATCAGCTGTGAAATGAGGTTCTTCCATGGGATGATCAATGAATAGATTCCTTTTCAAATGATCAAATCTCGAAAATCCTCTGTCGATGATTTTATATTGGAAGGGAACCTGTGCTTTTTTCATGGCCGAAATGGTTTTACCTGTAATGTTTTCAACAGCCTTTTTCAAAAGAGGTTCTGAAATATCTCCGAGAGGATATGCAGGAAGCAGGGCATCGCCAACCACAAAATCGGGCGCAAAACCGTTGGTGAAATTGGTTACCCCCTGAGAATTGGCAAACCGGATGATGATGGGTTGTAATCCCCAATTTTCAAAATCGGCATATACAGACGGTTTATCGTACCATTCACTTGGTTTAATGGTAAAAGAACCCGTGTACTTTCCATAAGTCGTATCCCCGACCAGTACCACGTCAAGATAGGGTTCCAGACCGGTGATGGTCAATTCGGAGGCACTGGCGGTATTGTTTCCTGTCAGAATGTGAACCTTGTTCAGGTTAAGTTTAACAGGAACGGTCGGGTCAAAATAAATGCCTAACTGGTCATCCCTTTTTTTCGAAATCCAGTAAGCCTGGTATTTGTTGTTCCACTGATAAGATACAAGCATACTTTTGTTATTCACCACGCTTAGAGGTGCTAATGAACTGCAGATGTACTGCGCCGCAGTTGTTTCCCCTCCCGGATTGTATCTCAGATCGAGCACAAGGTCGGTGACCTGGTTGTCACTGAAGTATTGCAATGCTTTGCTTAAACTGGTGCTGTTGTAACTGCTGATAAATTGAAGGTACAGCAGGTATCCGATTTTGTGTCCTTCCCTTTCGATGATTTTGTACATCAAAACAGGGTCAAGTTTCAATTCCTCGGCTACCATCGACAATGTAATTCCCTGCGATATAGCACCACCGGATAAAATCCCTCGGGTGACCGTTATGTCTGTTCCGGATAGAAGATTCTGGTAATTGTCGATAGTGATGTTTTGACCATTGATTTTGACGATCAGGTCGCCGCGGTTAAATCCTGCCTTTGAAGCAGGTGTGTTGGGATAAACATATTCGACGATGGCAAAATAAGTGCCGGGTGCATTTGAGAATGCCCCGAATGCGAGGGAGTACCCATAAGTTTTTTCTATTCCCTGAATTGAGTTCTCAAACGATTTGATATCATCGGTGATGAATGACCATTTGTCTTCACTGTATAACAGTTTTTCAAAATATGCTTTTGAATCGGTTTCATATTTTTCGTCGATCGCAGGCATTTTATCATACCACAGGTAGACATCGGTCATGACTTCCTTGATAAACGTATTGATCTTCAGTGTCAGGGGAGATGCCATTTTTGGCCCTTCATCTTCTTTCTCCTTCTCACTTTTCAGAAGATCACATCCGGTAGCCATTCCTACAACAAGGAACAGGAACAACCAATATTTGATTGCTTTCATGTTTGCTCTTTATGAGATAATTATCAGGATGCAAAAGTAACGCAAAATCGGGAAAATTGTTTATTTCTTTTTCTCTTCGGGGTATTCTATTCTGACATGGTAGATATTCACCAGTTTACGCAGCAGGATTTCCTTGATTTTGTCGAGATCGGCAAACGTCAGATCAGAGTTGTCAAGTTGACGGTCTTTCAGTTTTTGGTCGATCATGTTATCGATCAGTCGTTTAAAGTTGTCGAATGTTTTTTCCTTCATGCTTCGTGAAGCTGCTTCGATGCCGTCGATCAACATGACCACAGAAGCTTCCCTGGAGTGGGGGAGGGGCCCGGGATAGGCAAAATCGCTTTCGTCGATGGCCACATCGGGATTTTCCTGTAACTGTTTCAGAAAGAAGTATTTTGCCTTGGATGTTCCATGATGGGTGGCGATGAACTCAACAATGCTGTCGGGAAGTTTGTACTTTTTTGCTGTTTTAATTCCGTTTTTTACATGGTCGATAATGATTTCGGCGCTTTTCTTATAACTCATCTGGTCGTGTGGGTTCATCCCGATTTCCTGATTTTCAATGAAATAAGTTGGTTGTGCAGCCTTTCCGATATCATGGTAAAGAGCTCCTGCCCTTGCCAGGTAAGGATTGCCTCCAATTTTCAGGATTACTTCTTCTGCCAGGTTTGCGATCTGCAAAGAATGCTGAAGTGTCCCGGGTGCTTTTTCAGCAAGTTTTCGCAGCAATGGCTGGTTGGTGTTTGACAACTCGATCAGTGTGACATCGGAAACAAATCCGAAGATTTTTTCAAAAACATAAATCATCGGGTAAACCACATTGATCAGCAAACTGCTCCAGGCGAACCATTGAAGCATTCTGAAATTGTACGTGGCAAGTGTTCCTTCCTGGATCAGGGTAAGGGTTGTGAAAACCACTAGGTAGGTGAACCCTACCAGGAGCGAGGAAACCACAATGTGCACCCGCCGATGTATCTTGTTCAGGCTGAAAACTGCAATCATTCCGGCTGATACTTCCAGCAATACGAATTCATAATTGTTGGGAGCATAAAAGCCGATCAGCAGACAGGTAATGATCAGGGTAAAAATGGCGGTGCGGGGGTCATAGAATGTGCGGATCACCACCGGCAGAATGGCCAGAGGAAACATATATACGTGCAGCCCTTCGTATGAGTTGATCAGTAATGCAAGAGCAACGATCAGAATAATGAAAAAAAACAAAAACAAAAGTTTTCGGGAATCCCTGAGAATAAATTGTTTATAGGTATATAAATAGGTGAAAAGCAGGGTCAGGAACATGAGGATCAGCAACATCTTTCCGAGTGAAACAAGCTGCAGATTAATACCTTCGCCGTTTCTAACCTCATAGGTTTGCTTAAGCGATTCCAGTATCTGGTACTTCCCATCGTCCACGATTTCACCCTGCAGAATGATTATTTCCCCTTTCTGCATCATACCGCGGGCAGTGTTGATGCCCGACTCCATTTGAGCAAGTTCTCTTTTCGAGTAGTTCTCGTCGTAGCGGAGATTTCCCTTGATGTATTTCCCGGGATCGAGCGTGTTCAGCCTGGCTGACAACTCCGGGTATTTATCCCTGATCATGCTTATTTTACCGGAGAAATAATTGTATGCCGTTTTTTCGGAAAAGAGAGTACCCACCGCTACTTTTTCGACAAGATTCCCCGTAATTTTCGAAATTTCGTTCTTCCCTTCCAGAATCTGGTAAAGCTGCGGTGATGAGGTCAGTATCCCCCTGGCATAGATATCTTTCAGTTCGCCGTTAATTTCTAAAAGAACCTTTAATGCGGCAGCGGAATCGGTTGAAAAAATGGCCAGGATGTCTTTCCCCAGTTGTTCAGTTTTCGAACTTTCAATGGTGGTATCGACCGAAAAATAGGGGGCAAATCCTTTGGCCAGCTCTTTTTTTTCGGCATCAATGTCCTGGTCCGACTTGATGACGGCAAAATCGAACGGAGCAACCAGGTTGTTATGTTTCCAGGGAGTTCCCTTCTGGTACTCATATTTGAACCGGATTTCTGACGGTAGTATCCAATGTAAAATCAAGGCTGCCATGACAAAGACAATTCCCCTGAAAATGATTTGGGAATAGTCAATGAACTTTTGCCGGAAAGTTTTCATTTTTTATGATGGATTGATCTGTAACAATATCAAATCACAGAAGGAAATTCTATATTTGATTGACTAAAATACATTTTTTTCATGAATTTCGGCATTTGTGGCCTGAGTTTGATCCCTGTGCGCCGGGAACCTTCGGAAAAAAGCGAAATGGTAACCCAGATCCTGTACGGCGAGTATTTTGAAGTGCTCGACTATCTTCCAGGTTGGCAGCATGTTAAGTTGTCGTGTGATGGGTTTGATGGGTGGATCGTTGAGAAGATGGGCACTCCGCTTACACAAAAAGCATTTGAGAAACTTCAAAAAGCTCCCCGGGCTATCACTTGTGATATCTTTACGCTTGTCCCCATAGCGAGAGACCAAAACCTGATGCTGGTGGCGGGGAGTACGCTGCCATTCTGGCGGCCCTATCTCCGGCAGTTCAGGCTCGATAATCAGGTTTTAAAGCTGAATGGAAACGTAAGTGCCAAAAAATTCAAAGATATCCGTCATTTTATAGTGACACAGGCACTGAAATATTTCAATGCTCCCTACCTATGGGGTGGCCGAAGCCCGTTTGGGATCGATTGCAGCGGATTTACCCAGATCATCTATAAAACAGCAGGAATGCCGATTCCCAGGGATGCCTCTGATCAGGTAAAGATCGGTACCAGCCTCAGCTTTGTGGAAGAAACCAAACCGGGTGACCTGGCTTTTTTTGACGATGAAGAGGGGAGGATTGTGCATGTGGGAATCATTTGGAACCACAACAAAATTATCCACGCTTCGGGCAAAGTCAGAATTGACAACTTCGACCAGTATGGTATCTTTAACATCGACACCAAACGTTACACTCACCAAATGAGAGTAATGAAAAGAATTATACCTCCATGGAACGAACCGAAATAGTGATTTACCTGCTGATATTTGCCATCATGATTTTCCTCATGATCAGGTACCGGAAGACAGGCAGGGGATATTGAATTTACATCGGGCTGCAAAAAAATACATAAAATGCCATTTATATATTCATATCCCCGTCCTGCTGTCACTGTCGATGCTCTTGTTTTTTCCTTTCAGGAAGATGAGCTTTATATCTTATTGGTTAAAAGGAAAAACGAGCCGTTCAGAAATTGCTGGGCATTACCCGGTGGATTTGCAGGCATGGATGAGACTCTGGAAACGGCATGCCGCAGAGAGTTGGAGGAGGAGACAGGGATCATGCCCCGATCGATGGAACAATTCATGGTTTTCGACGCGCCTGGCCGGGATCCGAGAGGTAGAACCATTTCGGTTGTGTTTCATACCTTTCTGGATGAAATGACAACCCCAAAAGGAGGTGACGATGCCTCCGAAGCACGCTGGTTTCCAGTCAGCGGGCTTCCGCAGCTCGCTTTCGCCCACCATGAAATCGTCGGCAGGTTCCTTTCGATATTCTCATCATGGACGCAAAGACCCCCGGCTGTTAAAAGAGTCCCGGAATAGACCGGCATTATTTGCTCTTTTCTTTGGTAAGTTCCTTTTTTACAGGATAAATGGTATCACTGCTTTTCTGTCAGAGGGATAATGGGGAAAGGTATTCCTGTACCATAAGTGGTGGTCCAAAGCTCTCGGAACAAGATTGCACACTGTCCATATAAAGAAAGAGAGTGCAGGCAACGACCATGACATCATGGCATACCCTAACCATTCGATGATTTCGCCCAGAAAATTTGGGCAGGAGATATAACGGAACAATCCCCCTTCAGGGATACTATAACCGGTTTCTCCGCTTTTCCTCAGTCTGATCAAAGTCTGATCCGACGAAATATTGATGGCCATTCCCGACAAGAAAAGAACGATACCCGTCAGAAAACGGGGGGCCGAAAGCCAGGAAGGTTTAAACTGTTCCTGAAGGGAACCGTTGTAGTATCCGATGAGTCCCCCGTTTACAATATTGAAGAACACTGCCATGCAGACAACCATCAAGGGCATGGTTTTCCCTTTTGTTCTGATTCTCAATGGATAAATAACCGAGCGGTGAAAATAGTGAATGACAAAACAGAGTGTTAGAATCCAGACCGTGATGTTTTTTTCAGCTGTTCCCGTGATTGTCACATAGGAAAGGACAAGCAAAGCGGGAAATTCCATCAGAAACCAGGCGGTCCGGTTGGGAATCCCGATTCCCCGGTGCCCTGAATTGTGACGGCCATAAGGAGCTCTGGCGAACCTGAGGAGGATGAACACAACCACCGCCAGGCAAATCCAGATGGTCACAACTTTGTTAAAGAGGTGAATATTCACATCAGATCTCAGAATTTATAGCTGAACCCGGCACCAAAAAGCTGCTTCAACTGGATGCGGCTTCGTACACCTGCAATGGCTATATCATCGTCATAAATCAGGTTGGTGATCAAATTGGCCGACAGGTATTTGTTGATTTTCATGTTGATCCTGAAGTCCCAGTTGACATCAATGTTCTGGGGTTTTTTGAGATAATTCGAAAACAATCCCAATGCTGTTGCAACATCCACGTTGGTGGCAAGAGGGAATTTCAGCTCCGACTTCAAAATACCTCCCATTTCTGCCCTGAACTTTTTATTCTTTTCCACACCGAAAGCACCTATTGAAGATAAATTCTCATCGGCAACAATTGTGAATTTCGATCCGAGGGGAGAAAGAAAAAGGCTGAATTTGTTACCGGGCTTGTAGTCGGCACCCAGGGCAAGTGAAAAATAAGCCGGAGCAAAAAGCGCCGATATCTTATTATCTGTATCGGGATATTTATACCCGTTGGCAAATTGCGACCTGAAATTGAAAAGTCCGCTGTAAAACCATTTGCCTCCTTCAGAAACTCTATATCCCGCCTTGGAACTGAACTCCATCTTATCTTCCGATTTCATGAGGTCACGATCTCCTTCTTTCAGGAGTCCGTAACCGAGATTCAGCGTATTGTCCCAGCTTGTCCGTTCTTTAAGGTAGTTGAATGAATAGTTAAACAATCCCACTCCGGATATTGAGTTTTTTCCGCCTGCGGCCCAGTTGGAGAAAGAAACCTGGTTGAAAGAAAGGGTAAAATCGCC
>CAYNBE010000085.1:0-14037 GCA_964395045.1 uncultured Prolixibacteraceae bacterium | reverse complement strand
CAAGATTCAGCTCGAAGATTTTACAGGTGTAATTGGCTGCCGTGACGACTATTTCAAAGATGTGAAAGGCGATGCCGACACACTGGCCGGCCTGATCCTTGAGATCAAAGGGGAGATACCGGCAAATCATGAAACCATCGAATACAAGGATTACAGATTTACGGTCGAATCGATTTCGAACCGGAGAATCCGCCAGGTAAAGGTGGAAATAAAATAACAAACCCGGATCGCCAGGTCTGGAACTTCTGCTATAAAAAATAATCCCTCAGGATGAACGTTGCTTAAGAATGCAGATTAAATTAGTGATCATATTGCTCTCTTTTTTTGTGCTTTTTTCGTGCAGGGAAAAAAGTGTGCCCAAACCGGCGGGTTACTTCAGAATTGATTTTCCTGAGAAGTCGTATCACAAGTGTAAGATGGATTATCCTTTTTGTTTCGACATACCCGATTATGCTGTAGTGTTGCCTGACCAGGATAAAAACGCGGAGCCGTTTTGGATAAATGTAGACATCCCTGGAAACAAAGCCAGGATCCACCTGAGTTATAAAAAAGTCCGGAATAATCTGGCCAGATATACCGAAGAGTCGAGAAAACTTGCATACGACCATACCATTCGGGCGAGCTCCATTGATGAGGAACTATTCCTGAATCCGGGGAAACGGGTTTTCGGTACCGTTTATTACATCAACGGGAATGCTGCCTCTCCCTTGCAGTTTTACCTTACCGACAGCCTTCAACATTTTCTTAGGGGAGCCCTTTACATACGGGCCACTCCCAATATTGATTCCCTAAAACCGGTTATTGAATTCCTTAAAACCGATGTGGCTCATCTCATCGGTACCATGGAATGGAACGACCGGTCGGGGATACCTGTCATACGCTGACACCATGCCATTGCTGAGAATTGAAGAATCGGGATTTGCTACCGTCGGAATCTGGGCGCTGACAGAGACATGGGAGGAACTGGCCGGAAGATGCATGCTCACGGATTACGGCAAATCGCAGTTTCAGGATTGTCATCATGCGGCCAGGAAGAGGGAGTTTCTCGCTGTCAGGATGCTTGTGAAAGCTATGACCGGTGGCTTCAGGGATATCCATTATTCTCCAAGCGGAAAACCATCGCTTGACTTGAACGGGCCTTTTATCAGCATCACCCATTCACAGAATATGGTCGCTGTCATTCTTTCCAACAAGCCGGCCGGGATTGATGCCGAAAAAGTCGGGAGGAACATCTCGGACGTCGCCTCCCGTTTTCTTTCAGGGTATGAATTGGAATGGACCAGCCACACCGCTGACCCGGGCAAGGCATTGCTTTATTGCTGGTGTTGCAAAGAGGCGGTCTATAAAATGATGGATGCCGGAGATGTGGTTTTTAAAAAAACGATCCTCGTTGAACCGGTGGACGTTAAAAAACAGAAAACCGGCAGAGTTTTGTTTCTCCACGATGGAAAAACGGTCGAGATTGAAACCCGCCATCACTTTGCTAACGACAATATTATAGTCTGGTGTACCCTCGGTTTTTGACGGGCAAGATGTCTGCCTTATTTTCCTGAATAAGATTCCGGCTCTCTCCGGTTATTCCTTTATGGCAATAACCGCAAACGACTTTTTTTCAGGGATGATTTGTTTGGCTGCAAAACCTGAAAGTTTCAGAAAAAAGATTATCTCGTCCCTAGTGAAAGCTCTCAGAGTGGTAATTTCTGCGAATTCAGAAAACTTTCCATCCTCTTCGATTATGTATTTTGCTTCCCAATCTCAGGACCACCCTGACAGAAGGTTCCTGCTCAGCCTTTTAAACTTTTCATGATAAACACCTGCCTGTCTGGTTTAAATGAAAGACAGGGGAGTCAGGATCCGCCGAACAACAGGAACATGACTGCAGCCAGGGTGGCACCGATACAGGGACCAAGGATTGGAACCCAGGAATAGCCCCAGTCACTGTTTCGTTTCCCGGGAATCGGAAGGAAAGAGTGCATGATTCGTGGGCCCAAATCACGGGCAGGATTGATGGCATAACCGGTAGGCCCTCCCAATGAGAGTCCGATTCCGAGGACCACAATGGCAACGGGCAGGGCATTCAGTGCGCCCAGTCCGATCTCGGGTTCCGCCATGTAAAGGACAGCCAGGGCAAGGACATAGGTTCCGATGATCTCGGTGATCACATTGTACCAGTAACTTCTGATGTTCGGCGCAGTACAAAATATGGCCAGTTTTGAATCGGGTTCGGGGGTGATATCGAAATGCTTTTTGTAAGCCAACCAAACCAGGGTGGCACCAAACATTGCTCCGAGCAGTTGCGCACAGATATAGAGGGGTGCTTGTACCAAAGAAAACTTATGTGCAATGACAAGCGCCAGGGTAACGGCCGGGTTCAGGTGTGCCCCGCTGACAGGGGCAGCGATCAGCACTCCGGTAAAGACACCGACTGCCCACCCGAAGGTGATCACGATCCATCCACTGTTGTTCCCTTTTGTTTGTTTCAAAAGGACATTTGCCACCACTCCTCCTCCAAACACAATGATGATGGCAGTTCCGAAAAATTCAGCAAAGAATGCATTCATACGAACAGTTCTTAACAGGATTGATTATTGTAACAATCATTTTTAATTTTCTTCTGAAGCCCAGGCTTGGGCAGCTTTTACAGCCCGGAGCCATCCTCTGATGAGATGCGATGTTTCATCCTCCGGAAGCTGGGGAGAGAATTTCCGGTCAGGTTGCCATTGTTTCCCGATTTCATCCGTATTTGCCCAGAAACCGGTTGCTAGGCCTGCCAGATAGGCTGCCCCGAGTGCCGTTGTTTCCGTGATTTTCGGTCTGACCACGGTGGTTTGAAGCAGGTCGGCCTGGAACTGAAGAAGCTGGTTGTTGACAGTTGCCCCTCCATCGACCCTCAGTTCCCGGATTTCAATCCCGGAATCGCCCTGCATGGCTTTCAGAACTTCATAGGTCTGGTAGGCTATGCTGTCGAGAGCGGCTCGGGCAATATGCGCCGCTGTGGATCCCCGTGTAATTCCAACCAGGGTTCCCCTTGCATACTGGTTCCAGTAAGGGGCCCCAAGCCCTGCAAAAGCCGGTACAAAGTAAACTCCGTCGCTTCCCGGAACTCCGGAAGCCAGTTTTTCAACGTCTCCCGATTTTTCGATGATCCCCAGTCCGTCGCGCAACCATTGCACCACAGCCCCACCGATGAAAATGCTTCCTTCGAGGGCGTAAACGGTTTCATTCCCGGTTTTCCAGGCAATGGTGGTGATTAGTTTGTTTTTCGATTTGATGGGCTTTGTTCCGATGTTCATCATCATAAAACAGCCGGTCCCATAAGTGTTTTTTGTCATCCCCGGTTCTGTGCACATTTGCCCGAACAGGGCGGCCTGCTGGTCTCCTGCTATCCCCGACACCGGGACCAGGGATGAAAAATGGCCTTCAACATTTCCGTACACTTCACTCGAAGACCTGACTTCAGGCAGCATGGAGGCCGGTATCCCAAAAATCCGGAGCAAATCTTCATCCCAGCAAAGGTTGTGAATGTTATACAGCATTGTGCGCGAAGCATTTGAAACATCTGTGACATGTACTTTCCCCTGTGTCAGTTTCCACACCAGCCAGGTATCCACCGTTCCGAAAGCCAGCCGCCCTTTCTCTGCCATTTCGCGTGCCCCGCTGACATTGTTCAGTATCCAGTGGATTTTTGTCGCCGAAAAGTAGGCATCTACCACAAGTCCCGTTTTTCCTTCGATTGTTCCGGCTTGTCCTGAATTCTTTAAAAAATCGCAATATCCGGCGGTCCTCCTGTCCTGCCATACAATGGCGTTGTATACCGGTTTGCCTGATTCCCTGTCCCACACAATCGTGGTTTCCCTTTGATTTGTGATTCCGATTCCTGCAACCTCAGAACTTGACAATCCTGCTTTGGCGATTACTTCCATGGCGACTCCGATCTGGGTCGACCAGATTTCTTCCGGATCATGTTCCACCCAGCCCGGACGGGGGAAAATCTGTGTAAATTCCTTCTGTGCCGAGGCTATTGGTTGTCCGTTCCTGTCAAAAACAATGGCCCTCGAGCTTGTCGTTCCCTGGTCAAATGAAAGGATATATTGGTTCATATCATTATAATTGATTCTGGAAACAATATTACAAATAATATTGAAAGTCGCTTTGCGGAGACCGTCAATTGTTTCAGTGTCCGGATGAAGATAGCGTCAGGTGTTCATTTACAGAGTGTCAGGGAATCGTTTTATCCTGATTCATGATGGGTATACATCCTTTCATGTTCCGGAAGTGCCATTTATGCAGAAAGATTTAGAAAGTAACATTTGTGACTTTCGCAGTAACAGAAAAAGTCTTTTTCAAAGTGCCCCCTGAATAGGTCCCGCCTGTGTACAAGCCATCCTTGAGGACTCCTGTGGATGAACCGCCCGTTAATATTTTATAGGTACTGCCGTTCTTCAGTGCAGATGATGAAAAAATCATGGAATAATAAGACCTGACAGGTTTGAATGTGATAATATTGTTCCCTCCGGAATCCTCCACATGAAAAAGGGAACTGTTGGCAGTGGTGGTTTTTGCAATTACCGAATACTGTTGCGAAGAGGTACCCGGACCTTCGGTCATGTTTGAATTTGTTCCCGAAACCACCAGCAATCCGCCCGATATGAGAAAACTGCCGTTGAAGTCCATCCCGACTTCAGGTTGAGATTGCGGACCATGTACCAGGACAGTCCCGCCTGTCATAATCATGTTCCCGTTGCTGTCGAGTCCGTCGCCTGTTGAAATATTTGTCACTACATATCCTCCGTTGAAAGTCAGCAATGATCCGTCGTTTGCCTCGCTTCCGTTTCCTTTCGTGGCATTGAAGCCGTCGTTGGTGCCGGTCAGGCTGACTTCCCCGCTGTTAACCGTTATGTTCGGGGCTTCAATCCCTTCAACGCATTTGGTAATGGTCACTTTTGCATTGCTGATGGTAACAGATGTTTTTGATTTTATTGCATCATCGTTTGATGAAACGGAAATGTTCCCGTTTGAAATCTCCACCGCTCCGTCGCTTCTCAATGCTTTGGGTTCGTTGTATTCAATATTCAGGCCTGATCCCGATTCCCTGAATTTTGTGCCGGATGTGGTGATGTTTACCGAGGGAGAATTTGATGAATCTCCGATTTTAAGGACCCCGTCCAGGGTGATTCCCTTCCCTCCGGTCCCTGATGCGGTTAAGGTCAGTATTCCCCCCAAAATGGAAATATCACGATCGGAAGTCATGCAGGTTGCATTGTACGAGTCAACAACCCCTGATGCATTGGTGTATGTGTTTCCGTTTCCTGTACAGGAAATGTTTACCGATCCCGAAGTCATGGAAATGCTTTTGTCGCCCGAAATGCCTTTCCCAGCCGTTCCGGTGCTCTGAATGGTGATGCTGCATCCGGCAATTTCCATATCACCCCCGCCCTTGATTGCACAACAATAGGCCGGGTCATAACCGGCTCCGGAGCGCTGAAGGTAAACCCCGCCGGAAGTTTCCACCTGAATGGTCCCCCCGCTGAGGATTATCTGACGGCCTGCCTTGATACCTTTTGACCGGAGCCCGGAGACCGTTATGTACAGGGAACCACCCGCAATGGTCATGGTGCTGTCACTGACTATCCCGCTCACATCGTCGGAAGGACAAACGAGAGTGATCTTTCCTCCTGAGATGTCAACATAGCCTTTCTCACAATCAATTCCATCGCCGGTGGCATTGATATTTAAAGAACCGCCACTCATCCTGAAATAATCACTTGAATGGAACCCGTCTTTGCCGGCTCCGGTAACCGTAATATTGCCATTCTCAATTTCGATGTGATCATCGCTGCAGACCGCATGGTTGGATAAGCTTTTCACTGACAGGGTTCCACGGCCTGTGAACACGAGCTGTCCTTCGCTGAAGAGCGTGCCTTTGCGGTCTTCATCGGCAGGAGTGTATACCATTCCGTCGGTAAGTACATTCGTAGTTCCGTCGGTCATTGTGACCGTGCATTTTTTCTTCGACTGAATATTGATAGCCGGTCCCGACAAATTGGTAATTTGAACTCCATCCAGTATGATCCCGAATTTGTAATTGCTGAATATTCTGAACATTCCGTCGGCTGTGGTACCCGAGAGCCGGTAGCTCACCTGGGTTCCGGATATGACCGATGTTACAGTCACCTGGCACCCGGTTACTGCAATTGTGACACCTTCATAAGCGAGAGGATTCAGAACTGATACTTCAGAACCGTCGAAATGGATTTCCACGGTATCGGAACTATTACCGAAAACCAGGCTGTCGATATCCGAAACAAGGAGGTTTTCTGATAATCCATTAATGCTGAAATTGACCGTTGACCCTGCCTGGTTGAAAAAGATGCTATCAACCAATGAAACCGGCACACCCAATGTTCTATGTTCTTTTCTGTGTATGTATAACTTCTCCTGGCTGAAAACTGATATGCTAAAGCCAATGAATAGTAAAACAAGCAACCCGGTTCTCATGGCTTGATCAGTTTAAATGCCTGATTGTTGACTTTCAGGATATAGATACCTCCGGGAAGAGTTCCGGTCATCAGGGTTCCTTCATGCGAGGGGGCAACGGTGCTGAAAATTACTGTCCCATCAACCCTGAAGAGTTTTATGACGCTGCCTTCAGGTACGTTTCTGTAAAACAAACTGCTGCCCAAAGGATTGGGAAAGACTGAAACGGTACCTGACTTTTCTAACTGAGAAAATTGCCTGGCGGCTGTTGTTGATGCTGAAAACAGTATTTTCCGGATGGCGGGAAGCGAATAAAACTCTGTGTTTCCATCCGGGAAATTCAGTAAAAGGTTATTGTCTTTAAAAGTACATTTTCTGATGTGTTCTAAAGGTTTCACCGTTTCAGCTCCGTCCCGGTATACTATCACCAGGTTTTGACCCGATGCTTTCAAAATGAAGGCGCCTGGTAAAAGAATAAGCGTGATTAAAATGATATACCTCTTCATGGTGCCCATAATAATTTATCTCTCCTGTTTAATCAAAATGCAAATGATTGTTTACTTCATTTCTTCCTGCTGCCGGAGATTATACAAACCACTTTCTGAACCCGGAAAATAGCCTTTTATAGTCATGAACAAAATTAACCAAATCAGCTCTTGAAGAGAAGCCGTTCGTCATCACTTTTTCGGTTTTTACCAAGAATCACTGATTAATAACATAAGCCTGGGAATCAAACCAATATCTGCAATGCAGTAAACGTATGGAAGAAAGGCAGGATTCATGATTCTGAATTTACCCGACAGCGATGGTCCCTCATGATTGTGTATACGGTGAAAACCCGTAAAAAGGCAATGACCTGTACTTCCATCCAGCTGTAATTGTCTGTCAGGTAAAATGTGGAGCGGATTGATCAGGAAGCTTCAACCTGAGGAGAGCAGAATTTCCCCAGAAATCCGGTCAGCCAGTCGGCTTTTTCACCAATATCCCTGATCTCCTGCTGCAATTCCCTGACAAACTTGTTGTTGCTGTATGTTCCTCTTACAGCCTCAAAGTCGAGGTCCCTGACGGCCTGATCACCGTCAATCCCAAAACTGAGCCTGCTGCTGCCATCGAATTCTTTTTCAGCATCTTTCAGGATCATATTGTTCAGTTTGATGGCATTTGATTTCCAATCCTCAATCAATTGTATAAGGGTTTCAGGAGTGACTTCCTCTATTCCCGTTCCTGTTTGCTGCTCGATCAAATCTGCGCAGTATTTCCAGGCATATAAGTTGTATTCATTGTAAATTTCATATAATGTTTCAAGTAACTGCGGAACCGACTTTATCTTGCCCGATTTGACTTTTTTTATCAGGTTCTCAATCGTTGCAACGGGAGCAAACATGCCGCAGATTTCCACCCATTTTCCGGTTCCTGCAATTTTCCCGGGATACAGCAGGTTTCTGATGGTTGTCATAGTGGCGTCGTTACCCGGAGTATCCAGCCGGCTGACCAATTCCTGTCCGATATATACTTTCATGGCCATTTCATAGTACTTCCTGGCTGCTTTTAAAAGCAGGCGCTGGATGTTAATCCCTTTGTATGTGACGGTATCCTGTGATTTGGGAGTATTCTCATACAATTCACCCAGAATATCGATGGCATTTCTGATTTTCCCGGCTATATATGGATTCAGCAGGTTAAAATGGATCAGGTCAAGTTTTGCCAGGTTCTTCCTGCGGTCCCTTTTCGGCCACTTTTCGCTGTCTCTCCGTGTACCGACGGTAAAAAAATTCATGGCCGGGGTGAGTTCACTTTTTCCTTTTTCCTCGGTTATATAGGAAAACGGGAAACAGGAAGTGTCAAAATTGACATAGTGTTTGCCCATGACAACAGTATAGGCTCCTACCACACAAGGCAGAATCAGGTATGCAAAGGATCCGGTTTTCGACCCCCGCTCAAAGATACCCTGGTGCACCGGTCCCAGCTTGTACATGTGATTGCTCTGGTTTGTACCGCTTCCTGCATTGAAGAAGGAACAAAGATTTGCAATCATCAGGGTTGATTTGTGATGGGTTACCGAATATGGTCCGGCAAAAAGGCTGCATGCTTCCCCGTGAAAGGCTTCGCTATTTGCAAAGAAAAGGGAATTCTCGGCAGAGAATTGTTTTCCCATGGTAACTCCTTCGCCGATGAAGCTTTTATGAATGATGGCACTGCTGTCGACCGACGATCCCGATAGGATGATGAACTGCTTTGCGATCACTCCTTCACCCACGAAAGTGGGGGATTCACGGCAGCATTGGATAGTCCCTTCTTCAAGCAGGCTTGCCCCGGAGATAACAGCATAATCACCGATCCAGACATTTCTTAGAATATGGGAATCCCTGACCCTGGCTCCGGTCCCAATCCTGCCGCGGGTGCATCGTTTTGTCCGGCAATATTCTTCGATCATTTCAAGAATGGCAGCAGTAAAGTCTTTGTCGTGTCTGTACATCAAGGCGAGGTATGCTATTTGCGAGGAAAGCCTGTCAAAAATGGGAAGTTCCCTGCCTCCTGCCTCATTTAATACCTCAATAGGTATTCCGTTCCCGAATGTTGTTTCTCCTCTTATTACCATCGATCCTACATTTTCGATGGCAACATTGGTTTCGATGTTGTACCCGGCAAGGCTTTTCACCTCTGAAATATAGACTCCGGAAGCAATGTCACAGTTCCGGATATAGCTGTTGAAAATGCCGCATTTTTTAGTGATACCACTTTCAGTCTCGATGGTCCCTGCAAAAATCCCCAGCCGGACGGTGCCTTCGAACCGGCATCCCCTTACACTTTCTGCAATAAAATCTTCATGCACAAAAATCTGAGACCAGTCTTCAGCTGAACATCCCTGTTCCCCGAGCTTTTTGATCTCGTAAGTAGTTAATAACCTGTAATCTTCTGCGGACATGGCTTTCGTTTCTCATTTTGAAGAACCTCACTTGCTGTCTCTGATAAAGCTTTGCCCATCCGGTATACCCTCCGGCTGATATATCAGACATCGCCTGACCACGCACTGACTGTTACAGGTAAGTTTTGATAAATTCCACAGCATCGCAAACTGTTTGTACCTGGAGCGATTTGTCTTCATCCATCTCAATGTCGAATTCTTCTTCAAACCCTGCCACAAGACGGATACTTTGAAGGGAGGAAGCCCCCAGGTCGTCTACAAATCCGGCATCATCGGCAATCTCTGATTCATTGATTTCCAAAACATGGGCGATTACTTTTTTTACCCTCGCTTTAACTTCTTCCGTTTCCATAATTATTTTTTAGTTTGCTGATTTAATGATTTGGGATGATCCAGGCTATTTCATCTGATCAAAGACGGGATTTTGAAAACCACATCATTCCCTTTGGATTTTGTCTAAAATCTATTGTCTTTTTATCTAAAAATCTTTTCGCAATTATTCTGTTTTCCTGAATTTGCTCCAATATTCAGGCATCAGTTCCCTGACCTTTGCTTCAAGTTCCCCATCACTGATTGCAGATAGCCTCCCCTCTTTTTCGTACTGGTCCATGACCCACTGGGCAACCTTATGTACCTTTATTTTGCTGATCCTCTCCTCGCCGGTGAGGCCGAAAAAGTCGTTTACCCAAATGGCTACCCCGTCGACTCCGCTTTTATCGGTGATGGCTACCCTTGGTGGGCGACCAAGCAATTTGGTGGTATCGAAGATGTTATAAATCTGTTCATCCTGTCGCAGTCCGCCTGCATGGATTCCGGCCCTGGTCGTATTGAAGTCTTTTCCGACAAAGGGATAATTTTCGGGAATAGACATTCCGATCGATTCCATGTACCGGGCAAGTTCGGTGATCAGGGTGGTATCAATTCCGCAAAGGTCTCCTTTCAGGGAGATATATTCCATGAGAGCTCCTTCGAGCGGCGGATTGCCTGTCCTTTCTCCGACACCGAACAGGGTTGTGTTCACGGCATCGCAACCGTACAGCCAGGCTGTACCTCCGTTGATATGCACTTTGTGGAAATCATTGTGACCGTGCCACTCCAGCCGGTTCCCGGGCACCCCGCATTCGCGGTTGAGTTTATAAATCAGTTTTGGAATACTTCGCGGAAGTTCGACCCCGGGATAACTGATGCCAAATCCCATGGTATCGCATAGCCTGATTTTTACGGACAATTCTTGTGGACCCTGTTCGCTCATTCACATTAACCGGTCGGTAAACGGAAGCACAAAACCCTCAATATCGGCCCGGGTCAAATCTTCCAGGTGACATCTCGGCCTTACTCCGGCTTCAAATGCAGCTTCCACCACTTCACAGTACGAATCCATGCACTCCTTCCTGCTCCGGAACTTCAGTTTCCTGAAAATGTGAAAGTCGGAACAACTTGTCAGCATTCCCGTCTCTTTCAAACCTGCTTCCTTCACCAGCCTGAAATCACCTTTCACTGCCCTGATCCATCCGGTGCATTCGGGAAATCTGTGTCCAAGCGCCCTGCACCGGTCAAGTGCCTCCCTGTCATTTTTTGTATACAGAAAAAATTCGGTTTGCCTGATCACACCGTTTGGTCCCCCGATCCGGGCAAGCATGTCAAATATTTTCACCATCTGTTCTATTGAATATGGGGGACGTGCCTGCTGCCCATCCCTGAATGTGGTGTCGGTGATGAAAATGTCCCTTTCTTTCAAGGACAGGGGATCAAAAGTGACAGGCTGCCCGTCGATATATTCCACAATTGGTCCGTCAAACCTGATCAACGGCGGAAGATTGTAGTTAAAGGTTTCTTCTAGCAGATTGGGCTCTGTTGTGTCATTCAAACGATGTTCCCTTACACTGTTTTCCATTGTTTTATCCTTTCCTTGTTTATACAACATATTGTATTTGGTTGTTCAAGTTAAGGAATTGTTGTGAGATTTCAAGTTTTTTTTATGGATGGTACCGAAAAAATTGCTGATAGCAGAACATGGAGCATTTAACTTAATATTTTTGCTATCACTTTACAACTCTGGCGTTACGATTACTCGAAAAATCAAATTATATGGCACTTCAATTTTTCCCAAAGGTCATCAAATTCTTTGCATTGTTCAGGCAACAGAATGATCTTCTGGTAGATACAGCCAGGTTGCTGTCGGACCTTTTCAATGAATACCCTGTGATCACTGAGAAATGCAGGGATATAGTACAAAAAGAACATGCCGGGGATGACCTGTCGAAAGAGATTGCACGGCAACTCTCCCTGACTTTCATCACTCCCATCGACAGGGAAGACATTCATGCCATTAACATGGCACAGGAGAACCTGCTGAATTCGTTCCGTGCTATTTCCACCAGGATCGGATTGTACCGTTTTACAAGCATCACCCCCGGATCGGGGGAGCTGGTGATGAAGCTGAAACAGATGACGGAACTGATTTCACAAATGCTTGACCAACTCAGCAAAAAAGAATTGGTTGAGGAAAACTCCGGAAAAGTGAACGAACTGAAGATAGAAGCTGAGATGCTATTACTGGTGCTGCTCGGTGAAGTGTATGAACGACCGGTCGCGGGTGCGGATGACCTTCTTGAAATCATCAAATGGTCGCACATTTATGACAGGATTGAAGAGGCTTTTGCCAATGCCGGGAATCTGGCAAATATCATCGAAGGAATTGCCCTGAAAAATGCCTGATCTTCCTATCCTGCTGATTCTGATCATTGTCATCGCCATCGTCTTTGACTATACAAACGGCGTACATGACAGTGCCAATGCTATTGCTACCATCGTATCGACAAAGGTGATATCACCGAGGAATGCAGTGATGATGGCTGCTATACTGAACCTGGTCGGAGCTTTTATCGGAACACATGTTGCTTCGACGATTGGGAAGGGGATTGTGAATCCTGAGATCATTACAGGAAGTCAGACCATCATTCTGGCTGCCCTGATGGGTGCTATCGTGTGGAACCTGATTACCTGGTATTTCGGACTGCCGTCATCTTCTTCACATGCCCTGATCGGGGGATTGATCGGAGCTGCCATTGCTTATAAGGGATGGGGGGCACTCCAGTTTGGATCTGTTCTTGAGAAAGTGATTCTGCCGCTTTTTTTATCCCCATTGGCAGGATTTATCGGAGGTTATGTATTGATGGTATCCCTGGCCTGGATCACCTATAAACTGAATCCGCGTAAGATGAACAGGCTGTTCAGGAAGCTCCAGGTTGCGGGGGCAGCCTTTATGGCCATGAGCCACGGAAGCAACGACGGGCAAAAAACCATGGGGATTATTACCCTGGCGTTGTTTCTTTTTCACCAGATACCGGCCATTGAGGTTCCTGTCTGGGTTAAAGTGGCGTGTGCAGGTACCATCGCTTTCGGAACCGCATCTGGTGGATGGAAGATTATCAAAACCATGGGTAAAAAGATTTTCAAGATGGAACCCATCCATGGTTTTGCGGCGGAAACTTCCTCATCCCTCGTAATCATTGTTGCATCCGCAATCGGGGCACCCATCAGCACCACCCATGTATTTTCCTCGTCGATTCTCGGGGTAGGATCATCAAAACGGTTTTCGGCAGTCAAATGGGGAGTTGCCGGACACATGGTGGTCGCCTGGTTGTTGACCCTGCCTGCTTCTGCATTGGTTGGAATGGCCTGTTTCTATGCGGTGAACTTGCTTCTTGGATAACAGACGTTCTGCCCTCCAATGCTGAAAAGGAGTGATATATTGCACCCGGTATGAATGAATTCAGGGTGCATAGAGTACACAGGTTCTAATTAAAAATCAAACCGACAGATATGATCATCATCATGAATGGATTACCGGGAAGCGGAAAAAGCACCTTGGCAGGTGTCCTTTCAAAATCCCTTGATGCAATCTGCCTTGCTACGGATGAGGTCAGGAAACGCATTTTTCAGGAAATCAGCTACGATGACAGGAACAAAGAGCTGGTTTATAGGATCATTGCCCTGTTTATTGAAAAGATGGCTGCTGGAAAGCCGGTGGTTGTAGATGCGACATTCAGCAGGAATATTTACAGGCAGATTTTTGAGAAACTGGGTAAAACACTGGGCAAGAAGGTGGTTTATGTCCATTGTCATTGTGAAGAGAAGGTATGCCTGGAAAGAATCAGCAAAAGAAAGGGAGGGTATTCGGATGCAGATGCGGAGGTGTTCAGAATTATCCGTCAGGAGTGGGAGGAATACAGCGGGAATGTTCCGGTCATGGTTATCAATACAGAAGATGATCTGGCTGTAAACCTACTGAATATCATGGATTTTCTGCATCAGATCGGTGGATAAGGCAGGGGAATCATTAAATTTGAGGCGTTTCGTACGTAATTCATGCCCTATCTCTGTGATCTTTCAATATTTTTGTATTTTTGCGCCGTCTTTGCAGAAAAGACTACTAATGATTGACCTGTAGTGTAATTGGCAACACGTCTGATTTTGGTTCAGAAGAGTTCAGGTTCGAGCCCTGACAGGTCAACACGAATTGAATTATTTTTAATTTTGCAGAACTGTCCTGGGGTGTAATTGGCAACACGTCTGACTCTGGATCAGAAAAGTTAAGGTTCGAGCCCTGACAGGACATCCAGACACGAGAC
>CAYNBE010000084.1:0-14038 GCA_964395045.1 uncultured Prolixibacteraceae bacterium | reverse complement strand
TTAAAATTTTCAAGTTCATTTGGTATAATTAGTGGAAACACATGCCTGCCTGCCGCCTACCTGTCACCTGCCTGCCGGTAGGCAGGGTAGGCAGGGTAGGCAGGTATTTCGCATGTAAGAGCTAATCACTCAGGTTGGTGTTTCGCTAAACATGCTCATTTCATTTGATCTTACTTAAGAGTGATTATGACATAACAAACACGATTACCCGTCTATCCTAACGTTTGCTAAGCACCTCTGCCTCATACTTCTGTATCTCTTCAATAAAATCAAATCCCACCGGGACTTCATTGATCAGACAGAAATAATTCCAAACGGCACCGAATGGCATTGTTTTCATCAATTCCAGATATGCCAGCCGTTCAAAACTTTTGCCTGCTTCTTCCCACTTTCTGATTTCAGCAGTAGGCTCCAGCATAGCAAAAAGAAAAGCCTGCTGTGCAGCCCTTGTTCCTACAACATAAGCCCCTATCCGGTTCAAGCTGCCGTCGAAGTAATCAAGTCCGATGTTAATCCGGCTGAGAGCATTTGCCCTGATGATTTCACTGGCGATCAACTGAAGTTCATCATTCAGAATGACGACATGATCACTGTCCCATCTTACCCCGCGGGTGATATGGAGCAAGAGTTCCGGAACGAACTGAAGAATGGCTGAAATCTTGTCACCAACCTGCTCGGTCGGATGGAAATGCCCGTTGTCGAGCGTAATCAGCTTGTTGTTCTGAGCTGCATAACAGAGATAAAAATCGTGTGAACCGACCACCATTGACTCGGAGCCAATTCCGAACAATTTACTTTCCACTCCGTCTTTGAGGTGTTCAAGCGGATATTGTTCACTAAAAATCTGATCCAGTGAATCTTTAAGCAGGGCGCGGTGTGTCATCCGGTCAACAGGAGTATCCTTCGATCCATCAGGAATCCACAGGTTGTGCACACAGGGGGTTCCCAACTGACGTCCCATTTCAGCGCCGATCCGGCGGCATCTTTTGGTATGTTCAATCCAGAACTTCCTGTATTCTTCATTTTTTGACGACAGCGTAAATCCATCATCCGCTTTGGGGTGTGAAAAACAGGTACAATTGAAATCAAGCCCTATTCCAAGCGATTTTGCCCAGTCAATCCAGGATTGGAAATGCTTTGGTTCGATCTGGTCACGGTCGACAAACTCACCCCCGAAATCCCCGTAAATGGCATGAAGGCTCAATCTGTGCTTTCCGGGCAGCAATGAAAGAACTTTTTCCACGTCGGCACGCATCTCTTCAATAGTCCGGGCTTTCCCCGGATAATTTCCGGTCACCTGGATGCCACCTCCGCCCAGTTCCGAATCAGGTCTTTCAAATCCTCCCACATCGTCAGTCTGCCAGCAATGCAGGCTGATTGTCAGTTCAGCCAGCCGGGTCAAAACTTCATCGGTTTGGATGCCCAGGTCAGCATATTCCTGACGGGCAAGCTCATACGCCTTTACAATCTGTTCTTTTTTCATATAACTGATTTTAACATGTAATCTTCACTCTTATTTATATCTGATTAATTCTATACTATTCCAGGTAAAACACTTCCTCCAGAGGGACCGTCACCGGCGAATTGTCGGGATTGGTCTCCATAATATCGGCCATGTAAGCCCACCAGCGTGCTACCACCGGTGAGACTCCCATATCCTGCGACGATTGTTCGCCCTTCACTTTCTGCACCGCAAAAAGGATATTGGTTTCTTCATCGAGAAAAATGGAGTAATCGTATACTCCCCCGGTTCTGATCAGATCAGCCAGTTCAGGCCATATTTCATTGTGTCGTTTGATGTATTCCTCCCGGCATCCCGGTTTCAGCTTCATCTTGAATCCATATCGCTTCATATTCTATCAGTTTAAAGATTAATGATGAATGTCGAAATGACCAGAATGACCAGACCGGCAATCAGGATTACCATGGTCTTACGGTTGACGCCTTTCCATTCTTTCAGGATAATGCCCCAGATGTTGCTGAAAGTAACGTTTAATGACATCAGGATGCTCCACGAAAAGATCATGATGATACTTCCTTCCCTGAAAAAGCTCTTTCCGATGCCGAGGCCGAAAAACTGACTATACCACAAAACCCCAGCCAGGCAGCAATACAACAGGTTGTTTAGCAAGACTTTCCCAGGTACCGAAACGTAATCATGAATGGTTTTATTCCTGAAATTCTGCAAAAGACAATACACTGCATTGGTTAAAAATCCCCCTATTGTGACCATCAGGGTAGCAGGCAGAGTTACAAACAGCTTTGGGGCACCGAGTGAAGCGGCCATCCCTGCAATGGGTTTACCCGCCTCAAGACCCAGGCTGAAACAGGCGCTCATCACACCTGCCAGCAATGCGACCAGGAGCCCTTTGCCCAGTGCAAAATCCTTGATCGCCGCCCGTTTTTGTTCTTCGGTCATATTTTTGGAACGGAGGCTCCCTGCGTAACCAATGGTGGCAATGCCGGCCAGGGCTACACACACCGAGATAAGCAGAATCAAACCTTTTCCCTTGAAAAGATCGGTTCCGGCCATCAACGCCGGGATGATCGTTCCAAATGCCGAGCAGGTACCCAGGGAAATTGACTGCCCCATCGCGATTCCCAGATAGCGCATGCTCAGTCCGAAAGTCAGGCCACCCACACCCCACAGGGCACCAAATCCCATTGATTTTAAAGCGGCACCATCTCCACCGGCAAGAATCTCACCTAGTGAGTGTCCCGAAGGGACAGCGAGCAAAGCCCCCAGAAACGGGAAAACCAGCCAGGCAAAAATGCCCTGAGTAAGCCAAAAACTTTCCCACGACCAGTTCTTCACTTTGTTGATCGGGACATACGAACTCGACTGCCCGAAACTCCCGATTGCAATAACAATGATTCCAAGTAGTGCTTCCATATTGTATTTATTGATAGTAAATTTTTATGAAGAAAGCAGACCGTCAGAAGATACAGATGTGAACTGTTCCCTTTTTCATCCATGATTTTCGCAATCAAAGAATGGTTCTGCCCTTCAAAAATAAGCATTCAAAATGTTCGTTCCTTGTATTATTTGGATTTTTTGTATCATAAATTGGCAATATCGACCTATTTTTACACTAAAAATGACCTGTATTGACCTGACCCATCCGATTAAAAGTAAAATGCCGGTTTATCCGGGGAAAGACCAACCGGTAATAAAACCTATTGCCTGGCTTGGGAAGGACGGATATCGTGAATGGAGGATTGAAACCGACGGCCATACCGGCACACACATCGACTCACCCGCACATATGCTTCCAAACGGAAAGAGACTCGACAGCTTTCCTGTTTCTCACTTTTGCGGAAATGCTGAGGTATTGCGGATTCCCGAAAAAACCAGACTGATCGAAAAAACATTCCTGGAAAAGCATGGCGACAGGATTACCGCCTCACAGTATCTTCTTTTTGTGACAGGATGGAGCCGTTACTGGGGCCGTAAGGAATATTTAAAAGGGTATCCCGTACTGACTGAAGAAGCAGCTATATGGCTTGGATCATTGGGGCTGAAAGGGATCGGGTTGGATGCCATCTCGGTCGATCCGTTTGAGTCAGCCGATTGGCCTGTACACCATATCCTCTTCCTCGCAGGAATGGTGATCGTTGAAAATCTGATTTTCCCGGCCGGGTTTGATGCCGATTCTGTCCAGTTCCATTGCTTTCCCCTCCCGGTTTCCGGTGCCGATGGTTCCCCTGTCAGGGCGGTGGCTGTCGTTTGAATCACCGGGGCATCTGTTCATGATTTGTTCATGGCAATCCGAGCTTTCAGTTCAATGGTTCTGAGACGGTCTTTGTAAAAGTTGTGGCTGTTTTGCCTGTTGATATCGAGAGAGGCATCGGAGTTGTCCTCCCAGCGCCGGCAAAGGTAAAGAGGATCGTAAATTCTTCCGATCCTCTGTATTCTAGAAATCCGCAAACCTACCGCATAATCTTCACCATAACTGGTATTCGGAATCTTTATTTCACGCAAAACCGGGGTAAAGAATGCCCGTGGCGCCCCCAATCCATTGATTCTTAACGCATTATTTGGCCCGTTGTCCGGGGTCCATTCCCTATGGTCGATCAATCCGGGAGGAATTTCTTCCAGTCTGAAGTTCACCATTCTGTAAGAACCGACTACCATTGCACATTTTTCCTGATAGAAACAGTCGACAATTCTCTGGACGACGCTGTTATCGATGTAAAGGTCGTCACTGTCGAGCTGGATTGCGAACCTGCCGCAACGGCTGTCCATTACCGCTGTGGTCCAGCATCCGCCGATCCCCAAGTCGTTCCTCACAGGAATGATATGCACCAGCCTGTTATCTTCAGCAGCAAGCCGTTCCAGGATGGCAGAGGTTCCGTCGGTTGAATGGTTATCAACAACCATCACATTGAAATCAAAACCGGTTTTCTGCTTCAGAACCGACCTGACTGCATCCTCAATGGTTTTGGCTCGGTTTCGGACCGGGATGACCACCGATGCTTCGCATGGGAATACCTCGTCATCAAGCCGGGTTTCCGGAAATCCCGGGGCAAGCCAGGCACCAATCTCCTTCAGATGTCTGGTACATACCTTTTCCATCTCAATCTGGACAATCCTGTTTCGGGGATCCACATAATCAAACTGCTTTTCGCCCGACAATCTGGTGTCGGTTTCCACCTCTGTGTAAAGGAATTCCGGGATCCTCACCACCGGATATTTTTGCGAAACCTTCAGCCTCAGATCGTACAGGGCAGCAAAATTGTAATCGGCATCCATCATGGAAACAGCTTCTTTCAGCGCACCCGTCCGGTAAAGCAGAAGCGATCCGAAATCAAAGTCATCGCGGAGGCTTACTTGCTGGTAGTCAATTTCCGGTGTTGCCTGCAACTCTCCCTCGTTCATTTTGAAGTGTTCGGAATATACCAGTCCGGCCGCAGTGTGTTCTGCAACCTTAACCATTCTTTCCGGAGCCCAGGGACCAGGATTGAGCGGTAACGATTTGGTGTAAAGCAGCATATAACCGGTATCGGCATAACGGGCAATTTCCCGCAGGGTTATCGTTTGGGAAAAAGTACCACCTGCAATGATACCGGTTTCAGGTGATAGCCCGCTTAATGATTTTCCTTTGGGATCTAAAACAAAAATACGGTTTATATAGCTACTCTGACGCAATTCGCCGATTGTCCGGTTCAGGTCGGTAATCTCTCCCCCGGACAGGAAGCAGGTGATCATCTTGTTCATATTAATTTTGTTTCTGTTTCTTGTCATTTTACAAAATTAATCAAGCTAACGAAGATTCATCCGTTGTTTCTTCAAACAACCAAATTTTCAGGTTACTTTTGTACCATCAACTGAAACATTTGCTCATTTGAAAATCATTGTCGCCGACAGCGGTTCTACCAAAACCACATGGTGCCTCTGTGAAACAGGTACCCGCAGGACCCGCTTTGTCCTGACCGCCGGAATCAACCCCTATTACCAGGGGGAAAATGAGATCAGCACAACCCTGAAAAATGAGTTTACTTCCGATCCCGGCAAGATTGATTCGGTCTTTTTTTACGGAGCCGGATGTGCAAATTCTTCGGTGAATAGCATTGTATACAATGCTATCTCAAAGTATTTCGGAGTGGACCGTGTTGAAGTGGAAAGCGACCTGATGGCTGCAGCAAGGTCATTGTGCGGGCATCATCCGGGCATTGCCTGTATTCTCGGAACCGGTTCCAATTCATGTTACTACGATGGCAAATCGATTGTTCACCATGTCAGCCCGCTCGGATTTATTCTCGGTGATGAAGGGAGCGGCGGAGTTCTGGGACGAAAGCTCCTCTCCGATGTCCTGAAACATCAGTTGTCTTCTTCCCTAATTGAGCAGTTTTACAACAGGTACAAAACCAATGTTTCTGAAATTCTGGAAAACATTTACCGGAAACCTTTCCCCAACAGGTATTGCGCGCAATTTACCATATTCATCCATGAGAACATCGAAGAAGAAGCACTCAGGGATCTCGTTGTGAATGAATTCCGTCAGTTTTTCCTGCGGAATGTAATGCAATATCCGCAATCACGCGACTGCGACATCCACTTTTCAGGCAGCATTGCCTATTATTTCCCGGATCTTCTCAGGGAGGCTGCACTTTCTCTCGGACTGCAAATTGGGAAGATCGAAAAAGAACCTATTGGAGGACTTATTGATTTTCACCTTGGTGATAACCTGAACGATCGTGAGATCAATTAGATTTATACATGAAAACACATCGTAAAACTGACTCCAGATGACCGGCAGGAAAAAATTCACGCTGAGCATTACAGAGACACCTTCCAAATTTATGAACCTGGAAAAGATGTCAGTAAAAGAACTGATAACCAGCATAAACCGGGAGGATGCAAAAGTCCACAAAGCTGTAAAAAAGGCACTTCCCCAGATCGAAGAACTGGTGGTAAGGATCATTGACCGGATGAAAGCCGGAGGAAGGGTGTTCTACCTCGGGGCCGGAACCAGCGGTCGTTTGGGAGTCCTCGACGCATCGGAACTTCCTCCCACATTCGGAGTACCTGAAAATGTTGTAATCGGACTGATCGCGGGAGGGGATGTGGCACTGAGGAAAGCTGTTGAAAATGCCGAGGATGATCCGGGGAAAGCCTGGGAAGAACTGAAGGCATTCAATGTCAATCCGTTAGATACCGTGATCGGGATTGCGGCATCGGGAACCACACCCTATGTGATCGGAGGCGTTCAGAAAGCCCGGGAGGCGGGATTGCTGACTGGATGCATCACCTGCAACCCCGGCACCAAAATAGCCGAGTCGGCCGAATTTCCCATTGAAGCAATCGTAGGGCCGGAAATCGTAACAGGAAGCACACGTTTGAAAGCAGGTACTGCACAAAAGATGATCCTGAATATGATCACTACCACCATTATGATCAAATTGGGACGTGTACAAGGCAACAAAATGGTCAACATGCAGCTGACCAATTCCAAACTGGTTGCACGCGGTACGCGGATGCTGATGGAGGAACTCTCGATCGAGCAGGCCGAAGCCCGGGAACTTTTGCTCCGTTCCGGGTCAGTAAAAAAAGCCATCGATGCTTACAGGCAGAAGAAATCGTATGGCTGAACCTATTCTTTTCCGCCTGAGGAAAGCTTTTTTATTACCAATGGGAAGGCCAGTTTTTCCATCTCTTTACGGAGATAATTCCTGAAACCCTCTTCGGTTTTCCATTGTTCCCTTTCAGCCCCCCATACGGCGGCAAACCAGTGAACCGAAGGAACGCGATCAGTGGCTTTCTGCGAAATGTAACAGGTTTCACTGATGATCTGGCTGAAGTTCTTTTCCTTTACCGTTTGAAATCCAAGTTTGAAAAAATCAATATCCGTAGTACGGCCTGTCCGGCCGGTCTGGTTTTCAGGAACAATCACCGCCATTCCCAGTTCATCGTTGTTCAACGATTGTGTATCATGCGTGCCCATGCATGTAAATCCGTATTCCCTGAATTCAAAGGGTTCTTTTTTGAGCCTGCTTGTTACAATGCCAGTGACAATTTCTGCTCCCACAGGCAAATTGGCGATAGTCACTTCCGACCTGAACCAGTATTTTCCCGGGAAAATCGATATCCTTTCCACAGCCTCCAGTGTGAAAGAGTCGACCTGCCAACCTTTGTAAATGAGTTCAAACACCGATCGAACCGGGCCTTCGGTCACTTTCCGGTATTCATACACATCGGTTGAACCAAGCCTGTAAAGTGAATCATTCAGTAAAAGCGCCAATCCTCCCGACCCCAGCGAACTTCCGCAGTGCAGAACATCCATTCCCCAGTCGGCCAATTCATGATAGCTTTGTGTTCCGGGCTGGGCCAGGCTGTCAATGACCATGACAGGTTTCAGCTTTCCGAAAAGATCCTTTACATTGCGGCAGTCGAAATAGTTCCGGAAGCCAAATTTCTCATTCTCCCAGTTTACACTCTCGGCTTGTGCAATGATCAGGAACGAATCTTTACAGGAAGGGGCACTATATTGGTTAACCTCTCTAAATGATCCGTCTGGCTGCACAATACCAAGCCTGACACCGGTCCGTTTTTCAAACTGAGGATATGCAGCCTGTTCGACAAATGAAACAACAATTTTGCGGACTGTTGATGGTTCCATGCCGATCAGAACGGCTGCTTCATCCCACTTGCCGTCTCCATCCATGTCATCAATCTGAGAGGGAAGCAACATCCCATCGGACCGGAACACCGGGACTTTTTCACCGGGTATGGCTAATTTTTCGGCAACATCATTCCTGGTCAGCACAATCACCTCATCCTCCCGCTGAACCGGCAATGGGTTTTCAATGATCCACCCTGTCTGATGCTTGCACGAAGCCATCGAAAGCAGGGTGATTACAGTTGTTACAAAGTATATTTTCATTCCCATTCAGTTTACTTTATGATATAAACCTGGTCCCTGTCGAAAAATTGTTTCTTTTCATTCAGGGATTTCATTCTCACCCTTCACGTATCCGAAATTGGCAAGAATTCCCCCATCCACGTAAAGAACATGTCCGTTCACAAAATTACTGGCCCGTGATGCAAGGAAAAGTGCGGCATATCCTACATCCTCAGGCTCACCCCAACGGCCTGCAGGTGTACGGGTCATGACAAGATCATTGAAAGGATGGTTTCCCTCCCTGATGGCAGCCGTTTGTGAGGTGGCAATATACCCCGGACCGATCCCATTCACCTGGATATTGTATTTGGCCCATTCACAACACATATTTGCCGTCAGGAGCTTTAACCCCCCTTTCGCCGAAGCATAGGCCGATACCGTATTGCGACCATATACGCTCATCATGGAACACATATTGATGATTTTCCCCTCTCTTTTATTGATCATGCCAGGCACCACCCTCTTGCTGACAATCAGCGGTGCCACCAGATCAACCTCAATTACCTGCCTGAAATCATCAACCTTCATGTCAAGAATGGGTATCCGTTTGATTATCCCGGCGTTGTTTATCAAAATGTCAATTATCCCCACTTCACTTTCGATGGCACCAATGCCGGCATCCACTTCTGCTTCGCTGGTCACATCAAAAACTACCGTGAATGCATCGATACCCGCTTCAAGGTACTCTCTTTTTGCATTTTCAAGTCGTGACTCCGACAGGTCGTTCACACAAATCTTTGCACCTGCTTTTCCCAATGCTTTCCCCATGGCCATCCCGATGCCATGTGTGCCGCCCGTTATAAGAGCGACTTTTCCGGTAAGATCAAACAAGTCGTTTATCATATTTTGTAATAAATTATTAAATTCTTGTCACTGAAAAAATCACCGATTACCGATTTCTGATTACTCTTAATGCTTACAAATAGGCTTGATGGTTATCATACAATCCCCCTGATAAATTTACCGCAGTTCATCCGGTTTGATACCGTCCATATCAGTATAATCAAGGTTTTCGCCTGCCATTCCCCAGATAAAGGAATAATTGGCCGTTCCAGCCGCAGAATGGATCGACCAGCTGGGAGAAAGAACTGCCTGCTCATTTTTCATCCAGATGTGTCGGGTTTCTCCGGGTTGTCCCATAAAATGACAGACCGCCTGGCCCTCTGGAACCCCGAAATAAAAATAAACCTCATTTCTTCGTGAATGAGTGTGTGGAGGCATGGTGTTCCAGACCGACCCGGGCTTTAATTCAGTAAGCCCCATCTGCAACTGGCAGGTTTCTACCAATTGATTAATAATCAACTGATTGATCTGCCGTTCATTGGAAGTTTCCGGTGAGCCGGTTTTAATAACCTTCGCCTTTTCGAGTGTAATATGCACTACCGGGTATTCCTTGTGCGCAAGTGCCGAATTCAGATAAAACCTGGCAGGCTCCTTCGGATCAGACGACCTGAAAACTACCTTTTTGTTCCCTCTGCCCACATACAATGCCTCCTTGTACTTCAAACGATAATCCCTTCCATCAACAAAAACCGATCCGGTGTTCCCCACATTGATCACACCGAGTTCACGCCGGTCAAGAAAGTTCTCCGACCTCAGAGCATCGACTGTTTCCAGCACCAGATCTTTGTCGAGTGGAACAGCTCCCCCCGTAATGTATCTTTCTATATGGGAATATACAAGTGTGATATTCCCCGGGTCCATCACCTTTTCGACCAGAAACTCTTTCCGGATCCGTGTAGTGTCGTAGCTTTTAAAATCCTGGGGATGGTAATTAAAACGCTCTTCAAATAATATTGCCATGATTCGTATTTTTTGATGAACAACGTAAACATCCTGAATGGTATGCCATTCTGGCAAATTTAAAGGAATTAATCCAAAGTCAGGAATTTTTCATGGTTGATTTCCTAAAATTAATAATCGCCTATCTGCGCATTTCAGCCTGCAAAACAAGGAAGAACAGATAACAGGCAACCGGCTGCTGATCACTGAAATTCTGATCTTCATCTATCATACTCCTGAATGTCTGTACCATTCTCAATTCATTAAGAATATGGGGGATTCATGGCAGAAATATGTCATTGCCTTTCATTTGTAATATCAAACCGGTAAATTTGCCCTGTGTTCAAATTTTTGTGCCAATGATTTTCTTTTTTCAAACAGCTGTTGATACCAGGGTGGTTGTTGAGTCGATCCGCCCGCTTGAAAGCGAAGAGATAGAAAAACTGATCTGGTTGCTGGACGGGGCCGAATTGATTGGTTCATCTGATTTGGAAGGATGGTATGTAGGGCCCCGGAGGGAAATGATCACCCCCTGGAGCACCAATGCAGTGGAAATCACGCAGAACATGGACATATCGGGAATTACTAGAATGGAAGAACTGATCCCAGTTTCAGGACCCGGGGCCGGGTATGACCACATGCTTCAAACGCTATATCACAATCCGGGACAGGATCTATTCACCATCATGCGGGAACCTGAACCGATCGTTTTTGTGAAGGACATTGGTGCTTATAATGAAAAGGAAGGGCTTGCCCTGAGCAGTGAAGAGATACAATATCTTGAATCTGTCGCTGCTTCGCTGGGCAGGGAACTGACCGACAGTGAAGTGTTCGGATTTTCACAGGTTAATTCGGAACATTGCAGACATAAGATTTTTAACGGCACTTTTATCATCGACGGGATTGAACGAAAGGAATCGCTGTTTGAGATGATCAAACGGACTACCCGGATGAATCCGAACAAAGTGGTATCGGCTTACCGCGACAATTGTTCATTTGTAAGCGGTCCCCGGGCTGAAGAGTTTGCTCCCGGAGAACAGGACCGGCCCGACTGGTTCAGAATAGAGGATATCGAAACGGTTTTGTCGCTTAAAGCTGAGACTCACAATTTTCCGACAACGGTGGAACCCTTCAACGGGGCATCGACAGGCACCGGAGGTGAGATACGCGACCGGATGGCAGGAGGCAAAGGGAGTCTTCCTATTGCAGGAACAGCGGTTTACATGACATCGTACCCCCGTACCGAAGCTTCCCGTCCCTGGGAAGAAGCAACAATGCCCCGTCCATGGCTCTATCAGACCCCCGAAGAAATCCTCATCAAGGCATCCAATGGTGCCAGTGATTTCGGAAATAAATTCGGCCAACCCATCATCGCTGGTTCCCTTTTGACTTTTGAACATTCCGAGGGAAACAGAAAATACGGATACGACAAGGTGATCATGCTTGCCGGCGGTGTCGGGCTTGCACGGGCGAAAGACAGCCAGAAAGCGGTTCCGTCACCAGGCGACAGGATCATCCTGCTTGGCGGCGACAATTACAGGATCGGGATGGGAGGAGGTGCGGTATCGTCGGTGGCAACCGGAGAATATGAAAACAGCATCGAACTCAATGCGGTTCAGCGTGCCAATCCTGAAATGCAGAAAAGGATTTACAATGTGATCAGGGCTTTGGCAGAAAGGGATGATAACCCGGTCATTTCCATTCACGACCACGGAGCCGGGGGGCACCTGAATTGCCTCTCCGAACTGGTGGAAGCAACCGGAGGAATCATTGACATCTCCAAACTTCCGGTGGGTGACCCTACCCTGTCGCTGAAAGAAATCATCGGAAATGAATCGCAGGAAAGGATGGGACTGGTCGTTCATGAAAAGGATGTTCCCCTCCTCCGGAGGATTGCCTGCCGCGAAAGAGCCCCGATGTACAATATCGGTCAGGCTACTGGTGATATGCAGTTCACTTTTCTGAATCCTGAGACAGGTGAAAAACCGGTCGACTGGCAGCTCGGATATATGTTCGGGAAACCTCCCAAAACCATTCTGACCGACCAGACCATCCCCTTCACTTTTGAGAATCCTGTGTATTCCGAAGAAAAAATCCAGGAATATACAGCAAATGTACTCCAGCTCGAATCGGTTGCCTGCAAGGACTGGCTTACAAACAAGGTCGACCGTTCGGTCACCGGGAGGATTGCCAGGCAGCAATGTACCGGGAAGCTGCAATTGCCCCTGAACAACCTCGGGGTTGTTACAATTGATTACCGGGGAGTGGCGGGGATTGCCACTGCCCTTGGCCACGCACCCGTTGCAGGCTTAATCGATGCTGCCCGCGGATCGGTGCTTTCCATTGCCGAAGCGCTGACCAACATCATCTGGGCGCCTATGCCTGACAAAATCAGAAGTGTTTCCCTCAGTGCCAACTGGATGTGGCCGGCCAGAAATCCCGGAGAGAATGTAAGGGTGTACGAAGCGGTAAAAGCTGCAAGTGATTTTGCATGTGAGACCGGAATCAACATCCCCACCGGAAAAGATTCCATGTCAATGACCCAAAAATACCGGGATGAAGTAGTGGTTGCCCCTGGAACTGTTATCATATCCGCCTCAGGTGAGGTAACCGATGTAACCCGCGTGGTGGAACCACCCCTGGAGAACGATCCGGCAAAAGCGCTGCTGTTCATCGATCTTTCTTTTACCCCCAGAAGCCTCGGGGGAAGCGCTTTAGCTCAGTCGCTGAATTATGTGGGCAATGAAGCCCCTACCGTGGCCGATCCCCGGAAATTCACCGCTGCGTTCAATGCAGTCCAGGAAATGATCGAAAAACAGATGATCTCTGCCGGCCACGACATCGGTTCTGGCGGACTAATCACTACACTCCTCGAAATGTGTTTTTCTGACAACACCACCGGACTTAACCTATCCCTGACAGGAATCGGGGAACAGGACACCGTCAGGCTGCTCTTTTCTGAAAATCCGGGAATTGTCGTCCAGTGCAACGAACCCGACAAATGTGAAAAATTCCTTTCTGACAATAATGTTGGTTTTGTCAGGATAGGAAATCCCACCGCAGAAAGGGTGATCACCATCGAAAACCACGAAAGGATTTTCCGCTTCGATATCAACACCCTTCGCGATCTCTGGTTCAAAACTTCTTACCTTCTCGACCGCAAACAAAGCGGTGATGCAAAAGCACTGGAACGATACTTTTATTACAAGAAGAACGAACTGAATTTCCGTTTTTCAGACTTTACAGGGAAAGCCTCAGACTACGGCATCGACATGAAACGGCGAAAACCGTCGGGAATCCGTGCCGCCGTGATCAGGGAAAAAGGTGTCAACGGGGACCGGGAAATGGCCTGGATGCTTTATCTTGCAGGCTTTGACGTGAAGGATGTCCATATGACCGATCTGGTCTCGGGCCGTGAGAATCTGGAAGAGATCAACCTGATTGTTTTTGTCGGCGGATTCTCAAATTCCGATGTCCTTGGGTCAGCCAGAGGATGGGCAGGGGCTTTTAAATATAATGAAAAAGCCCGGATTGCCCTGGAAAACTTTTTCAACCGGGACGATACACTCAGCCTTGGAGTGTGCAACGGTTGCCAGCTCATGGTTACGCTGGGGCTGATCGATACGGGCGAAGCCGCCAAACCCAGAATGGCCCTGAACGAATCCCGGAAATTTGAATCAGCATTCCTGAATGTTGATATTCTTCCCAATAAGTCGGTGATGCTGAGCGGAATGGAGGGGATGAGACTGGGAATCTGGGTCGCCCATGGAGAAGGGAAATTTATCCTGTCCGTAATTGAGTCAGATAACCACATCCCGGTAAAAAACAGCCGCAGCTGATACCCCGCTAATCCA
>CAYNBE010000083.1:0-14123 GCA_964395045.1 uncultured Prolixibacteraceae bacterium | reverse complement strand
CGCGAGAAGGAGTTTTGCCACCACCAGTAATTTCTATTCATTTTCATTTCTTAAAATTAAAAAAGCCTGCATCTTGTAAGAAGCAGGCCCTTTTGCAATACATTGAATTCAACAATACCCGATCACTTCTTACCAGAAAAGGAACAAGACCACCAACACCAGGTATGTAATGAATGTTTCATTTCTCTCTATTAACTATTGCGAAATAAATGAATAGTTTTCAGAGCAATTTGTTAAACTGTAATTTTTTTGCAAAAAGAAATAAAGATTTAACAAAGAACAAGGCATTTTTTTGAAAAATCCGGCATTTGTGTTCAAAATTCCGGATAATGGATATATGGCAGCCACAACCGTAAATTCCCATGGATATTCTTACAGGGAAATTGAGAGGTGATGACGGCCGCTTTGAATTGACACCTCCCGACCCTTATATAGCTTACCGTTCAGGGTATAACTTTCTATACCTTCGGGGAGAATATAATGGGCTCTGATGCCGACCGGGATTTCAAGAGAGGTCTGAAGATAACTGTCACTGATTTTCCAGTTGACTGCCAGTTTTCCGTAGGGTGTTTCCTTTGATGTTTTTGCCCAGGTGATGCCTGCCGGAATTTGCGGATAATGGCGGTATCCCCGTAGTTCAAAAAGTCTTCCAAGAGGCGGTGATGATGAACCCGCACCAGTACGGACCTCCACCGGTGCTGTATGGATTAGGGGCGGTATGGGGCATTCCCCCGTCATCGCAGATGCAGTCGGCCCAGGCCTGCAACCATTTCGTCAAGGTATCTGGCTGCAAACCTGAAAAAAGTAGAAAAAGTGTCGCAGAAGGCTTCCACGGAGACTATTATTGACGATGACCGGTATGACAAGGTGGATAAGAAGATCATTTTTGAAGGTGGTAAGTGATTGTAGGCGTGATTAAAGCCATCTCCTGTGAACATGTAAAGGAAAAAATCAATAAAAAAAATAGGAATTGTGCAAATCTTATGCAATAAAAAAACAAAACCACAACTAATTGATTATCAATTGCGATTTTATCGTCGGTGGGCTGTACTGGATTCGAACCAGTGACCTCGTGCGTGTGAAGCACGCGCTCTGAACCGACTGAGCTAACAACCCCTGTTCAATGATCTTGCTTTCAGGAAAGCGGATGCAAAGATAATATTTTTAGAATAAAAGCTATTTTACCCTTTACAATTAATCCTTTTGCATGATTCAAAAATATCCCGATATTTGCCTGGCTTAAAACCGGGCTGGTTTCAGAATGAATAAAAAAGTCAGCACAGCCAGGCTGTCGATCATATCAAATTCCTTACTGATTGTCTTAAAGGTTGTTGCAGGAAAAATCAGTGGTTCAGTGAGCATTATCTCTGAAGCGATCCATTCGGGTATGGATTTGCTTGCAGCAATTATTGCATTCTTTTCAGTCAGTAAATCCGATACCCCTCCCGACACCAAACATCCTTACGGTCACGGGAAAATTGAAAATGTTTCGGGGGTTATTGAGGCGGTACTCATTTTTGTTGCTGCCGTATGGATCATCTACGAAGCCATTCACAAGCTCCTGAATCCGACCGGGGTGGAACAGGTGGGAATTGGTACGGTAGTAATGGCGGCGGCGGCATTGGTCAATTTCTTTGTTTCTCGCAGGCTTTATCAGGTCGCCCGGGAAACCGCCTCGATCCCACTCGAAGCCGATGCACTGCACCTAAAAACGGACGTTTATACTTCTGCCGGGGTTGCAGCCGGCTTGCTGCTTATCTGGATCACCGGTGCACATTTCCTTGATCCGCTTATCGCCATCAGCGTGGCAATCCTGATCCTGAAAGAATCGTTTGATCTTCTGCGGAATGCTTTTTATCCCCTGCTTGACACTTCTCTTTCAGATGAGGAGAACAAAATTATAAGGGATGAAATCAGCGAACGCAGGCTGCTTTTCCATAACCTGAAAACAAGAAAGTCGGGACACTACCGGTTCGCCGACCTCCATCTTGAACTCCCTGAGAACATGGAGCTAAAAGAGGTACACCAGATCTGTGACGAAATTGAAGTTGCCTTGAACCAGAAACTGAATAACCTTGAAATTACCATCCATGTCGAACCCGTTCATTCTGAGGTCAATAATAAATAGAAGGGTCATTTCAGAAGAACAGTCATTTACAATCATTCAATCAGGTAACGGGACAATATCACTCAACGGAAGCTGCAACAGAAAAGAAGTTTCAATCTGGTCAATCCTAACGCATATCTTCCGGCTATTCCTGTAATTAACAAGTTCAGCTTCCATACCGATAAAGGGACCGGCGGTTATTTCCACCTTTTGCCCCGGTTTGGGTTTTTCATGCGTGATTTCCCACTGAAATTCTGTCTGGCGCAGCATTCTTCTGATAAAATCGATCTGAGAGTCGGCAATTGCAGCCATGATACCCCCGAATTTCACAAATCCGACCACGTGATCGGTTTGCAGCACCGACAGATATTGTCTGGGAAAAATCCTTACAAAACAATATCCGGGAATCAATGGTTTATCGACCCATTTCTTCCTGTCGCTCCACTTCTGAAGTGAACGAACCAGGGGAACCCACGATTCGATCCCTTTCTCTTCCAGATAAGTGGCCACCTTTTTCTCAGCTCTGGAACGGGTCCGGCAGGCATACCATCTTTTGTTTTTTAACTCCGGGGTCAATCTTTGGCGGATTGAATTTTCCAGGTTTTCCATAATCTCAGTATTCTGCATTCCGGTAAATGGCCATTCATGTCATTCCGGGCAGAAGCTCAAAACACCGCTTTGACGATTTCCCTGACATTATCGGAAATGCCATAGGTATAAATGTGTAATCCCGGTACGTTGGCAGCCACCAGTTCCCTGGCCTGATAAATTGCCCATTCGGTGCCTACCTGACGGGCATCGTCGTCGGTTTTGCAGGAAGTAAGTGCCTTTACCAGGTCGCCCGGTAAATGAATGCTGAAAAGTTTCGGCAGGATGTAAAGCTGATTCAGCAGGGCAATCGGCTTGATCCCGGGAATAATCGGAACGGTAATCCCCAGATTCCGGCATTTCGCGACAAAATCAAAATAGAGGCTATTGTCGAAAAACATCTGTGTGACAACATATTCAGCCCCTGCCTCCACTTTTTTCTTCAGATAGAGAAGATCGGTTTCAAGGTTCGGGGCTTCGCTGTGTTTCTCAGGGTATCCGGCCACGCCGATGCAAAAATCAAGCGGGGTTGTGTTTTTCAGGTCAGGATCAAGGTATATCCCTTTTCTGAGTTGCGAAATTTGCTCCACCAGGTCAACTGCATGGACGTTTCCGTCCGGCTCCGGACGAAAAACCTGTTCGCCTTTCAGTCCGTCGCCCCTTAGTGCCAAAACATTGTTGATGCCGAGAAAATTCAGGTCGATCAGGACATGTTCAGTCTCACTCCTCGAAAAACCTCCGCATACGATGTGTGGGACAACCGGAATTCCGTATTTATACTGGATCGAAGCTGCAATTGCTACAGTTCCAGGTCTCTTTCTAATGATTTTCTTCCGGATGGTACCATCGGGATTTTCCCTGAACTCAATCTCATCACGATGGGTGGTGATGTTGATGTATTTCGGGTCAAAACCAATGAGGGTTTCAATGGTCTTGTAAATCCTCGATGCATCGTTCCCCTTCAGTGGCGGCAGCAGTTCAAAGGAAAAAACACTCTTTTCCGATTGCCCGATGATTTCTGTCACTTTCATAATAAAAATAAGAATCAATTTTCAGAAAAAGTTCTAAACCTCATTTCTTTCACTAAACCACTGCAAGTTTTGCAGTAAGCCGGCTGTATTGTTCAATATAGATTTTCCTGCCAGATGTGAGTTTTTCGACCGATTCGGCAGTGTAATGGCGGATAGTGATGAGGGTCAGGCCTGTGTTGTATTTCACTTCATATTCTTTTCTCATATCAAGCACCATGGTTTCAAGTCCCAGTTCAGGAGCATCCACTAAAAGATTCAGGTCGATGGCTGTCTTCTGTATAAGGTTCACTTTCAATCCCTTTGCCGACATCAGGGCAAAGACCCTGGAAATATCGTCGGACGAGATAAATGAAAAATCATAGGGTGAAAACGTAATAAGCACCTGATTCCCGCGGGTGATATACACCGGGATCAGTTCAAGGGGATGGTCAGGCTGGTGGATGACAGTTCCCGGAGAATCAGGATTCAAAAACGACCTGACCAGTAAGGGTATACTTTTGTTGTACAGCGGTTTCATTGTTTTGGGATGAATGACCTGGGCCCCGGAATAGGTCATCTCAATAGCTTCCCTGTAAGAGAGTTCTTTTAATAGAACGGTATCACTGAACAATCTCGGATCGGCATTCAACACCCCCGGGACATCCTTCCAGATGGTGACACTCTCGGCCGATAACATGCTCGCCAGAATGGCTGCAGTATAGTCCGAACCTTCTCGTCCAAGCGAAGTACTCAGATTTGTGACTGTGGATCCTATGAATCCCTGGGTCACAATCAGCCTGTTGGAATTAAACTGAAAGTTGTTGCTTACAAGCATCTCCGTCCATTTCCAGTTGACCGAAGCTTCCCGGAATTTATCATCGGTACGGAGGCATGGTCGAATGTCAATCCAGCGGTTCGACAGGCCGGCCTTTTCTAAGTAACAACTGAGGATCAGCGAAGAAACGAGTTCACCGTAACAAATCAGCTGGTCGTATTCAAAATCGTAAAGCAGAGAAAGGGGAACCTGAAGTCTTTTCTCAAGCTCTCCGATCATCTCGGGAATTCTGGCGGGAATATTTTCAACAGAACCGAAAAGCTCTCCGGCAAGGGAAAGATGAAATGCCCTGAATTGCCCAAAAATGGCAGATGTTTCGTCCCATCCGTTGAAATAGGAACGCACCAGAGTTTCCAGCAGGTCGGTGGTTTTTCCCATAGCCGACACAACAACCAGTATTTCACCATTATTCTTTGACAGGATCGAAGCCACATTTCTGACTCCACCGGCATCTTTGATCGAAGCACCTCCGAATTTGAATACTTTCATCGCTCCATTTTACTACATGCTGCAAAACTACGATTTTTCAGATGAATCATGTCAATGGCCCGGATGAATCATCCAAAGGGAAAAACACTCCGGCCACGACCGGTGCCAGCTATGCGCTGACATTAAACTCGTTCCACGGTTGTTTTCAGGTTGAAAACCACACGTCATATATCCTTTAATAGAACCCGTGTTTTGTTTAAAAAAAAATGTATTTTAGGATGTCGAACTTTTAAAAATTTTATAGCCGATGAACATACAATCTACAGTTAAACTCAGAAACGGAACTGAGATGCCTTTATTCGGCCTGGGAGTATTCCTGAGCAAAGAAGGCCATGAGGTGGAGGATGCCGTCCGGGTTGCACTTGAAACAGGCTACAGGCACATTGATACCGCTGCAGTTTACGGGAATGAAAGGGGTGTCGGCAATGCCGTCAGAAGAAGCGGTATCCCCCGGAAAGAAATTTTTATCACTTCAAAGATTTGGAATTCGGACCAGGGGTATCACACCACGTTCGATGCATTTCATGAAAGCATCGACAAGCTGGGGACCGACTATATTGATCTCTACCTGATCCACTGGCCCAAAGGCCCTCTTTCCGCAGAAACATGGAAAGCCATGGAAGAGATCTATTCTAAAGGGGGTGTGAAGGCAATCGGTGTGAGCAATTTTCTGATTCATCATCTAAACGATTTGATCCCTCATTGCTCCACCCTTCCCATGGTAAACCAGGTTGAATTCCATCCATATCTGCAACAGCCTGAACTTCAGGAATTCTGTAGGCTAAACGGGATTCAGATGGAAGCATGGAGCCCGATCATGAAGGGAAAAGTCATTGAAATTCCCCTTCTCTCCGAGTTATCGGAAAAGTATGGTAAGAGCCCCGTTCAAATCACCCTCCGCTGGGAGTTGCAAAAAAAGATCGTGACCATTCCGAAATCGGTCCACGCCGACAGGATTGTATCAAACGCCAATGTTTTCGACTTTGAATTATCGGATGAAGACATGGAAGCCATCAACCGGCTTGACAGAAACACAAGGATGGGTTCCCATCCCGATAAAATCACTTTTTAAGTGCAGAGTCTAAAAGGCTTTTAATTTCAGCTATCATATTCAGCGAAAGCAGTTCGGCATCCTGAAGAGTCTGTGCCTCGGAATATATTCTGATTACCGGTTCGGTGTTTGACTTCCGCAGATGGACCCAGGAGCTGGAAAAATCAATTTTCACGCCGTCGGTATCCGTGACTTTTTCATTCTGATATTTCCGTTTTATTTCATCCAGGATTTGGTCCAGGTCGATCCCGGGATCTGTTTCAATTTTGTTTTTCGACATGAAATAGTCGGGATAGGAGCGGCGAAGCTCCGAACATTTCATGCCTGACCGTGCCAGATGGGAGAGGAACAGGGCGATACCAACCAGAGCATCCCTTCCGTAATGGCAGAGAGGATAGATGATCCCTCCGTTCCCTTCTCCGCCGATCACTGCTCCGGCCTCTTTCATCACCCTGACTACATTCACCTCGCCCACAGCCGATGCAAAATAGTTCCTGCCATGTTTATGGGTAATATCACGGAGTGCGCGGCTCGACGAAAGGTTTGAGACAGTGTTCCCGGGAGTCCTGCCAAGAACATAATCAGCACAGGCTACGAGCGTGTACTCTTCGTTGAAAAAAGTGCCGTCTTCGTTGATAATAGCAAGCCTGTCGACATCCGGGTCAGTGACAAATCCGACATCCGCTTTGCTTCTCCTGATGATTTCACAGGTTTCCGACAGGTGTTCGGCAAGGGGTTCGGGATTATGGGCAAAATGGCCCGATGGATCACAATTGATCTCAATCACTTCACCTACCCCAAGCGCCGTCAACAACTGTGGCAGCACCACTCCTCCCACCGAATTAACCGCATCGACGGCGACCCGGAACCCTGCTTTCCTGATTGCTTCAGTGTCTGTCAGTTCCAACCCTTTCACCAGTTCAATATGTCGTGCTGAATAATCCTTCCTGATGACGAATCCCAGTCTGTCGACACCGGCAAATGAAAAGCTACCTGAATCGGCAATGGCAAGGACGGCTTCGCCGTCGGAAGCAGAAAGGAACTCTCCTTTGCTGTTCAGCAGCTTCAGCGCATTCCATTGCCGCGGATTGTGACTGGCTGTCACAATAATTCCTCCGTCAGCCTTTTCTTGAGTTACCGCAATTTCGGTGGTGGGGGTGGTTGCTAACCCGATATCCACCACGTGAAATCCCATTCCGGTGAGAGTCGATACAACTAGGGAGCTAACCATCGGCCCGGAAATACGGGCATCCCTGCCCACCACGACCACTGCATCACCATCCCCCTTCATGGCTTTCACCCATTCAGCATACGCAGCTGTGAATTTCACAATATCAACCGGGCTTAATCCTTCGCCCTGCCTGCCGCCTATGGTGCCCCGGATACCTGATATAGACCTGATCAATGTCATAACAAATGGTTAAAAAAAAAACAAAAATAAGCGAAAAGGGCATTCACGAAGAAACATGCTCTGAAATTGCACAGCCTTGTTGACAGGAAAGAACAGAACTCCGGTCAGAAAGGTTCATCCAGTTCTCTCAGCATTTTCCGGAGCTGGTCAAGATAATTTCCGTAACTCTTCCGGAAAATCCACCGCAAAAGGAGAAAAATCAACGTGGTTATCATCACCAGGAAGAGTATCCCAATAACCAGTACAGGAAACAAAAAACCCTCCGCAGTCTGATTTGCATGAATACTCGTGTAAAATCCTGAAATAAATCCCGTGGCCGAATCGAGCACAATGATCACCAGTGCCATCGAAAAAAGACGCTGGTACAATGAAAGAACACCGGTGACTTTCAGAAGTGTATGGCGGATATCGCAAAGCTTTCCGCATTGACGCCTGATGCGGTAATAATGAACGATGAACGATACAAAGAGTGCAACAATCAACAGGTTGACAACACTGTCGAGAACGATCAGCCAGGTGGGGACAACCGGTTTCGATGTATGATGTATAAAATCGTATAGCAGGGTGCCAAGAAATAACAGCAAAATGAGAGCGAAACCAATCCGGATGTTGACATCGATCCTGTCCATCAGGCTTCTGGTCCGCTTTCCGAGCATTGCCCTGATCTGAACCTCGTCAAGGCTCTGTTGGACCGAAGAGTCCGACGAGAGTTTTTTCCATGCCTGTTGCAGCTCATTTAGTTCCATGATGCTATTCTTCAGACGTCATTAATATTCGGAGTTTCTTTTTAATCCGGTTCATCTTCACCCTTACGTAGTTTTGTGTAATACCGGTAATTTCAGCAATTTCCTCATAACTTTTATCTTCAAGGAAAAGAAGGATGATCGGTTTCTCGATTCCGGTGAGCCTCTCAACAGCCTTTCTGAGCAACATGATATTCTCGGAGATTTCTATCGGTTGAGTATCTTCGGCAATCTGCAGGTTGGCGTCGGTTAACCGGGCGAACCCCTGTTGTTTCTTTGATTTTCTGTATGAAGTGATGGCAGTGTTCAGGGCAACCCTGTACATCCAGGTTGAAACCTTCGATTCATTCCTGAACGAAGGATATGATTTCCACAACTGCGCAAGTATCTCCTGGAAAAGGTCGCTCCGGTCCTCTTCTTCGTTGCAGTAAACACTGCAAACTTTGTGGATAATCCCTTGGTTCTCCCTGATTATTTTAAGAAACTCCTTTTCCAAACCTAACAATTGGTCACACTCCAGGTAAAAATATTACAGGGAAGAGACTCTTTTTTCTGTCACTTCATTTTCAGATAAGATACTTCACGTGGTGACAACAGTCTCCACCTTCCCCTTGGCAGATTTTTTTTGGTAAGGCCGGCAAAAGATACCCGGTCGAGAGCCTTTACCTTGTACCCCAGTTTTTCAAATATTCTCCTTACAATCCGGTGGCGTCCGGAGTGGATTTCAATTCCAACCGTATCTTTATCTTCACCTTCCACAAAACTTACCACATCGGCAGCAATGAATCCATCTTCGAGTTCCATTCCGTTGGCAATGGTTTGCATATCATGTACTGAAACGGTTTTGTCAAGCTTTACCTGATATACTTTCTCCACTTTGTGGCTCGGATGGGTAAGTTTTTTCGTAAGTTCCCCATCATTGGTCAGAAGAAGCAGTCCTGTGGTATTGCGGTCGAGACGCCCTACCGGAAAAATTCGTTCCTCGCAGGCGTCTTTAACAAGGTCCATGACCGTCCGTTCTGCATGGGGGTCATCGGTGGTGGTTACAACATCCTTGGGTTTGTTCAGCAACACATATACTTTTCTTTCAGCCCTGATAATCCTGTCATCAAAACGAATCTCATCGGTTGGCGAAACTTTTGTCCCGAGTTCTGTTACCACCTGGCCGTTTACCTTTACAACACCAGCATGGATGTAAGTATCAGCTTCACGGCGGGAACAGATTCCCGCATTCGCTATGAATTTGTTCAGACGGATCATATCTCCCTTTTCAACCGAATGTTTGAGAGCCGGTTTTTCAGTTGTGTGCCCCAGTTCCCTGAGCAACATCGCCTTTGAAGGACGCTTTTCACTTCTGAGAACCAGTTTTTTCGCCTGTGAGTTTCTACCGATCTGACGTTCCCTGCGTGTTTCAACCGATCGTAGATTTTCACGGGAACGAACCTCGCCAAGGGTAATCCGCCGGCCCTTTTCTTTTGCTCCTACTCTTTGTGCCCCTGATGCAGCGCTGTTCCGTCCTCCGCTTCCTGCACCGACTCCCGGTTTCACCTGTAACCGGGAACCCTGGAATTGCCCTGACCTGAAAGCTTTCCTGCCTCCGCTAACCGGCCATTGCCCTTGACGGGATTTACCCCTTGTGCTGCCCTGGTTTTGTGTTCTCATGGTTATGTTCTTTTATGTATGCAAATTACGCAAAAAACCTTGACAGACCAACCGGATGACCGATTAAAATGTTGAAGATATCTCCGGGACCATGAATCCGGATTCAGAGGGAATCGGCAATTTTGACAAAAAAGAGCATATGCAGTCACACGAAATTACCTATCTCCAAACTGATCAGGAAACTTTCCATTTTTGGCAGAAATGCCAGGAAAGAAGGCGGAGCCGGAATGTTGGGCAAAATCCTTGAGCGGTAAATCCTGGTACTATTTGTATATATTTTTCAGATCTTTCTCGAACAAGGTAAACGGATCCATATAAAAACGGATGAAGTCAGGCACACTGACCTGTCCTGGAAAAGGGGCATAATAGTGTGTCGGGCTTTGTGAATCATTTCTCCACACCAGTACATAACACAATCGCATCCGGTGCATTTTCAACGCCTTGAGAAGGGTTCCGGTCCACCATTCGGGGTTCGGTACCGATTCCAGTCCGGTTTCGGTGAATGCTGCGAGTTTTCCTGCTTTCTCGGCATAGTCGGAAACGATCTTCAGTTTGGCTGCGCCTGTTTCAATGTCATAGCGGTCTCTCCCGAAATCACCATAGTTGTCCATGCCGACAAGATCCACCCAATCATCTCCGGGATAACGCTCGAGGAATTGCTCTTCGGAATTGAACCGGTTATCGGGAGAAAAAGCATACAGAAACTGATGCACATTCATGGTATCACGCAGGAATGAAACCGTAAAACGCCAAAGTGAGATAAATTCCTCACGCGAACAATGCGATTTTCCCCACCAGAACCAATCGCCGTCAAATTCATGGAACGGACGGAAAATCATCGGTACGGGCTTTCCGTCGGCTCCCCTGACCGATAGTGCCCAGTTTCCGATCCTTGTCAGAATTTCCTTATATGTTCCATGTGCGCTTCCTCCGGGGATAATGTATTTTACGGCAGGCAATGAAACAGAATCAACCCAATAAAATCCTCCGGCTGAGACCGGATTGTTGAAATGCCAGGCTACCGTTGAAACACCTCCGCGGTTGTAAGTATCGGTCACATTCTTTCTGACTTCTTCCATCGACCGGGTGATCAAATCTCCGGAAAATCCCGAGAATCCGTTCAAATCGACTCCGATTACCGCCGGATGTGAACCACAAACCGATTTCACATCCGACCGGCCGGGTTCCCCAATCCATCCATGTCCATACTCCGTGGCATGCTGGTGACCAAAAAGGATATGGTTTTCCGAAAGTTTCATCAGGTTTGTGAAAAGGGCCCGGGTTTCATGAGTGGCCTCCGGATCAACCGGTTGCGGTTTCCTGACACAGGCTGCACCTCCAACAATCCAGGTCATCAGCAAAAAAAAGCATAGTCTATTCATTTCAGTACAGGTTTGATGGTTTGTTTCTGCCAAGTTAACAAATCGCTTCGACTTTATTGCTGCCTAAAGCAGAAAAACAATCATTCACCCCTACCTGAAACAGGTAACGGGAAACCTGGAGCACTGCACCATGCTATTCCTGAATATTGAAACAGTTCTACCCTCTTCAGTGCTTCAGCAAAGGTTGAAATGTTGTTATTCGACCCGGTTTTATCACTTCTTTCAATCAAAATGATTATTTTTGGATCCTGAAAATAAAAACAACCAACATGTTAAAAAGAATATTTTACCTAACATCTGTCATTGTACTTTTTGCACTGGTTCCTGCAGTATCACATGCAGAAATTAAGCTTCCCGCCATTTTCGGCGACCATATGGTGCTGCAGCAAATGAGCGATGCCCCCATCTGGGGAACTGCCACCCCCGGCAGAACAGTTGTGGTGATTCCCTCATGGGAGAAAAAAAATTACAATGCCAAAGCCGACGAAAAAGGGAACTGGAAGGTGAAAGTAAAAACTCCGCCAGCCGGAGGACCATATATAATTTCGGTTTCAGACGGAAAACCCTTGATACTTCGGGATGTTTTGATCGGCGAAGTATGGATATGCTCCGGACAATCAAACATGGAGATGAAAATGAAGGGATATCGCAACCAGCCGGTTCTGGGCTCAAATGAAGCCATTGCCACTTCTGCTGATCCCGGGATTCGTTTGTTTACGGTCGAACGTAAAGCAAATCTTGCTCCACAGGAAGATTTTACAGGACAATGGAAGGAATGCCTGCCGGAGAATGTGGCTGAATTCAGTGCCACTGCATGGTTTTTCGGGAGCATGATCAGAAAAGCATTGGGTGTTCCGGTCGGATTGGTTTGTTCAGCCTGGGGGGGAACCAGAATCGAACCATGGATCAGCGCGGCCGGCCTGGGAAAATTTGACTTTGTAAAACTTCCCGGTCCGGATCTGACGGGTGACTTTTCTCATCAAACACCAACTGTCCTGTACAATGCCATGATCCATCCGATGGCGGGATATTCAATCAGGGGAGCAATCTGGTACCAGGGTGAGTCTAACCGGACCGAGCCCGACCGATACCTGAAACTGATGCCCGGATTAATTGAAGACTGGAGGAATATCTGGGGTATCGGTGATTTTCCGTTTTACTATGTCCAGATTGCCCCGTACGATTATGGATTCTACGGGCAAAACTCCGCATTTCTGAGGGAGGCACAATTAAAAGCATCGACCCTTCTCCCCCATACAGGGATGGCCTGCATTCTGGATACAGGAGAAAAGGATGTTATCCACCCAGCCAATAAAAAAGCAGCTGGAGAAAGGCTTGCATACCTTGCCCTCGCTGATGCCTATGGCAAGAAGGGATTTGAATATTCTGGCCCCATTTTCAGGGAAATGAAAACCGAAGGAAACCTCATTCACCTCACATTTGACCACGCAGGCAACGGACTCACGTCGTATGGAAAAGAAATCACCACATTCAAGGTAGCAGGCGAAAACCAGCGATTCTACCCGGCCAGGGCCATCATCACCAATTCGGGGATCACACTGTACTCATCAGTTGCCAATCCGGTGGCAGTCAGGTATGCTTTTGATGATTTTGTGGTTGGTGAACTATTCAATACCGAAGGATTGCCTGCCTCCTCCTTCCGCACCGATAACTGGGAAAAATAACCCTTTCCCATGAAAAGGCTGCTCCGGATATTGCTCTGTCTGGGAGTCCTGTTCACGGGGTCATCACTTTTTTTTGTTCTGTTGTACAAATGGATGCCGGTGAACCTGACTCCCCTGATGATGATCCGGTGCGTTGATCAGGTGCTTGATAACAAACCTCTTAGATGGGAACACAGATGGATTTCGGGGAAGCAGATTCCTGACAAGCTTCGCGTCGCTGTCATTTGTGCCGAAGATCAGAACTTCTTCAATCACAACGGATTTGACTTTGATGCTATCCGTCAGGCGGTGAAGGAATCGGAAAATGGTACGAAGAGGCTGAGGGGGGCAAGCACCATCTCGCAGCAAACAGCAAAGAACCTGTTTCTCTGGCCGGGACGTAGCTGGTTCAGAAAGGGACTTGAAGCCTGGTTTACCGCATTGATCGAACTCTTCTGGAGCAAAAAGAGAATCCTTGATGTTTACCTCAACATTATTGAAACCGGGGATGGTATCTACGGAGCAGAGGCTGCGGCAAATATATATTTCGGGATTCCTGCATCCAAACTTTCAGTCCGTCAGTCAGCAGCCATTGCCGCCATTCTTCCCAATCCATTGAAATACAGCGCTTCCAATCCGGGCCCATATATTTCCGGACGAATAAACTGGATCATGGAACAAATCCAACAATATGGTCCGTTGAAGAAGAAATGACACCGGGAAAAAGCACCCCCTATTTCCGGTCATTCTTGAAAGAAAATCTTGTTGCCCCGCTCTGTTTTCCTTCATTGACCATTCGTAAATAATGTGTTCAGTATACACAGGCTGACATGATCAGGGGCTAAAAAATCCTCCCCTTCACACCCCCTCCATGTCCAAATTCGTGGGCGGGATATTCTGGCAGTGAAAGATACCCGAAAAGCCAGTTTCACTTCCTGACATTATCACATTCCCACTCATCATCATGATTGTTAATTGTGATATTTATTTACATATTTCTATTAATTGTCATTAATATGAACTAAAATAAATATTCATAACATAAATCCAAACAAATTAACACTTCCGCTGCGTTTTTCTGTAGGTAAAATAAAAAATAGGGGTACTAAAGTTAATTGTATATTAATATTCACATTACCCCAATATTATTTGGGGTATTACTTCATTTACTACTACATTTT
>CAYNBE010000082.1:0-14299 GCA_964395045.1 uncultured Prolixibacteraceae bacterium | reverse complement strand
ACATCGGAGGAATTTGATGCCATGTTTAATAAGTTGCCGGAAAAAGAATCCTGAACCTGACCTGAAATTTTTAATTTTGTAAATCTATATTCTGCCTGAGCAGAAGTCTGTGTAGAACCATTTACCAGAATCATAAAAAGGAGGAAAAAAGATGAACCTGCATGACGATTTTTACAGATATGCCATGAAACATGCCGGGATCGGTAGCCTGACCATGCACCGGTATACCTCGGCACAGGATTATTACATATCACCAACCATAATCGAGGAACGGCAGCTGAATGTAGCATCGATGGATGTATTCTCCAGGTTAATGATGGACAGAATCATATTTTTAGGTGTGCCCATCGACGATACGGTAGCAAATATTATCCAGGCACAGTTGCTTTTTCTTGAATCGACCGATCCTTCAAAGGATATCCAGGTATACTTTAATACCCCCGGAGGTTCGGTATATGCCGGTCTTGGAATATACGACACCATGCAGTACATCTCAGCAAACGTGGCCACCATATGCACCGGAATGGCAGCTTCAATGGGAGCGATTCTTCTGATGGCTGGAACCAAAGGAAAACGATCGGCGCTGAAACATTCGCGGGTCATGATCCATCAACCGGTAGGAGGTGCATCGGGCCAGGCCTCAGACATTGAAATAACGGCAAGGGAGATCATGAAAATAAAGAATGAACTTTACAGTATCATCTCTCTGCACACCGGGAAAAATATCGAACAGGTTGAAAAAGATGCCGACCGCGACTATTGGATGACTTCAGCAGAAGCTGTTGAATATGGCATGATCGACGAAATCCTTGTAAGAGAAAAAAAATAGAATGGCAACAAAGGGAAGAATGGACAGATGTTCTTTTTGCGGGCGGTTAAAAGAGGATGTTGACCTTTTGATTGCTGGAATCGAAGGCCATATATGCGACCGTTGCGCTGAACAGGCCCATTCTATCATTATGGAAGAGAACCGGAAGGGGGGCAATTTTAACATGGGCAACATCAAGGTAATGAAACCCCGTGAAATCAAAAACTTCCTCGACCAGTACGTCATCGGCCAGGAACATGCAAAAAAAATCCTTTCGGTTGCGGTTTATAACCATTACAAAAGACTCAACCAGAAGGTTGACGACGATGAGACCGAAATCGAAAAATCGAATATCATTTTAGTGGGGGAAACAGGGACGGGTAAAACCCTCTTGGCACGTACCATTGCCAGAATGCTTCATGTTCCGTTTACCATTGTCGATGCCACGGTGCTAACAGAAGCAGGGTATGTGGGGGAAGATATCGAAAGCCTTCTCACCAGGTTGCTCCAGGTAGCCGATTACAACGTCGATGCGGCCGAGAAAGGAATTGTCTTCATCGATGAAATCGATAAAATTGCCAGGAAAGGGGATAATCCATCCATCACCCGCGATGTTTCGGGTGAGGGAGTTCAGCAAGGACTCCTGAAACTGCTCGAAGGATCGGTGGTCAATGTCCCTCCACAGGGCGGGAGGAAACATCCCGAACAGAAAATGATCCAGGTCAACACAAAAAATATCCTTTTCATTTGCGGAGGAGCATTCGACGGCATTGAAAAGAAAATCGCGCAGCGGCTGAACACAAAAGTTATCGGATACAGTGCTGCCCGTGAAGCCGACAGGATTGAGAGGGAAAACCTTTTGCAGTATATCTCACCACAGGATCTGAAGAGTTACGGTATGATTCCTGAAATCATCGGACGCCTTCCGGTACTCACCTATCTGGATCCGCTGGACAGGGAAAGCCTGAGAAGAATATTAACCGAACCCCGGAATTCAATCATCCGTCAGTACGTCAAGCTTTTTGAACTTGACAAGATACAATTGAAATTCGATGAGGAGGCGCTCTCTTATATAGTTGACAAAGCGGTCGAATTTAAATTGGGTGCCAGGGGACTTCGTTCGATCTGTGAAACGATCATGACCGATGCCATGTTCCATGCCCCTTCCCAGGAACTTCATTCGCTGCAGGTTACCCAGAAATACGCCGAAGAAAAGCTTTCCCGCTCCGATCTTAAAAGGTTAAAAGCCAGCTGAACAGAGACCATGATCCGGCAGGGGTTATGATGGCATCCTGTATACCACCGAATTGATCATCATCCCAGCTCCTACCGATGTTAAAAGAATCACATCATTCTTTCCGAAACTGTGATTCTCCAGTTTCCCCCTCGCAATCAGATCATACAAAGTAGGAATAGTGGCCGACGAGGAGTTTCCCAGGTAACTGATGGTCATGGGCATTATATTTTCAGGTATATCCCTTATTTTATACAGTTTAAATATCCTTTCCAGAATGGCCTGGTCCATTTTTTCATTCGCCTGGTGGATAAGCACTTTTTTCACATCAGTCAATGTAAGCCCTGCCAACTGCAGACTTCGCTTGACAACCTTCGGAACATTTGTCAGTGCGTACACATATACTTTATGCCCCTGCATCCGGATGAATAAATCATCGTTTTTAAAGTCAGGGTTCAGTGAACGGTCCATTACAAGATAATCCGATTCCATAGCATCGGTCTGAGCTGCGTGTGACAATATCCCTACGGGTTCTTCGCTCTGCACCGATTCAACAACGACTGCTCCGGCACCATCACTAAAAATCATGGCATCACGGTCAAATGGATCAGCAGCCCTGCTTGTCACATCGGCAGACACTACCAGTCCACGCCTGTAAAGTCCGCTTTTCAGGTACATATCAGCGATGATCAGTGCCTGGACCCAGCCCGGGCAACCGGCGATTACATCATGGGCAAAGGTGGCAGGATTCCTGACTCCCAGCTTTTGCTTGATCCTGGCGGCAAGGTACGGCAATGTGCTAATGCGTGGATTCTCATTGGTTGCTTCCCCAAAGTTGTGACCTGCTATGATAAAATCGAGCGATTCAGGATCAATGCCCGAATCAGCAAGTGCATTCCGTGCTGCTTCGTATCCAATCGACGAAGCTGTTTCGTGTGGGGCACAATACCTCCTTTCATGAATATTGGTAATTTCCCTGAACTTCTCAATGATCTCCTCGTTGTCCTTTTCAAACGGTGTATGTGAAGCGGGATCATAAAAACGGGACTCCAGAAAATGTTCGTTTGAAATAACAACAGGAGGGATATAACTACCCGAACTGATGATAACAGTATAAAGTTGACCTTTCATGGAACGACTGCTTTCGCCGGTTAAACGTTTCTGTTTAGATATTTGTTCACTGTAAATTGTTCTCCATCAAATATTCCGAATGAAAAGGATTCGATCCACTCCCCGAGCAAGATCATCCTGGAACTGACTCCAACTTTCATATCGGCTATGCGGTGCCTATGCCCGAACACAAAAAAATCAATATGCCCGCTTCGGATTACAGATTCTGCAAATTTAAAAATTCCTTCCTCTTCATTCCGGAAATCATCGCCGGCAATGCTTTTCGACTTTCTTCCGAATTCCGACCATTTATGGGCAATTTTGAATGCAATATTGGGATGTAACCATGAAAAAAAACGTTGCACGGTCCTGCTGGTGAAAATCTTCCGGAGAATCAGGTATCCTTTGTCACCAGGGTCAAGGCCATCGCCGTGTCCAAGAAAAAACTTCTTCCCGAACAATTCCGTTTGAAGCGGCTCCCTGTGAAGGATTACGCCCGTTTCCGAGGGAAGGTAGTCAAAGACCCAGGCATCGTGGTTTCCGGTAAAAAAATGGACCGGAATTCCATTTTCGGTCAATTCAGCCAGTTTGGACAAAACCCGTGTAAATCCCCGTGGAACAACCGATTTGTATTCAAACCAGAAATCAAAAATATCACCCATCAGGTAAATCTCAGCTGCATCAGGAGTGATTTCATCCAACCACCTGACGAAAAGGGCCTCACGGAATTTATTGTCTTTCAGGGCAGGTGCTCCCAAATGTACATCCGAAACAAAGTATATTTTCTTCTCGATGTGCAAACCGGCATCCAATTTACTTAAAATTTACCATCAACAGGAAAGAGTGCAACGCAGTTCCTGTGAATTTATTTCCGGAAAATTCCCGATAAAGTCTTGTCAATATCAGGACCGAACAGATTTTTGCCAATGATGGCACCCTCAGGATCAAGCAGATAATTACACGGGATTGACTGAACATTGTAACTGGTGACAGCTTGCAGGCATCCTTCCATATCACCGACATTCGTCCATGTCAGGTTGTCAAGGGTGATAGCTTCGATCCACTCTTCCCTGTTTTTGTCGACACTCACCTGAAAAATCTCAAATCCTCTGTTTTTATATTTCTTGTAAATTTCAACCAGTACGGGATTTACAATTCTGGAATTCTGATCGAGAGCTGACCAGAAATGCACCAGCACATGTTTTCCTCTGAACGAAGACAAGGCCACCTTTTTACCCTCCCTGTCGGGAAGTACGATGTCGGGGCTGTTTTGCCCTTTCTCGTCGATGAACTTTCTCATCCTGGCAGCCCGCTCCTGCGATATCAGCTGAAGCGTATTGTTATACAGTGCCTTCACATGCTCAGATTGAGGGTAGAATGAATTCAGTGCCGAAGCTGCAATTCTCAGGGCCTGCAGGTCACGGACCACATAGTTGTCATCGTCGAACTTCTGATAAAGGGCCAGGACACTCGCCATGGAAAACGGATGCTGCGACACAAAATCTGTTGAGTATTTTACCTGGTCCTGAACAATCCTGTCATATGCATCTTTCCATTCAACCTTCATTTTCTCAAAATCAGGGCTTTTCTCGTAAATGGAGAAAAGTGACGAGATCGAATCGAGTTTTTGTTTGGTCCTGTTAAGTTTTTGGTTCAACTGTTTGACCAGTTCTGAACCGGGTGACCCTGAAATAGAATAATCGCGCGAAAAGTTAACCGCATCGGCTTCAATAACAACTTTCTCGGCTGAATCGATCAGCAGGGTAATAAAATTGTTTTCCGACAATTTGAGCAGATAAAAAGTAGGTATTTTAACCTGTTGTTTCAGTACAAATTCTCCGTCCGATCCGATTCTGACTGAATCGACCGGTTTTGCTCCCGCCACGTTGAGTTCATCAAGATAGATCATCTTTCGCCCGGCATTTGTGATCTTTCCGCTTATTTCCGATTTTTCAGGCCGGTTGCAGCCCGAGATCAAAAGGGTAAAGAAACAGAATACGATTTTCAGATAATCTTTTATGCAGGATTTTTTCATTGGATAACAAAAATTTAATAAAATCCACCGAATACAAATATCCCGGTGCGAAGATAATTATTTTATACTTTTGGAAACAAGTTAAAAGAGGTGAGAATCTATTACGATTTGCAGCAGTTTAAAGCCGTTAAACCGGTGGTGACGATTGGCACTTTCGACGGCGTTCATCTGGGGCACAGGAAAGTACTGGAAAGACTCAAAACCATTGCCGCAGAGACAGGAGGAGAATCGGTTGTTTTTACCTTCCATCCACATCCCCGTCAGGTGTTGTTTCCCGATGAGCACAATCTCCGCCTGCTGACCACCCTTCAGGAAAAAGCCTTTCTTCTTTCCCAGACAGGGATTGATCATCTGATGGTTTTCCCATTTACCATTGAATTTTCAAAACTGACGTACAACGAATTCGTGAACGAAATCCTGATCGCCGGGATGAATACAAAATGCCTGGTTGTAGGGTATGACCACAAATTCGGACATAACAGGGAAGGGGGATTCGAATATCTGAGGGAATACTCAGAAAAACACCGGATCAGGATTGAACAGCTCGATGTGATGCTGGTCGATCATGTCAATATTAGCTCTACCAGGATCAGGGATGCACTTGAATCGGGCAATATCAGGCTGGCCAACCGTTATCTGGGCTATCCCTATGAATTGCATGGGAAAGTGGTAGAAGGAAGGAAAATAGGAAGGAAGATCGGTTTTCCAACAGCAAACATCGAAGCGACCGATGTTGCAAAACTCATCCCAGGGTATGGGGTTTATGCAGTCAAAATCAGGATCTCAGGAAAACTGAAAGGCGGAATGCTGAACATCGGCACAAGGCCTACTTTCAATCAAAATGCCGATGCGAGGAGCATCGAAGTGAATATCTTTGATTTCAACAAAATTCTGTACGGTGAAGAAATAACCCTGATCTTCCATGATAAAATAAGGGACGAAATCCGATTTCCCGATAAAGATGCCCTGATCGCACAGCTAAAAAAAGACAAAACAGTTGCCTTGAAAATTCTCAGCGGAATTTAGTGATATCTATTTCTTCTGGTCTTCATTTCGCACATTATCGGCAAATGATCGCTGTACGAAACCGGAAACGTCGTGAAGTTAAAACTCTCGATTCCCCGGCTGTGGAAAATAAAATCAATTCTGAACGAGGGTAATTTTCCCACATAGGTTTGTCCGATGCCTTTTCCCGATGAAACGAATGCATCGCGGAGCGATCCTCTGGTTTTCCGGTATGAATAGGATGCAGGAGTGTCGTTGAAATCGCCGCATACAACGACCGGGTAGGGTGATTCATCAATTTTTTTCCGGATCATTCGTGCCTGGATAGCTCTCTTCTGCGTGGCCGCAATATATTTGGAACTCAGTTCGATCAAATCCCCGATCTTCTTCCGGCCTTTTATGGCAGGTGTCCCAATGAAGTCGTACTGTTCCGGGTCGATCCTGTAAGATTGAAGGTGTACATTGAAAATCCGGAATGTATCGGGATGAATGACAATATCGGTACAAATGGCAATGTTCACCGAATTCTCAAACCTGATTTCCTGCATCCTGACAATGGGATACCGCGTCATGGTAACCGAACCCAACCGGCTTGAACCACTTGCATACTGGTAGTGGTCAATATGGGCAAAATCCCTGATTGTCTTTTCCAGGTCGAAAATGTTTTTCGACCGTAGCATCACCTCCTGCAAACAGATGATATCAGGTTCGTTTTCTTTTAAGAAACTGGTGATCTTTGCAGCATTTTCTTTTGAGGGGGTTTTACTGTTGCCCATGAATTTCCTGACATTGTATGAAATCACACGGATGCCAGGTTCATCAGTCTCCTTTCCACCAAACTGATAAAACCTTTCTATTAGGTTCCAGCCCGCAAAAAGAACAACAATGGATAAAAGGGTGAACTTTAGCTTTATGATCAGCCAGACAACAACAAACAGTAGATTGACGGCCAGCAGATACGGGAATATTAAACCCAATATGGAAGGCGCCCACCAACTGTCGGGAGGAAAATACTGTGCCGTATAGGATCCCAGAAGTGCTAGTGCGGCTACCAGATTGAAACTCAATAAAATATTGTTTATCAGTTTTCTCAAATCAGGCAATCAAAGCATCCGACATATCGGATGCAATTTATGAAAAAGATTGTTATGCGGTTTCTTCCGGAAAAAATGTGCAGGATATTTTCACTGTTCCAAAACCGGCAACGGCTTAATACCTTTTACAGGAATTTTCCCCTGACAAACCTGTCCCGGCCGTTCAGGTCACGCTGTATTTCGATATTTTTAAAACCCGATTCCGCCATCAGGCCACAAATATCGGATACATACCGGCAGTTGATCTCAAAGTACAATATCCCTCCCCTTTTAATCCAGCAACGAGAGAAATCAATAATGTGTGAATAAAAAATCAAAGGCTGTTGATCGGGCACAAAAATGGCATGGTAAGGCTCGTAATCCAGTACATTCCTGCCCATCGCAGCTCTCTCATCATCACACACATAGGGAGGATTGCTGACGATGATATCTGATTTAACCCAGTCACCGTAATCCTTCCATTTTAGGATATCGGCAATAAAAAAACGTACATCGAGCTCCGAGTACCTGGCATTTTGCCTTGCGGTGTAAATGGCTTTGTCTGAAATATCACAGGCAGAAACCTTAGCGTCCCTAAATCGGTTCTTTAATGCAAGGGCAATACAACCGCTTCCTGTTCCAATATCGAGAATATCTGATGGATGGCTGTTTGTTTCAGAAACAATCCAATTCACCAGTTCTTCGGTTTCAGGCCTTGGGATGAGTACGTCAGGATTTACCCCGATTTTTAATCCGAAGAAAGAGGTATGTCCGGTGATGTATTGCACCGGCTCATACTTTTTCAATTTTTCGACGAATCCACCAATCCGGGACCGGTCTTGTTCATTCAAAGTATCATTGCTTTTTAAAATAAGGTCGGTGAGTGTATAACCTTTTATCTCATGGAAAATATGGCGGATTATCCCTTCAATTTCCGCAGGGGGATACAAATCGTGCAATTCCTTTCTGATAAATTGAATTGTCTGGCGCATTGTACTATTTTTGACAAAGTTAATTTTTCCGTCATACAGTGGATCATGAAAAATATATGGAAAGGTGCCTCTCTTTGGCAGGCCTGGCATCAGGGATGGTTTCACCCAATCCGATGGTGGGTTGTGTCATTGTCCGCCATGACAAAATCATCGGGGAAGGATACCATCACGAATATGGCGGGCCACATGCTGAGGTTATTGCCGTGGCATCGGTCAGGCACCAGGAATTTCTGAAGGACAGCACCCTGTATGTATCACTGGAACCCTGTGCTCATTTCGGAAAGACCCCACCCTGTAGTGACCTGATCCTCCGTATGAAGATCCCGCAGGTTGTCATTGGCACTCCGGATCCCTGCCCCCTGGTGGAAGGAAAAGGGATTGAAGTGCTAACTAAGGCTGGTATTCAAATCAGGACAGGTATTCTCGAAAAAGAGTGCATCGAATTAAACCGCCGGTTCTTTACTTTCCATATTAAAAAACGCCCCTATATCCTGCTCAAATGGGCCCAAACCGCTGACGGTTTTATCGGATTGACCTTAAAGAGAGATGAACGTGCAAAGAGATTCTGGATTTCAAACCAGCTCTCCCGCCGTTTTGTCCATAAATGCCGGGCAGAAGTCGATGCTATCCTGATCGGAACAACCACCGCTTCAACCGATGATCCGGCCCTGACGGTGAGGGACTGGAGTGGTAAAAATCCGCTGAGAATCATCATCGACCGGTCATGCCGGCTTCCCCGGTCGCTCAGGGTGTTTGACCGGAACTCAGACACAGTTATATTCAATGGCCTCCGGAACGAAACCCATGGTCATATCAAATATACCGCTATTGATTTCAACCACGATATCCTCGCACAAATCCTTGAATATTTGTATAAATGTCAGGTTCAATCACTGATGGTGGAAGGAGGGGCATTTACCCTCCGAAGTTTCATTGAGAAAAATTTATGGGACGAGGCGCATATTTACCAGGGGACCGGGATGGCTTTCGGCGGGACCCGCGCACCGGAAATAACAGGGAACATCACTGCCTGTGAATATTTCGACGATACCCGCCTCACCATTCTCAGGAATGACAGAGAAAAGCTATAATATAATCCTGGGGCCCATCCCCGGAGGAAGAATGGGGATCTTCAGCCTGTTCTCCACGAACATGAAATAGTAAAAAAGCCGGTGGTTCAGTTCCAAACCATAATCGACAAAGGGATCATAATCAATGGTTGTTTCGAAAAAACGGCTGTACTTCGGATTCATGGCTTTGTTGTTCCAGGCGGAAACATACTGCCTGTTCCACATTTCGTAATAGCTTTGTGAAAAATACCAGTCGGGTTTGCTATGGGAAAGGTACCATGATTCAAAATCGGGATCAAAAACAATCAGTTCATATTCGACTGAATCGGTTCCTGTGTTTTCCTGATTGTCGATTGTAACACTTGCAAGTTTCTTTTGGCCTGCACATGAAGCCAGGAGCACAATGAAGAGGACGAAAACTGTTCTCATGGCGGGTTTATTTTACAGAATTCACTCTTTTTACGTAAAATTCAGGTGAATGTTTTTACTGTGGTCTGACATCAGCCCGGCAGGCTACCGGATCACTGTGCAAGGGTAAACCTGAAGCTGACCCCGAAGTTTGTGTTCGAAGTCTGGAATGATCCAACAAAAGGCTGGTTGATAATTTTATCATAATACAACCTGAGTTGGAAACGATCACTCAGCATATAATCGGCAGTGGTTTTAATGGTTATCGCATTCTGTCCCGCTGTCAGCTGATCGGTGTTTTCAACCAGGCGGCGAAGGATGGTCTTGTTCTTCCTGAATGAAAGGTCAGCCCTGATGGTCAGATCATTGGAATAAGAACGCTGGCTGTTCTTTGTTTTAAGGATGAGGTCCATCCTGGTAAACCGATAACCTACGCCGATAATATATTCGTTGTTTAGCACTTCTGTCAGCTGGTTATTTGAAAAAGAGAGGGATATGCTCCGTGTTCTGTTGATTTCGGTCCGGGTGGTCAGATCGTTCAGCCAGGTGATGTCCATATTGATCAGCGGATTGAACGCTTCCGTAATGCTGACCGAATTAAATTCAAATGCGGGAAGAAAGTTATTCTGAATGTCACGCACGTAGCTGAATCCGTCTTCTTCAGCCAGATAATTCAGATTGGTCAGAAACGAACCGACGTTGTAACTCGACCGGTAAGAGTGGGTAAAACTCATGGTTCTCAGGATCTCATTCAGCTTGGGGATTTTTGAGATCATTCCCTCATACTGAACCCTCCAATTGGGTCTGATATATTTAATCGAAGGGAACATCCCGAGTGAAACCTTATAAGGATCAATGTTTTGGTAGGCAGCCAGAAAAGCCGGGACCAGCACTTCAACCGAGGTAGGGCCATATCCGTCGGGAAATCCGGTTTCGGGAAGAATGGCCCCCGGGTCATATCCGTTTGCAGCAGGACGTCGTGCGGCAAGCCTTTTGGCGATGATCAGGCGGTTTTCCTTCAGGTTCTCAAATGCTTCTGACCGATGAACATCTTCTTTACCAATGGCAAAGAAAGCAGTTCCCCAGGTTAGCACCGACATGCTGAAATTGCCTCTTTCAGAAAGGTTTTCGGCTTTAAAAGTCCCATTGGCTCCATCGAAGTGGTAGAATTCGCTGAGGTTTTTTGACATGGCCCTGTCGGCATTCACATCCACTCTCAGGTCAGGCAACGGTTCCACATCGGCGTGGATCGATATGCGTTCATTCCGGTTGAAAACGAAAGGCGAATTCAGCAACGGGTCTTTTGTAATCCATCCCTTTTCTCCCGCACTTTGTGCAAACCGCCGATCCTGCCATCCGAGAAGGAAGGGCAAACCTGGGGCATAACGGCTCCCAAATGTGCTTCCCGGATAATCCATATCGGGAGTGTATTTCCCGGTCCCGAAAAACACAGGTTCAGGTAGATATCCCGGGAGCACCGACCCACCGGAAATGGAATAACTGAACGAGACATTTCGAATTCCTGTAGCCATCCGAAGTGTCAGATCGATGACATCCTGAAGGATATTCTTTTCAGGCTTGCCGATCACCTTGATATCAGCAGTTTCAGCACTAACCGAAGGAATGATCTCCACCCGGTTCCTGTCAACCGGATATGATTTTCCGGCAATCGGAGAACCGTTTTTGTCAGTAATTTTCACAGTGACATTTTTAAGGTTCAGCTTATGCACGATGGTATCGCGGCGTCCTGCCACCAACCTGACATTGGAAGCATTGTATTCCGGATCAGGTTCTTTCACAGGTTGCTGACGAGGCTGCTGCTGTGGTTGCCTGCCCATAGATCCCATCTGCTGGATTCCCCTGCCATAATAACTCCGTCCGGTGTTTTGAAATTTCGTCTCCAGTTTTTTCAGATAGGGTATAAGGTTGTAAAGCGAAGTCAGGCTGAGATTCCCTGTGAGCTGAATATTGGAGGAGTTCTCAACGGTATTACCCAGCCGGATGGTGTCGGCGGTGACAGGTCCGGCTGACCAGTTGTAGGTTCCCTGGTAGGTGGCCGATGCACTGAGGAAATTCAGCATTTTGATCTGGTTAATCGGGAGCATGTATGTTGCATTCACATTGTGATTATACAACACCGGTCGTCCCAGGTCCATCAGGTTGGAAACAATGGAATCACGTTTCCACTCATAATCGTCATCCCTCCTGTTAATTCTGCCTTCAGGTTCATCGATCCTCGAGGTGCTCCGGTTTGAAAAATCGACCTTCAGGTTGCGGGTTACATCATATCTCAGGTCGAAATATCGGTTCCAGAGGAAATCTTTCTCGTATGTCCTTGGTAAAATCATTCCAGGATTGGTAATGTTTCTGGTCTGAACTTCATTGTAACGTCGGTAAAGATCGGTCCTGAACGAAATCTGTGAAGGAAGCGGATAGAAGTTCAAATTCCCGAGCATTTTCAGGGGTCCCTTCTGCAGTATCTGTACCTTTGAAAAAGGCGAAACAAGTTTAGGCTGGGTTGTAAAATTATAGGAAAACATCCCCCGGTATGTCTTATCAATATTAAATTCTGTATTGATATCCCTCCTGAAAATTTCGTTGTACGAATAGGTCAGGGCAAAATTCCCCGGGCTCCACAATTTCGGGGGTTTCGGGATTTCAGACTGCGGATCGATTCTTATATTTGTCAGGTTCAGGCTTTTTCTGACTACAAGTTCCTCGGCAATTTGTTTGATTGAATCCCGGTCATGTTCCGACTCGGTTCTCTTCAAAGATTCTTTTAGTTTAATGTCGGGATTCAGCGGATCGTACATCGGGGTTTTATTGCTTTTGGAATAGCCATAGTAAAGGGGAATGTTTACTCCCAGGTTTTTTGGGAAAAAACGGCCCAGATCGACCGAAGTGGCGATATCAAATTCGGTCAGGTTGTCAAGACTGCGCCGGTTTATGTTCTGGTCGATGCTTCCGAATCCGGCCGAACGTGTCCTTCCTGCCATGGTAATGGTCCCGAGGTCGGCCAGGCGGGCAGTGACCCTGGCGTTGGCAGCCCAACCCCCCGATTCATCAAAATCATCCAGTCTGAGTTCATTCACCCATACTTCCACCGACCGGGATCCAGTATTCAATGTTTTCTTTTTATGTCGGATACCCATCATCATCACCTGGACACCCCCCAGATTGGGACTTCCTTTCAGCCTGATCCGGTTTTTATTGTTGTTCCACCCCTGGTGAATCTCTTCATAAATATCCTGCAGTGTCAATGACGAGTTGCCTTTTCTCATATCGGCATCCCTGTCGAGTTTCGCATTCACGAAAAGCTCCAGGGGTATATCGATTCTGTTTTCGTTGGGCCACACCTCGTACCTGTCGGCAGGTATATCTCCATTATAACGGCCCGGAGGGGTCAGTTTCAATGGCACTTCATATTCATAATAATTATAGATATAATCTGTACCGAGCCGGAGAAAGAAGGTGAGCTCATCGTCTTCGACCGGGTAACCTTCCATTTCCTCGGCATGGATTTCTAGCTTCAGCCTCTTGTACCTTCTGAAATCCATATAAATGCTTTTGTAAGCTGCCCGGGCGTCGCCTTGTTCAAGATCGGTGACTTTCAATACCATCGATTGTTCGTTCAGCTGCCTGAGCTGGGGATTGGCAGGATCGATTACCCTGTCGATCCCGGGAGGCAGGATATAATTGACCGGAGACTTGCTGCCGTTTTCTTCGATATTGACAGCCGAGATATCAAAAGAGGTTTTGGCTGAAACCGCAGTACCGGGTTCGGCAAGCGAACGGGTATACCTTCTCCAGTCGGCTCTGACCAGGTCGAGTGTGGCAAAACGCAGGACAACCGGGTTGTTGAAACTGCGCAGGAACATTCTCAGAAAACGGATGGACTTGAAGTCGCTGATAGAACCGTATACTGCGTCATATTCCCGGACCGGAATCTTGAACTGGTACCACTTAACCTCGCCGATCTGCCCGTTTTTAAGCTGCACGCGGCTTGTTTTAATATCGTTAATGTGGTTTTTACCCAGTAAAAGGTCTTCTCTGCGAAGGCTCACCCTGTATTGGTAATACCTTTCATATTCATTCAGGGTGTTGTCGCTGTTGATATCTTCCATGTCGGGAAGGGTCGAAGCCGAAGTTGGGTATGATTCAGGCGACATCTCAGTTGTGGGTGAATTCCCCTCCAGTCCGTTGTATCTTTTATAACGCTCCAGAATCCCCAGTTCCTGCTGGTCATAATCACTTCCCCGGTAATAATGGTAATTGTCCTGTGAAGGATCGTTCCTGAATTTTTCAAAAACCTGGGGTGACACAACAGAACTCAGTTCATTCAAATAGGCAGAATAAAAACTCCTTTCATCGTCATCATTTATTCCATCCATCCCGAGGTCCTGGAATTTTCTCGCCCCCGAATTGTTGTCAAATGCATTGACAAGTGACTGCTGGGTTGAAATTCTTCCCCATATAGTCGTATCTACATTGGTCACCGCACTGGTAGTGGGGAGGGCGTTTTCGAAAGATTTGCGTCCATCCCTGAGAATATCCTCAGAAATGT
>CAYNBE010000081.1:0-14373 GCA_964395045.1 uncultured Prolixibacteraceae bacterium | reverse complement strand
CTAAAAAGGTTATTTTTGCACCCGTTTTTAATGTAAGTAAAATGAATAAAATATCCGGTAGACTATTTTCCGAATTTCCCCCGGTTACAACCCGGGAATGGGAAGAAAAAATAGCAGCTGACCTCAAAGGCAAAGATTACGAAAAGACCCTGGTCTGGAGAACCAATGAGGGATTTCCCGTAAGACCCTATTACCGGGCTGAAAATTTGCAGGGTCTTGAATTTCTGACCGCCATGCCCGGAGTGTTTCCTTTCGTCAGGGGAAATTCAGCCGTGAATGACTGGCTGATCAGGCAGGATATCGTGGTGGAAGATTTCGTCGAAGCAAATAGGAAAGCCCTTGAGATTCTTGGGAAAGGAGCAACTTCCATCGGATTTGTCCTGAACAGCAACACCCCCGCCGATGTAGACAGCCTTGCAATCCTGCTAAAAGATATCTGTCCGGAAGCAGCCGAGATCAATTTTGTCACTTCATTCAACAATGCCGGCGTAACACAGGCATTTTCGGATTTCATCCTATCGGGACGATGGGATGCTGACAAAGTAATTTCTTCAGCGCTCTACGATCCGTTGTCAGATTGGATGTTGAAGGGGGTATTTCCGGAAGGAGCAGAAAACCATACGTTTGTCCGGCTGAAGAAATTGATTGATTTGTCGTCCCGACTTCCACAGCACAGAGTCGTTGGAGTTAACGGGAAACTGTTCGGTAACTGTGGGGCTTCTGCCGTACAAGAGCTTGCCTTTTCACTTGCCATGGGATCGGAATATCTTTCACGCCTGACCGAATCAGGGGTTCCTGCCGGTGAAGCAGCTCAAAGGATCAAATTCAACCTGAGCGTGGGCAACAACTATTTCATGGAAATTGCAAAATTTCGCGCCGGCCGCCTTTTATGGGCACATCTTGTAAAAGCTTTCGGTCCCGAGCAGGATTCCTGCTGCCAAATGACCGTTCATGTCGAAACCGCTTCCTATCAATTGGCCATATATGATCCTTACGTCAACCTCCTGAGAACCCAGACCGGAGCGATGTCGGCGGCGCTTGGAGGTGTCCATTCGATTGCTGTGATCCCTTTTGATGCCATTTATTCCGATCCTTCGGAATTTTCTGAACGGATTGCCCGCAATCAGCAGATTCTTTTGAAGGAGGAAGCGCATATCGGCAAGATCACCGATCCGGCCGGTGGTTCCTACTATATCGAAAACCTTACAGCCCAGCTGGCGGAACAAACCTGGAAATTATTCCTTGAAACGGAAGAAAGAGGTGGATTTGTTGCCGCTTTCCGGGAAGGATTTATTCAAAAACAGATCAAAGAAACAGCAGCCCGACGCGAACTGAATTTTTCGTTAAGGCGCGAAAATTTGCTTGGAGTCAACCAGTTTCCAAACAACGCGGAAGTAATAACCGAAAAACTGGATGAAACAGTGTTTCGCCCTCTTGATCTGACAGCCTCAGATGCAGAAGTGGAAACATTGAAACCAGCCAGGGCCGGGCAAAAACTGGAAGAACTCCGGTACCGTACCGATCTGTTTTCACGTTCTCATAAACGTCCTGCTGCTTTTATGCTTACCATCGGAGACCCTGCTATGCGGAAAGCCAGAGCTACGTTCAGCTGCAACTTTTTCTCCGTTGCCGGATTTGAGGTGATCGACAACTTAGGTTTCATAAACGTGGAAGATGGTCTTCATTCGGCCAGAAAAGCCGGTGCCGAAATTGTGGTTGTCTGCAGCTCCGACGATGAATATGCTGAATACGTACCAGCTTTGTTACCCCTACTGAAAAAAGAAATCCTTGTTGTGGCCGGGAATCCGGCCTGCCGTCCCAGTCTCGAAGCTTTGGGGGTATCAAACTTCATTCATATCAGGTCCAATCTCCTTGAGGAATTGTTGAAATATCAGAGAATGATTATTTAAACACAAAGGCACCAAGGCACTGAGATGATTTCTAAAAACGAAATAGAAAGATTTGGAAAACTAATTGTGGATGCCGCATTCGAGGTACATAAGGAATTGGGGCCCGGATTACTTGAATCGGTGTATGAATATTGTCTGGTTCAGGAGTTGAAATCTCGCGACCTTTATGTAGAAAGCCAGGTTAAATTACCTGTTATCTATAAAGGGAAGCATCTGGACAAGGAATTCATATTAGATTTATTGGTAGAACATGAAATTGTAATTGAGTTGAAAGCAGTTGAAATTTTAATGCCGGTACACGAAGTGCAACTGCTTACCTATTTAAAATTGGCAGATAAAAAGCTTGGATACCTGATTAATTTTAATGTTCCACTTCTCAAAGAAGGTTTAAAAAGAAAAATAAACGGCTATTTCTGAACTTCGTGTCATTGAGTCTTCGTGTTTATAAAAGTATTTATATGAAACCAGATTTCAGGCAAATTAACATTTTTGAATCAAATACAGGCTATCCGGCAGGAGCGACTCCCGGAACAGAGTGGACCACTCCGGAAATGATTCCGGTAAAACCCGTATACACCAAAGAAGAGCTGGAGGGAATGGAGCACCTCAGCTATGCGGCAGGAATTCCTCCATACCTGCGGGGCCCTTATTCCACCATGTATGTGATGCAACCCTGGACAATCCGACAGTATGCCGGATTTTCGACCGCCGAAGAGTCGAATGCCTTTTACCGGCGCAACCTGGCCGCCGGGCAAAAAGGGCTGTCAGTGGCTTTTGACCTGGCAACCCACCGGGGCTACGATTCCGACCATCCAAGGGTGGTGGGCGACGTGGGAAAAGCGGGTGTTGCCATCGATTCAATCCTCGATATGAAGATTCTTTTCGACCAGATTCCCCTGAACAAAATGTCGGTGTCGATGACCATGAACGGAGCCGTGCTGCCCATCATGGCATTCTATATTGTAACTGCCCTGGAGCAGGGGGCCTCATTAGACCAACTTGCAGGTACCATTCAGAATGATATTCTGAAGGAATTCATGGTGCGGAACACCTACATTTATCCGCCGGAGTTTTCCATGCGGATCATTGCCGATATTTTTGCATTCACTTCCGCCAAAATGCCGAAATTCAATTCCATCTCCATTTCAGGGTATCACATGCAGGAAGCAGGAGCTACCGCCGATATTGAGATGGCATACACCCTGGCCGACGGTTTGGAATATCTGCGTACCGGAATCCGGGCGGGATTGGATATCGATTCTTTTGCCCCAAGGCTTTCCTTCTTCTGGGCTGTGGGGATGAACCATTTCATGGAAATAGCAAAAATGCGGGCAGCCCGGATGATTTGGGCCAAACTGGTCAAACAGTTTAATCCCAAGAATCCCAAATCGCTGGCCCTCCGCACCCATTGCCAGACATCAGGCTGGTCGCTGACCGAACAGGATCCTTTCAACAATGTGGGACGTACTGCCATCGAAGCCATGGCTGCCGCACTGGGACATACCCAAAGCCTCCACACCAATGCACTCGATGAAGCCATTGCCCTCCCCACTGATTTTTCTGCCCGGATTGCCCGGAATACCCAGTTGTACCTGCAGCAGGAAACCGAAATCTGCCGGAGTGTAGACCCCTGGGCCGGTTCCTTTTATGTTGAATCATTGACCCATGAAATTGCCCATAAAGCCTGGGAATTGATCGAAGAAGTTGAAAAACTGGGAGGAATGGCCAAAGCCATTGAAACCGGAATTCCTAAAATGCGTATCGAAGAAGCAGCAGCCCGCACACAGGGAAAAATCGACAGTGGCGCACAAACCATTGTGGGAGTGAACAAATACAGGCTTGAAAAAGAAGAACCGATCGACATTCTGGAAATTGACAACACGGCAGTCAGGTTGTCTCAGATTGAAAGGCTGAAAAAACTGCGTGCCGGGCGAAATGAAACTGAAGTAAGGGCTGCATTGGATGCACTCACCCAATGCGCCGCCACGGGCAAGGGGAACCTTTTGGAACTGGCTATCGAAGCTGCCGCAAAACGCGCATCGCTGGGCGAAATCTCCGATGCCTGTGAAAAGGTGGCCGGACGTTATAAAGCTGTCATCAGAACTATTGAAGGCGTGTATAAATCAGAAGCAAACAACAAATCGGAATTCAGGGAGGCGCAGGAGCTTGCACAAAAATTTGCAGCCCTTGAAGGGCGCCAGCCAAGGATCATGATCGCAAAAATGGGGCAGGACGGACATGACCGCGGAGCCAAAGTAGTGGCCACCGGATATGCCGATATCGGGTTCGATGTCGACATGGGACCCCTTTTCCAGACTCCGGAGGAGGCCGCCAAACAGGCGGTCGAAAACGATGTTCATGTTCTCGGGGTTTCCTCCCTGGCCGCAGGTCACAAAACCCTTGTCCCGGCCGTTATCGAAGAGCTTAAAAAGCTGGGGCGCGACGATATCATGGTCATTGTGGGAGGGGTGATCCCTCCGCAGGATTATCAGTTCCTGTATGATGCCGGCGCTGTGGCCATCTTCGGACCCGGAACCAGTGTTGCAGCCGCAGGGAAGAAAATCCTGGAAATCCTGCTCGCAGCACACCAGGAATAATCCTGGTCTGACCAGATGCAACTGGAGAAAATCCGGCATAGTAACCAGAATCGACACCGTCGTAGACAATCTGAAAGCAACAGCTAAGGCAAAATTTCGCATGAGCATTTCAGCTTTGATAATTGTGGATTGAATTGTTAGAAAGTTTTATCTCCATAGACAAAAGAATGTTTTTTTCATCGGAAGTTGATGAACATACGGTCTAAATCCATTTTCCTGCATTATCTTGCACCTTATTTTTTTAATCGTTCTGCTTTTTTTATTCATAGTACAAACACCTAATTGAAACCGGATTCAATGATAATCTGAATCAAAAATGAACCAAAACATGACAACAGTTTCTTTATCAGGGCTTTACAAGAAAGCAATCCTTGAAAACTGGGACCTGCTTGCCTTTTCGGATTACGATGGGGATGACTTCAAGTACAGCGATGTTGCCTCAATTATCCAATCGCTCCATCTTTTTTACCAGGTTTCCGGAATTAAAAAGGGAGACAAAATCGCCATTTTAGGCAGGAATTCAGCCCGCTGGGGAACCTCGTTCCTCTCCGTCCTTACCTCAGGAGCCGTCGTTGTTCCCGTTTTGCCCGATTTCAGCGTGGCCGATACAAATCATATCCTGAACCACTCCGAATCAAAAATCGTATTTGTACAAAAATCGCTGCTCGATAAGATTGATTTGAAAAAAGCCGGAGAACTCCAGACGGTAATTTTGCTGGATGACTTTTCTCTGTATGAATCTGCAGATCCCGATGCCGGATTCAAACTTGCTGATGCTTTTGCATATTACAAAAAGAACCCTTCCCAGCTTAAGGAACTCAACTTCCATGAGTGGGAAAGTGAAGATTGCTGCGTCATTTCCTATACATCGGGAACCTCAGGTTTCACAAAAGGGGTGATGATTCCGGAACGAAGTCTTGTGTCGAATATCATCTTTGCCCAGGAACACATGCCCCTGAAACCCGACCATAAAATTGTTTCATTCCTGCCTATGGCACATGTGTATGGCCTGCTGTTTGAATTTCTTTTTCCTGTCACATTGGGCTGTCACATCACATTCCTGTCAAAAATGCCTGCTCCCCAGGTTCTTACACAGGCATTCCAGAGGGTGAAACCTCACCTGATTTTATCAGTTCCCCTGATTATCGAGAAAATATACAAAAAAAGAATCCTTCCATCTCTTGAAAAACCGGTAATGAAGTTTCTGATTCATATTCCTGGAATATCTGGGCTGATTTTAAATAAAGTACGTGCCAAACTTACAGAGACTTTCGGAGGCCGGTTCTTTGAAATTGTGATTGGGGGGGCACCCCTCAGTGCCGACGTTGAGAAATTTTTCAAAAAGATCAGGTTTCCTATTACGGTAGGATATGGGATGACGGAAACAGGACCGCTTATCAGCTACGAAGCATGGAACAAGACCATGCCTGGTTCAGCCGGACGGCTAGTCGACAGAATGGAAATGCGGATCGAATCGCATGATCCCTATCATGAGGTGGGCGAAATACAGGTAAGGGGCGACAACGTCATGCTCGGATATTACAGGAATGAACATGCTACCCGTGAGGCTTTCACCGACGACGGCTGGTTGAAAACAGGAGACTTGGGAGTGACCGACGAAAACCAGTTTATCTATATCCGGGGCCGATCCAAAAACATGATTCTTGGCCCTTCGGGACAAAACATCTATCCCGAAGAGCTTGAAGCCAAGCTGACAAACATGCCCTATGTTGCCGAATGTGTGGTTGTTGACCGTAAAAACAAACTGGTAGCACTCATTTATCCTGATCTGGAAGCGTTGAAAGCCGACAATATCGACGAAGCCCAGCTTCCTCATCTAATGAACGAAAACATCAAAAAACTGAATCACGAACTGCCTAAATATGAGAACATCGCTTCCATGGAACTGGTAAGCGAAGAATTTGAAAAAACACCCAAAAAGAACATTAAAAGGTTTAAATACACGTAACAAGCACTCTGATTATGATGTAATCCTGAAACCCGAAATTCCTCTTTCCCTGCAATTTTCAGCAAGTGTTTCGTAATCGTCGGTAATCATCAGCAGTTTATCGCCGGGAACCAGGGTAGTGTTTCCAGATGGAACAAAGTAGGTGTGTTCACGTTTCACCAGAACCACGAGAGTTTTTTCGGGAAGGGCAAGATCGATCAACCGATTGCCGTTTTCCACTGTTTTTGCTGTTACAACAGCCTCCAGTCTCACCGACTTGATCTCGTCCGATTCAAAATCAAAATCTACCGGTTTTGATGGCTTGAACTCTTTGGCAAGTCCCAGCCACCGTGCTACCTGGGCAAGCGTGGTTCCCTGTACAACCAGAGATACCAGGGTGGTAAAAAAGACAATGTTGAAAATGAACCTGGCTTCAGGAATTCCGGCATCCAGTGTGTAAATGGCAAAAATAATCGGTACCGCTCCGCGAAGCCCTACCCATGAAATGAAGAGCTTCCCCCCGGGCGAAATTTTTCTGAAAGGCAACAACGATAAAAATACAGCGATAGGCCTTGAAACGAAAATGAGGGCTAAACTGATCAGCAATCCCGGAAGAAGAACCGGAAGCAGCTCCCTGGGATTCACCAGAAGTCCGAGTGTCAGGAACAAAAGTATCTGGCTGAGCCAGGCAAGTCCGTCAAAAAAACCGACCGATGATTTTTTATGTATAAACCGGGAATTGCCAATGATCAGGCCTCCCGTATAAATTGCAAGGAACCCGTTTCCGTTCAGAAACCAGGTGACAGAATAGATGAATATCGAAGCGGTAAAGACCAGGATGGGGTAAAGGGAATCATAACCGATTTCAATTTTATTGATAATGATCACCGTCAGCTTGCCTAACAGATAACCGGCCACAGCTCCGGTGATTAACTGGTAAGCGACTTTTCCGATGATGAACCAGAAACCGGGCTGTTCACCCATCCTTACAATTTCAATGAAGGTGATGGTCAACAAAAAAGCCATCGGATCGTTGCTGCCGCTTTCCAGCTCCAGGAGAGGTTTCAGGTTTTGCCTGATATTGATTTTTTTTGATCTTAATGTAGCAAACACTGAGGCTGAATCGGTGGATGACATGGTAGAAGCAAGCAGGATAGAGGTCAGGAAACCAATCCCGGCTGCTTTCATGGTCATACCGCAAATCCACCAAATGATCAGACCGGTAATCAGGGTCGTCAGAAGAACCCCCAGGGTTGCCAGCACAATCCCAGGACCGAGAACGGGTTTAATATCAGCCATTTTGGTATCCAGTCCTCCCGAAAAGAGGATCATGCACAATGCCAGCGTACCGATGACCTGGGCAATATGATAATTATCGAACTGTATCCCTAGCCCATCGGTTCCACTGACCATCCCGATGATCAGAAAAAGCAACAACACCGGCACTCCGAATTTAAAACCCGCCTTGCTGGCCAGGATGCTGATGAAAAACAGGAATGACAGCACCAGCAATATCAGTTCAAGCGATATGGCCAAATTTAAAAATGTTAGTGTCCGACAAAAACCGGTATCCGATCAGGAACAGACCACACCGGAATTTTACGAAGTTAATAAAAATGAACTTTTCTGCACCGTATAGACAAAAATCATATCATTCAGATGGAGTCATTTGCCGGGAAGAAGTTAGTTTTGTAATTCAGAACAGGAACTGAAACAAAATTCCTGTTCCGGTGTTGAATAATGAACGTCAGAGAAAAGAATCGTGACTTTCCCTGACTGATATCAGAAGGTTGAAGGAAAACAACCAGATCCAGGAAAATTTCATGTGTTTAAAATTTTCAAGTTCATTTGGTTTAATTAGTGGAAACACATGCCTGCCGGTAGGCAGGGTAGGCAGGTAATTCGCATGTAAAAGTTAATCATACCGTTTGTTGTTTCTCTAAACATGCTCATTTCATTCAATTATGAAGACAGTGTTAAAAGTTTTGGGATGGATCATCCTGATCCCCGTTTACTTTTACAAATATGCCATTTCGCCTCTCACTCCGGCATCGTGCCGGCATGTCCCCACCTGTTCAACATATGCGGTGGAAGCCGTGAAGATACATGGACCTTTCCGTGGATTCTGGCTGGCCATCAAAAGGATAGCACGTTGTCATCCATGGGGGACCAGCGGCTACGACCCGGTACCTCCTGCAAAACATTGAAACCGGACAGGTCTATATGCTGGAAATTTGAACCAGTGTTTCGTTTGCACTGAAATTAGGTAAGCTAATATCGCCTATAATGATTTTCTCAGTCATGAACTTAATAAATCCGGTTTCTTCCTGATGATTCAATCATCCGGTGGAGTCTTTGGTTGAAATCAACCATACCGGGCAAATCTTCGAGTTTGGAACGTATCCTGTATCGCCAGTAATGGTTCGGATTGCCAGGGTCATTGATTCTTTCGGCATGTGGATCGGGCAATCTGAGTTCATCGTCCATTCCGAACAAATCCTGCAAAGGAAAAACAGCCCACATGGAAGAAGATAAAAGATGCTGACTGATCACTTGGGATACCAGGTCCGGTGAACAGGTGGAAGGAGCTTTTCCAGGGATCTTCAGCACCTGATTATAAAAACGTTGTGTTTTCACAGGGTCTTCTTCCCACCATCCCCGGATGGTAGATGTATCGTGCGACGATGGAGTTGCAACAGAAAGGTAGGGATATTCAGCTGGATTTCCGAATTCAGAGTTTTGATCCTTGGGCATCCTTTGTACTTCGAGCCTGAGAATCCCCAGTTCGTTCATTACATCAGGCACACAGGCAGGTACCATTCCCAGGTCTTCACCGCATAGCAGCATATTGGTAGCGCTTTTCACCGCCGGAAGCCGGTTCATTGCATTCCGGTACCAATACTCTTCATTCCGCCGGTAAAAATAATCAATGTAGATTTCGTCAAGCTTCCACCGGGTATTCTCGTCCAGTTCACGGTACGAATAAGTCTTATGAAAGGAATGGCGGGGATAATAGAATGTACCCCATGATTCTTTCTTTTCAAGGAAGATCACCTCAGCGATGAGCGAAAAGAGCCCTTTTTTGATCATTTCAAACTTTTCCTTTTCTTTTGTTCCGGCATCAACCGGGCAAACCAGATGCTCTTCCACTTCTCGCTGGGTTGCAAAACCCGGTATTATTTCATAACATCCGGGAGCATATTCTTTCAGAAAACTCCTCCTGACAAATTTTTTTTCCTTACCAAACACCTCATCGAGGACATGGTTCCTGATATAGGGTTTGCAGAAACGGTTCTCATCAAAACAGATACCCCTTGAAAGAATTTCGGACCTTGAATAAGGAATACTCGGACGAAAGGTTCCCATCAAACCCTGCACCTGTGATATCGGAATCTCCCATATTCTGAAAAAACCAAGAATATGGTCGATCCGGAAAGCGTCGAAATAGACCGCCATGTGCTGAAGGCGTTGTTGCCACCAGGAAAAATGATCACGTTTCATGGCTTCCCAGTTGTATGTGGGGAAACGCCAGTTCTGCCCATTTTCCGAAAAATCATCGGGAGGGGCACCAGCCTGGCAATCCATGTTGAAAAGCTCAGGGTGGATCCATGCATCTACACTGTTTCGATAAATGCCGATGGGCAAATCACCTTTCAGCACCACTCCTTTCGACCGGGCATATTCTGCTGCCCGGAAAAGTTGCTGATGGGCATGATATTGAATGAAATAATGGATAGCAATGTCATCATAACCAGGCGACATAGGGTCAGTAATTTCTTCAAGCATTTCTGTTGAAAACCGGGAAAACGTATCCCAATGCGAGAAATCAGGGGTTTTAAACCGGTCACGAAGGCAAGAGAAAGCTGCATATGGTTTCAGCCAATGGCTGTTGTTCCTGAAGAAACTCACAAATTCGGGATCTGCCAGGAACTCTTCTTTCATCTGATCATATAACAGTTTAAAGCATTTTGATTTGACTTCCATAACAGTCTCATAGTCCACCTGTTCGGATTCGTTAAGCAGTAGTCCCTGCCCGCCTTCGGTCCGGACTATATCTGAACCGATATGACCTATTTCGGAAAGGTTGATATAAATAGGATGAAGCGCAAATACCGATATGGCTGCGTATGGATATGAATCGTGCCATGTATGCTGTGCAACCGTATCATTCACGGGAAGAATCTGTATCATCCGGAAGCCGGTTTCAACAGCCCAGTCGGTCAGCAATTGAAGGTCGGTGAATTCGCCGACTCCCAATCCGTTTTTTCTCCTGAGCGAAAAAACAGGAATGGCAAATCCTGCGCCTTTCCAAGCTGGTAAAGGAAATCTGGGTAGTTCATTCCTGATTTCCATGATTTCCGGAACAAATCCGGTTGGCAGATCAACCACCCTGTCATTCCCGCTTTCCCAGAAAATTGGTTCGTTTTTTCCATTCCTGATCAGATATTTGTATTTCAAAGGAAAATCCGATATGGGAACCATCACTTCACCCGTCCATTGTGGAAAATTTTCATTGCCCAAGGTGAGTGCTTCCTTCCCGCTCCAGTTGCCAAGCCTGCCGGAACCGGCTGCAACTGCAACATGGTGCCCCGTAGCAATACGCGCCACATCGGGCTTGAACCGGAGCAAAACTTCATTTGTTGCATTTTTCTTTTGGTTCACCTTCTGAAAGGGCAACTTTTCCTGCCGGAAAATGACCCTTGTAAAAGCCGAAGTAAGCAGGGCATAACCGGGATCTGACCTTGTCCGCCAGTGATCAGAGAGAAAAACAATCTCCTTCTCATTTCCTGCGGGTACAAAATAACGGTCTTCGCCCCATTCATCCTTTTCAGTATTGTTGTTGTGATCCTTTAAAAAATATCTGTACCGGAATTCGCTCCGGTTATCCGTCTCTATCTGAAATGTCCAGATACCATGGCCTGATGCCGAGTATTCCATGGCTGCCGAATGGTTTCTGTTTCCATTCCCCAGTGCGGGCAATGAACCTGTAATCATGAGTTGCTCACCGAAAACAGTCTTGTATTCGATATGAAAGTGAATCAACATTTGTGAAAGATTTGAGTGCCTGAAATTAAGAATTTGCATTGATTTATACTGATATACATGCAAATATTTCAACATTAAACGAGAGATGTGCCGGCTTGGAAGACCTTTATGAAGGTTGATCTGATAAGGGGTTCCTGCAACTTAAGTATTACAACAAAGTATTACTTTTGTTCAGACAGGGCAGCTCTTGCAAAAGACCGGAAACCTTATATGAAGATATATGAAACAGGGATATTTTGTGAAAGGAATCTTTCTTGCATTTCTGGTGGCAGTGATGGCAGGTTGTAATCCACCAGCGGGCCGGAAAACCGGAAAACCGGTAGTTTTGGTCTCCATCCTGCCACAGAAGACTTTCGTTGAAAAAATCGGCGGGGATGATTTCACGGTATCCGTTCTGATCCCGCACGGGGCCAATCCGACAACCTACAGTCTACTGCCTGCGCAGATGGAGGAAATCTCATCGGCCGGTGTGTGGTTCAGGATGGGATATATTGGCTTTGAACAATCGTGGGGTAACCGGATCAGGGAAACGAATCCAGGTATGAAAATCGTTGACTTGTCTGAAAAACTGGAGCTGGTAAAGGTAGAGATTCCAGGGAAAGGCGGGAATGATTCCGGAACCGATCCGCATACCTGGCTTTCTCCCACCAATGTCAGAGCCATGGCAACCCGGATACTGGAGGAACTGATTCTTCTCAATCCTGCGGGAAACGATGAATACTCCCTGAGGTTCAAAGAATTCGAAAAAGAAATTGACTTTACCGACAGGGAAATAAGGAAAATTCTCGATCATTCAAAGGGCAAAACCATCATCACATATCATCCCTCCCTGACCTATTTTGCCAGGGATTACGGACTTGTTCAACTTTCCATTGAACAGGGGGGCAAAGAGCCTACTCCGGCGAACCTGGCCAGGTTGGTTTCAGCAGCCCGGGACAACGGCATCGGGGTAATTTATATCCAAAGTGAATTTGACAGGGAGCTTGCCAGTGTATTCGCCGGTGAAATCAACGGCAGGATTATTCAGATATGGCCACTGAATCCTGACTGGAGCCGGAATTTGACCGAAATTGCATCCACAATAGCTTCCAACTGATGGAAAAACCACTGATCCATATTAACCATGTTACTTTTGCCTGGGATAAGGAACCTGTTCTGGAAGAAGTGGATCTCAAGATTTTCGATAACGATTTTATCGGAATGATCGGACCAAACGGCGGAGGCAAGACTACCCTGGTAAAAATGATCATGGGGCTGATCCAACCGCAGAAAGGGAAAATTTACTTCAGGGAGGATTTGCCACGGTTGAAAAGGCCAATCGGCTACCTTCCCCAGATCAGGAATATCGACCGGCAGTTCCCGATATCTGTCTTTGATGTGGTCCGATCGGGATCGCTGATGCGGAATATTCCGTTCAGGAACAAATGGGAAGAAAAAAACCGGGCGGATGAACTCCTTCTTGAAATGGGAATTGAATTCCTTCGAAAAAAGCCAATTGGGGAACTTTCAGGCGGACAGATGCAGCGTGTTTTTCTCTGCAGGGCATTGATCAGCGATCCAAGGGTTTTAATTCTCGATGAACCATCTACCTTTGTTGACAACCAGTTCGAAGGGGAATTGTTTGAAAAACTGCGGTTGCTAAATGAAAAAATGGCGATTCTCCTTGTATCGCACGATGTAGGGACCATTACAAGCTATGTCAGGACCATTGCCTGTGTCAACCGGCGGCTTCATTACCATGCATCAAACAGCATCACCCCGGATGACCTGAAAGCATATAACTGCCCGATCCAGGTCATCAGTCATAGTGGTGTGCCGCTTGCAATCCTTCAGAAACATCCGGAATATGAATGATTTTTTCCATCTGTTTTCTTTCAGCTTTTTTCAGAAAGCTCTCCTTGCTGCCCTGTTCACCAGTATATCGTCGGGAATCACCGGCACCTATATTGTATCACGAAGAATTGTTTTTATCAGTGGCGGAATCACCCATGCTTCTTTCGGGGGGATCGGCCTGGCTTTCCTGTTGGGCTTGAGTCCGTTGCTTGGTGCTTCCCTTGCTGCCATTGTGGCAGCCATGGGCATACAGCTTTTTTCACGAAGGATACACATCAGGGAAGACTCTTCCATTGCCATCTGGTGGTCGCTGGGTATGGCCCTGGGGATTATCTTCGTTTTCATGACCCCCGGATACACCCCGAACCTTATGAGTTACCTATTCGGAAACATCCTGACGGTCAGACCCCGGGAACTCTGGGCCATGATGGCCATGATCGGTGTGCTGGTGGTGGTTTTTGTACGGTTTTACCGTGAAATACTCTACATTGCCTTTGATGAAGAGTTTGCAAGAGCATCTGGAATTCCGGTCTCTTTCATGAACTATCTGTTGAAGATCCTGATCGCACTTGTAGTAGTACTGAATATCAGGGCCGTAGGGATTGTCCTGATGCTCGCAATGCTTACCCTTCCGCAGGCAACGGCAAATTTGTTCACCAAAGATTTCGGTAAAATGATGCTGCTCTCTGTCGTTTTTGCCTTTGCCGGAACATTCACAGGCCTGGTAGTCTCCTATTTTCTGAATATCCCTTCAGGTGCTGCCATCATTTTCACACTTCTTCTGATTTTCGGAATCTTGAAAGGAATCTGCAGATTCATATGAAAAATTTACTCCCAGAATTTATCTTATCACCAATCAATTTGCCAGTATAGGGTGATGTGATTTTTCGATTGAATCCCTATCCAACAGGAAGACGCTGAAACAGAAACAAATGCTGGTTGTAACAACTACTGCCACGCATTCCAGTATCAAGCCACGCTGGATTTAACCCAACTTGCAGCGTTTTCAATAAAATGGCCGAAAAAACAGGTAAAAATG
>CAYNBE010000080.1:0-14464 GCA_964395045.1 uncultured Prolixibacteraceae bacterium | reverse complement strand
CCGGATCAGCGGCTCCCTCTCAAAATTGGCACCGCCCCGCTTAATACCGATGGTCTTCACCCGATTGCCTTTATTGCATGAACCAACCAGCATCGATGGGCTGATGGTACAGGCAACACCTGCCGTGAGAAGGCTGTTTTTTAAAAAGGTGCGTCTTGAAATTTTCATATCTATTTAATATATAACGTGTTAAGGCGCTGTCGGACAAAGTCTACATCTTTCCGGAGTTTTGTAACAATTATTTTTTGTTGCTGAAGCAGCGGAAGGTTTTCTTCGCTTGTGTCCAATAAGGGATATTCGGCATGTAAGCTCACCGGGGCAATTATTTTTAATTCGCGCAGCAACGAAAAGAAAAGTCCGAAATCGACAATGCCTTCCCCTATCGGCACGGGCACAATCCGTGGTTTCCGGTTGCGTATTTCCCAGGTAAAATCTTTGACGGCCAACGAACCAATGTTCTTGCTTAAAAGGCGCAGCGCCAGGGGCCATGAAGCGGCCCCTTCGGTAACCGCATGCTGGATATCGAACTGCGAACTGATCTGGCTGACCGGAAAATCTTTTACCAATTCCCATATATCCCACATCGGCGACCCCACCCGGGTTCCCGTGTGATTCTGGTAACCGGCCTGGAGTCCCAGTTCCCTGTTTAGCCGGGCCAGCGGTTCGAGGTTCTTTTTAATCCGCCTGAGCGATCCCTCTATCCCTTCCTGAAAATCGTAACTAAAATACCCCAAACGGTAATGCCGGATCCCGTTCCGGGAAGCTGCCTTCAATACTTTCTCCGAAGTTTCATCCAGTTCCCTGACGGAACTGACCATCATTTCAGTAGTAAGCCCGTATTTCTTCCCCGTTTCAATTGCCTTTGGAAGTTCGTCGTCAACTCTTGCCGGTTCGACCCGTCCGCCCGACCTGACCGACAGGTCAAATCCATTGATCCCCGCCATGGCGAGCGTTTCGGCCATGAAATCAAGCTCAAACCCGTCGAGCGGCTTGGTGAAAAACGCGATCGGGGTTTTATTGGCCTGCCTGTCAAATAAATCAGCGCTAAAAGCTTTGGAAACAGGCATTGCCAGACCGGCAGCCGTCATCGAGGTGATGAACCGGCGCCTGGAAAAATGAGTGTGTCCGTGGTTCAGAGTTTCCATGGTTGGCGATATTCATAGTGTAAATAGGTGTTGGCTTCTACGCTGTTGGTGAAACGCTCACTAACAGCATCCCATTTCAGCTTTTCGCCAGTAGCCAGCGCGATATTGGCCAGATGGGCGAAGCTGGTTGACCGGTGGCCTTCTTCGAGAGTGCACAACGGGGCCTGTCGTGATTTCACGCAATCCAGGAAATTGCGAACCAGGTTGCCTGTGCTGCCGGCATTGCTCCCGTCGGTCAGCATCCGGGTATTCACCTTGTATTCTTCTTCCTTTGCCGACTCACTGCTACGACTTCCGGCTGGAACGATATGGTAGCCTTCCTCGCTGGCATACAGGTTCCCTTTGGTTCCGCGCAGTTCCACCTCTCCTTCCGGAAACAACTTTCCGTTGCTGGCCTCGTAAATGCAAAATGACACCAGGGCGCCTGAGGCAAATTCAAAGGTGACCTGCATGGTGTCGGGGATCGTCCGGTCATCGTCAATAGCATACTTTCCTCCTGTGGCGCAGATGGTTGACGGTGCTGTTTCAGCCATCATCCAACGGATGACGTCCAAAAAATGAACACCCCAGTTACCCATCTGCGAAGAATAGTCGTCCCACCAACGAAAACGGTACGGGGCAATGTTGTACTGGTACGGACGGAATGGCCGCGGGCCTAACCATAGATCCCAGTTAAAGTCTTTGGGCGGCTGTTCCGGTTTCATTTTACCAATACCTTCAGGGGCCATATTGGCGATTCGAAAAGCACGGGCAACCATTATTTTACCGATTTTTCCGGTTGGGATTTCCTGTGCCAGTTTCTGGTAACTCTCTGCCCCACGGCGGTTCAGCCCTACTGCTACAATCTGCTTGCTTACAGCCTGAGCTTCCACCATTTTTCTCCCTTCGTAAATGGTTTTGGTCAAAGGTTTCTCCACGAAAACGTCCTTGCCAGCCTGAATCGAATGAATTGTCTGCAGGGCGTGCCAATGGTCGGGAGTGGCAATACATACTGCATCAATGCTTTTATCTTCAAGCAGTTTCCGGTAATCGGTATATATTTTGGGCTGAAACGGGAATTTTTCGCCCATTTTCGGAACTTGTCCAGGGATGATTTCCAGGTAACGCTGATCGACCTGAGACCGGTCACGGGTTATGTATGGTTCGTAAACATCGCAAAGCGCAGCTATTTCACAATCGGAATGCTGCATGAAAAGGCTGAGCAATTGTGAGCCCCGGTTCCCCACTCCTATAAATCCTACCCGGATCTTTTCGTTCGATCCCATGATCCGCCCGAACGATGATGCCCCCAGGATTGCGGGCCCAGCAGCTAAGCCGGCCAGGGCCAGACTTGCCTTTCCGATAAATTCCCTGCGGGATGATTTTTCTGGTTTCATATCTGTTATTTTAGCTTATTATTTTTACGAATTTTGTAACATCTAATCATGTTTAACTTTAATTTTTTCAGCAATAAACCGGATATGTTTTTTGTTAAAATTTGAAGTATTTTTCTCTAATCGGTATATTTAACATTGCTGAAGCAGCGCAGTCTCCGATGATTTCTTCTGTTTCAGGTTTCCAGTTCAATTTTGACCCGACTTTAATTGCTATTAAACCCAGCTGACATATTGAAATAGTACGATGTGCTGTTTCTAAAGGCTCAAGCGTTTGGGTGCCCGATTTTACAGATAGTAAAAAGTCTTCCTTGTCGCTGGGAAGATCACGGATTTGCATACCATTAGAGCCTATTTCTACATCCAGTATGCTTTGAGAACTTGCCTTCAGTTTATCCGGATATTCAATTTCCACCCAACCATTGGAGCCTTCAAAACGCACGAATGGTTTTTCGATTTTATAAAACAGTTCGACTCCATCGGCATATTGGTAGCGAACCTCAAAAGATTTAAGGGTATTCCACAGGCCCTGGTCAAAAACTCCTGTTCCTTCAGCAGAGACAGGACCGGAATATTCAGTATTATTTCCCCATTGGGCAATACCCATTAAGTGAGCGCCCCAATTTGAAATAACGCCATTACAATAGGAATCTATTCTCATCCAATAAGGGCGACCATAAGCTTTCCGGGCATGAACACGCTTTTCAGTATAAGGCACTTCCCATGCTGGGCCCAACCACATATCGTAATTTAGCTCAGAAGGAACCTGCATTAATGGTTGAGGTGGTACAGCATTGCCGCTCATGCCCATTTCATCAGGAACCCCCACATGAATCCTTTCTATCTTGCCTATGCATCCGTTGCGTACCAGTTCTACAGCACGGGAAAACGCAGGAAGAGTCCTGAATTCACTATCGTTGCGTGTGATTACATTGTACTTCTTAATAGCATCAACAAGTTTCCGACCATGTTCAATACAGGTTGAAATGGGTTTTTCAAGGGAAATGTGTTTCCCTGCCCGTGCCGCATCTATGGCAATGGGCACGTGCCAATGGTCGGGGGTTGAGATATGTACGGCATCAATATCTTTTTGCTGCATGATTTCCCGGTAATCGTTATATGCATGACACCCTTTATAATTTATCCCTTTGTTCTCTGAATAAAAATCGTTTACCTGTTTTTGTGCATTTTCCATCCGCCATGAATCAACATCGCAAACGGCAACTACCTGTGCATGTTTTGATTTAAGTAACTGCGGGATATTGGGCCTGACAACCTGCCGTCCACAACCAATTACTGCTATATTAATCCGGTTTGAAGGAGAGGTGTTGCCCAAAACAGTTGACGGGATGATTGTTGGAATAGAAATCGCTCCTATAACCCCTATCGATGTTTTTTTAAGAAATGATCTTCTATCTGTTTTCATTTTTTTTATTATTTTATGGGTTTTTATTTAATAGTTCAGCTCGGTTGTGGTCCAATCATCTTTTCGTAATGTGGTATTGGATCGAAAATGCCTCCTCCTGAACGATAAAATTCATCACCAAGCTCATAGACTCCGTTCTTTGCTTTTACCCAAGGAGCTTCTTTTCGTGGATGTAAATCCATCATGGTGTTCCAGTTTTTATAATTTTGGTGGCCATTACTTTCTATCAGTCCGATTCCACCCATTCCGGGGAATGATCCCAAACGTGCTGCAACATTTTTATTCCATTCGACTAGAATTGGGTTTACTGCTAAATCTGCGCAAAAACAAGGTATATTGCGTTCGTATGCAGCCTGTGCTATTTTCAAGGTCATACTCAATGTTTTGGCAATGGCTTTCAAAGCAATAGCTTGATACCCCATCTGTATTCTTTTTATGGCATCTTCATCGGTATGGGCGCTCTCATCGGCAGCTAAACGGACAGGAATATCTGAAACATCTATTTCAAGTTCCTCTGCAAACGGCTCTTCTATAAGTACAATCTGATTAAAAGCGCCAATTTTCCGGGCATGATCAAGGAGTTTTAACAATGTCTCCTTTTTCTCGTACCGACCGTTGGCATCGAAATAATAAGGCAATTTTCCGTTAGAGGTATAAGAAGTCTGAACATGGCCAATTGCCTCATGGATAGCAGACAACCGGGTTTTATCTTTTTCGAGCATTTCTTCTTGTGTACCTGGTTGCCCTATTTTTATTTTCATAAAGAAATAGCCTTGATCGACAGTCGATTTTATTTCTTCGAGAGGAATGCTGTAAGACATTAAAGGAATTGCTGCAACCCTTTTATGGTGATGGGAAAGCGCCAGGCGATATGCTTTCGGGAGCATCTCATCAAAGGTTCGAAACCCATTTTCTGCGGCATACAGCAACCATATGGCATTATCCACCCCAACAAGAGCATTTAATGCAAATGTCATACGGAGTTGTTGGTTTGAGGTGATCTTCTTTCCGTAAGCATACACTTCAGGAAGCAAATCTTCGAGTAATTGAACAGGAGAAGTAAAACTTTGTCCTTTGATTGCCTGCAGCGCCCATTCGGTTATGGCATACATTAATGTGTCGCCTCCACTTTGGGAGTGACTGGAAAAAACCTTTGCATCAGACCAAAGGACACTTTGGGTGCCTAAACCGATTTTAGCAATTCCCGATGAACTTTCTATGCTGGTAACGGTTTGCCATATTTCAGATACATAACCACCCTTAAAACCGAATGGACGGATGAGAGGCTCCCGTTCAAAATTTGAATTTACTTTGGTAATTTGTATGGTTTTCAAACCAGAACCTGTTGACTCGTAATCGGAAGTATATTTTTCTTGTTTTATCATTATTTCTGTTTTCTTCAAAGATTCAACGCTACAGTTTATTGATTTTTATTTATCTTCATGATGGACTGGCATTATTCAAAAGCCCAATCTGTAATCGATTCCAACGATTCGAGCGAATTCGGAAATCTCAGGTTTTCAGGAACATTTTTAGTGGCAAATACTTTTACAGGGAATGCTGTTTCTTCATGTACTAATTGATCATTTGCCGGTTCAAGCATTTGGTCTTTTAAACCGACCAGGATTACTTTTCTTGGGGCAATACAGGCTACCAGATCGGGCAAATCATAAGCTGTCAGCACCCCTGCTATTCCCCAGGTAAAATCCACTTCATGAGGGTGACCTGTCCCTCCGCCATGTTTAGAAAGGCCGACTTTGTAATACCTGTTCATGACTATCGAACGGTAGGAAACGGGCATGTTTATGAGCGTCACATTTTTAATAGAGGTATCAAAAACAGCTGCATGGAGAAGGGAAATTCCGACATTTCCGATCCCGACTGCCCCGATCTTTTCCGCATCGACTTCAGGCCTTGATTTCAGATAGTTTACTACATTCACAATATCGCCAGCCTGGATACCGGGAATACTCCGTCCAATCAGCACCCCGGTATATCCGGTGGCAAGGCCCCGGGCTGAATTATCTTCTGTTTCACCAATGCCCAGGACATCGGCTGCCGCCACAATATAGCCTTTTTTCACCAGCTTTTCAATCTCTCCTCCGGGCTGTGCATCAACAGCTTTGCCTTTTGTATGAAGATAAACAACGCCCGGACGTTTTTCGGAGCAGTTATCCGGCACAAAAAGGAGCATAGGAATGGCATAATACCCTTCGCCGCGGATCGCATATTTTTCGACCACATATCCATCGCGTTGGTACCGGCCATTGATAAACGGTTCGTTTACTTTACCTGAAGGCGCCTGAAAACCAGAAATTGTTTTCGCTTTTGATATTACGTAAGTTGTATGATTGTCAATATTTTCCCTGGAATTTTCCAGATTTTGAAGCAGTTTGGCTGTTTTTTCGCGGTTTATGTCAAAGATCATTTTACTGTTCAACGAAGTGAAAATTTGCCCGGTTGGGGTGACCTGCAGCTCTTCGTTGGTCAATAATTTGACATCTTCCTCGGCAGGATCGCCGGAAAGTTGGAAATGGTGCATAAAAAAGCGGTAGACAGCTAATCGTAATTTTGGGGTGAGCCAGTGGATATAGTCATCTTCAGCCAGTTCAATGTTTTCTTCTTTTCCCCATGCCCGGTAGGCATGAAGGGCTTCGCCATACGCCTCTCTGGCTCCCTGCAAAGAAAGATACTGATCACGCGAAGTAAATGTCATCAGGGTCGGTTTAGGCGCCCTGACTTCAATCAGGTCCTCAAAGGTGATGCCTTCGGCAACACCTCTCCATAATTCGGTCTCGGCATCCTGCGCCCCTTTTGTTTCAAGCTGACGCCTGCAGGCAGTAGCCCAGCTGCAGGGCACGGAAACGCTAACCCGGTCGTCAAATGCGGAAATGTATGAAGTGATCGTTCCTCCTCCCGAAAGTCCGGTCACCCCTATTCGGGAAGCATCCACTTCTTTTCGGGTCAGCAAGTAATCAATGGCCCGGATACCTTCCCATATAAAATGTTTGGCAATGGAAGAGCCGGACAGGAAACATTGGTTCCCGGCATAACAATGTTCGATAACTGAATAGCCGATGGATGAAAGGTTCGTTTCCGGATCATAGTATTGGACCCTTTCCCCCTGTCCGGGAGGGTCGATGGCGAAAACGATCATCCCTTTTTTTGTCAGGTTGATGATAATTGTCTGGTATAATTCAGCCCTGAAAGCGGCCTGACTATGTCCGATCACGTTCAAAATGGCCGGGGCTTTTCCCTTGATGTGATCAGGGATAAAAAGGCAGCCGGTGACAAAATAGTCAGGCATTGCTTCAAATAACACTTTTTCAACCCGATAACCATCTTTCTTCAAGGTGCCGGTGATTTTGGCATTGAGGGGTGTTTTGTCGGGAAACGGACCAATAATGTCGTTTAGTTTCTTTTTTACCTCCGTCTGTCTTTTTTCCCAATCTTCCTTTGTTTTTAATCTGGCTATTTGTTCATCGCGCAAACTGTAGTAATTGTCTGCTTCGCTGATCAGGTGGTTCATCAGGAGGCTGCCCGGATTGTTCCACCTTATCCACTGATGAAAAACATCCAAGTTTTCCTGTTCTTCAGCATTGCTGTTGACGGCCGGTTTAATTCCTGATGTCTCACCTGAGACGCAGGTTAAAAGAATGTAGGGGATTGCCCATAAAAGGAACAACTTTTTCATTTTATGCAGAAATAGATACAAAAAATTTCCAAAACATAAAAGAGGCTGGTCAAAAAGTATCTCTAAATGTTAATTTTAACGATATTTGACCAACCTCTTTGATCCTTGGCTAACAATTATGATAATTCCTTCGTTAGAAACCCGGATTATTGGAATTGATCCCCGAATTGTGGTCGATTTCGTATTGAGGAATCGGGAATACAGGATCAAGAGACAGGTTGCCTATTGGCGCATCATATTTTTCTGCTGAACCAACAGGATAATAATCAGAGAAGAAATGTCTCTTCACTTTTGTCCCATCGCCAAAAACTTCAGCTAAGGTTCCCCATCTGAGAAGGTCAAATATTCGTAATCCTTCTAAAGCCAGCTCAACCCTGCGTTCATGACGCACAATTCCAACCAAGCTGCTGCCTCCGGGCCTGCCGTCATTAAGCGATCTTGCAGGTGCATTTACCGATGGCCGTGCACGAACCTTGTTCACCCAGGTTAGCGCTTCCGGTTTTCCCTGTTCGGCCAGCGCTTCGGCAAGGATGAGGTAAAGTTCTCCCATTCGCATAGCCGGAATATCCTGTCCGCACTGATAAACACTTACCAAACCCTTCATCGATTGTATCATTTTACGGGTATTCATTCCTGTAACAGCCCAGCGGTAATCATACGTAACCATATCTCCTGGTTTATAGGTTACATTCCAGTTTACTTTTTTCCCTGTATTGTCGTAGGTTTCGTGTGTATAATTAAAATTAGCAGTGCCATTATAAATTCCAAAATTCTGGCCAGGATAAAACAATGTATATTCCCGTCTTGGGTCATCTTGCTCAAAAGCATCAAAAAGGGACCGTTGCGGATTAAGGGTACTCCAGCCATCGCCATAAACGCCTAATTTCAGGGTTGTCGGCAAATTGCGGCATAAACGCTGAACGGTCATATTCTGTGACCATCCATCTACGTTTTCAGCATAACTCCAGGCAAACAATATTTCCGGGTTCCATTCCTGCGACCAGATGGATAAAAAATCATTCTGCAGTTGATGTCCGGCCGCTTCGGCTATCTGGATAGCTTCCCGTGCGGCAGTTTCTGCTTTTGGCCAGTCTTTCAACACAAGATAGGTCTTTGCCAGAAATGCAGCTGCGGCGGGTTTGGCCGGCGATCCCTGCAGCTTTTGCTTGGCAGGAAGGTGATCTTTGGCATAAGAGAAATCTTCAACAACCTGCGCCATTACATCTGACTTGGGGGAACGGGGCGTATTAAACTCGTTAAAATCGGAAGCGGCGCTGGTTAATAATGGGATATCACCATAAAATGATGTCAGGAACCAATACGAATAAGCCCTGAGAAATTTGGCTTCAGCCAAATAGGGGGCCTGCTTGTCAGGTGTAAAATTTGGATCAGACGACAAAGGAATGTTGTCAAGGGCAAAATTCGCAGCATTGATACTTCGGTACGGGAACCGCCACCAGCTTACAATTTGCCCTGAAGTAGGAGTAATATTCCACTTTTTAAGAGCAACCTCGTCAGACCGGTTGGGTGAAGGGTAACTATCATCGGTAAGGGCATCCATCAAAATAGTCAGGTCTCGTTTGAGCATATGGCTATGGTCAAACAGCCAGGGGGTGTAACATGCATTTACTGCTGCCCGGGCAGATGTTTCATTAACAAAAAAGTTTAAAGGATTAGGTGAATCTTTCGGATACCTGTCAAGAAAGTTTTCTTCTTCACAAGCCCCTAACGAAATGAGCATTGCAGTAAGCAGCAAGCCTGTGATATATTTAAATATGCGTTTCATAATATTATCGTATGGGTTTAATTATTAAAAGGTTACTTTAAAACCAAGTGGCCAGGTGCGCGGTTGCGGAACCCCATCGGGTTCGGCAGTTGTATCTACTTCAGAGCCGTCATACCTGGTAAAAGTATAAGCATTCTGAATGCTTGTAAATAAATAAAGTTGTCGTAACCCCATATTACTGCAGAATCCTTGAGGAAGATTATAGCCAAAGTTTATATTTTTTATCCGCAAATACGATGCATCTGCAAGCCAGAAGTCAGAAGTAACGGTATTGCTCCCTCTGTCATCTTTCATCAGCCTGGGCCAGGTTCCGTCAGGGTTTTTTGTCGGATGATATCGGTTCAAAACGCGTGCATCTTCATTACGCGCTATGCCGGTCATTAATGCGACTAAGCTGTACGACCCGTAAGGCTGGAAACTTAAATCAACCCCGTGAACCCCCTGAAGCTGCAGCTGTAAACTCCAGTTCTTATAAGTTAATGTTCCAAGGGCGCCATAAGTGAGGTCGGGGTACTTATGTCCGATTATGGTACGGTCAGCAGCATCGACTTTCCCGTCAGGTACGCCGGTCAGGTTGTTGTTTGCGTCGTAACCATCGATATCAAGAAGATAGATATCGCCGATCCCTTTTTTGGTAAATGTTCCTGATTTATAGATTTCCAGCTGACTTTCATCAAGGATCAGGCCGTTCGATCGATAGCCAAAAAATGATTTCACAGGATAACCTTCTTCTATCCCTGAAGTGCGAAGATTACGTCCACCCAGATCAACCACCTTGTTCTTGACATGGGTCAGGTTAATACTGACATCATATGTCCAGTCAGCTTTCTTCCCGCGGTACCCAAGTTCCACTTCATACCCCGTGTTTCGTACTTTCCCGGCGTTGATGTAAGGATCGCCTGATAACCCGTTTGAATAGGCAATCTGTTCCCTGAAAAGCAGGTCATAGGTATCTTCAATAAACAGGTTGATGGTCGAATAAAGTTTGTTGTCCAATCCTGTAAAGTCGATCCCCAAATTCTTTTTCCTGGTCGATTCCCATTTCAAATCTTTGTTTACGGCAGATGTGAGCGTGTATCCCTGGGCCGGGGCATCGTTCATGATTCCCCCGCGGGGTTCAAGCGAGGCAATCGTTCCGTACAAACCCACGCTTAAAGCATTTCCCAATGTTCCATAGCTTGCTCTTAACTTCAGGTCATTGATAAAATCTACATCTTTAAGGAACCCTTCTTCGCTGGCTCTCCAGGCAAGAGATGCAGACGGAAATATGCCAAACCTGTGCCCCTCGCTTAAACGTGATGTGCCGTCACGGCGCAGCGTCCCTGTAAACAGATATTTGTTTTTATAGGTATAATTAACTCTTCCAAACGTGGATAAAAATGACCAGTCTTCATAACCATTGGTATTCAGCTGGCTTGTCGGGTCCCCGGCATCAAGGAAGCGGATTTCGTCGTTCGGCGTACCGGTACGGGTTCCCGATAAATATTCAGAGCGATTTTCTTCCAGAGAATACCCCAGTAACAACTTAACCACATGGTCTTTGTAAAACGTTCTTTCATAATTAGCAAGAAAATCAGCGATCCAGTGGATGGTTTCCCTGAACTTTTTGTTAACAGAATTGATACTTGACCCTTCCCATCCATAATAGGAAGGTGCAACGGGAGTAAACCTGGATGAATAGCTGTTGCCATATTCCATGCTCCCCCTGGCAGTGATATCAAAGCCTTTTAAAGGGCTGATCGTCAGGTATAGGTTGCCCTGCAACCCTTTGCCGATCACTTTGTTCGTTACATTCTTAGATACCCAGATGGGGTTTCTGTTATAATGTTCAAGATTTGAATTACGGGTGATCCCATAATCACCGTTATCTTCATAAGCCCTTTTCAAAGGTGATTGCCGCAAAGCAATAGCATACTGGGTATCGTAGCTCCCAGGATTTGACGAGGTCTCATACCGGGTGCCATCTCCTTCAATTACGTTGGAGTATATGTTTAATGAATTGCCGAGTTTGATCCAGTCTTTGATTTTGTGGTCCGAATTAAAATTCAGGGTGTATTTTTTGTAGCCGGTTTCAATGACCATCCCTTTCTGGTCAAGATAATTAGCTGAGATGTAATAGTTTGATTTCTCGGATCCGCCATTAAGTGAAAGGTCATAATTCTGAATAATCCCCGTTTGGGTAATCAAATCTTTCCAATCAGTGCTGACTCCTTCATATTGTCGAAGGTCATCCTGACTCCAAGGTTTAATGATGCCAGCATTATCATAAGATTCAGTAATCAGATCAAGAAACTGTTCCCCTGTCAGGAGGGTGAGCTTAAGATTACTTTCCGTCTGAAAGCCATAATATGAATTCAGTGATATCTCAAGGTCTTTTTTACCTGACCCCCTCTTTGTCGTAATCAGGATTACACCATTGGCAGCCCTTGCCCCGTATATTGCCGCAGCAGATGCATCTTTTAATACTGATAACGATTCGATGCTGTTCGGGTTGAGGTTGTTAATGTTGTCTGTGATCATCCCATCTATTACGTAAACGGGAGCATTGGAACCATTTATTGATTGAACTCCACGAATTAAGACATTGGCGCCTGCACCTGGCAAACCAGAATTGGTAGTAATCTGAATTCCGGTAGTTCTTCCCTGAAATGTCTCTAATAAGTTTGTAGCAGGAATTTTTTCAAAATCTTTAGCAGATACTGTAGCTACAGCCCCGGTTAAATCAGATTTTTTAACTGTACCATACCCGATTGCAACGACCTCATCAATCCCGATGGTTTCTTCAACCATTTTAATATTAATAACCGACTGGTTGCCCACTATTATCTCCTGGCTTTTCATTCCTACAAACGAAAACACCAGAACTGCACCGCCGGGTATGTTGTCCAGCATATAATTGCCATTAGTATCAGTTACAGTACCCTTAGCTGTACCTTTCACAATTACGGTCACACCGGGAAGGGGTGTTCCCGAAAGGTCGGTTACTGTGCCTGACACGGTTTTTTGTTGTACCACAGTGAGTGTTCCATTCTTTATAATTTCCGGAGTTGTCAGTACGATAAACCTATCGTTTATTGAATAACTGACATCAGTCCCGGAAAACAACATATTTAATACTGCCTCAATTTTCTGGTCTTCAACATGTACCGTAACCTCCCTGGCAACATCGACATATTTGCCACTGTACATAAAGTAAAACTCGCTTTGCCGTTCAATTTCCGACAGGACTTCCTTCACAGTGGTTCTTTCCATATTCAGGTTCAGTGTTTTTGTCTGTGAATATGTTTTACCTGCCCAAACGGTAATCACTGAAATCAGCAGAAAAAAACTTGTCAGTTTCATCACCCTAAATATTTTTTTAATCACGGGAACTTCACTGGACCCGTTCAAATCAGTAATATTTTTCATACTTTTGTTTTGATTGATTTAATACTGTTCCTGCCTCATACTGCAGGAAAAATTTTTGTCACTCAGGGAAGTGTTGGCGCATTTCCCTGTTTTTGGTTGGTCAGTTTTGGTCAATTCATCATAGGCAAACGGGTTTTTATTAGGTGAATTATTTTATCTTTTAGTAAACATAATCTTTTGTTTTGAAAATGTTCCGTCAGGTAATTTTTTCCTTGGAAGCATCGTATATGCGACAGGTGCTGCGATGGTCATCAGGTTGCATATCTGCGAAAGGGGCTCATCGAAAAAAGTGACTGTAAAAATGATGTCTTTTACATCATTTGAAACTTCAATGTCGACATTGTATTTACGGCTAAGCTTTTCTGCTACCTGGTCAAGTGTCGCATCATCGAAAACAAGTTTTCCATCTTTCCAGGCTATGTACTTTTCCGCATTTACGCGTGCACTTTTCACAATCCCTGTTGTTTTAAAATACCGGACCTGCTGTCCGGGTACCATAGAACCAATCGTACCGGTTCTTCCCTGGTTTCCGCTCCTTTCGAGAATAACTTTTCCCTCTGCCAGTGTGGTTTCAACCATTTCATTGTCAGGGTAAGCCAATACATTAAAAGAAGTGCCTATAGCTTTTATGTTCAGTTTCCCGGTTTTCACCACAAACGGCTTGTCCGGGTTGTGGGCTACTTCGAAATACCCTTCTCCGGCAAGGATCACTGAACGGGTTTCTCCTTCAAAGTGCAGCGGATATTTTATCCTGCTGCCATAGTTTAAATGGACGGTTGAACCATCAGAAAGTTGAACGACTGCTAATGAACCGATCGGTGCAACAATTTCAAGTGAATCGGTTGCTAATTCTGAAACCATTCCGGATGGCGATTCCTTATCCGACAGGGTGAAAATCAAAAATGTGAGAATGGGTATCAGTAAAATGGCGGCTACTTTGGTAACCCTGTCGATAATCAGTTTGAGAACCGGTCGCTTCCAGCCCGAATAATTATCCATATACTTTTTCCGGGTACTCTTCTCCTGGATTTTGTCAAAAAGCCTGCTGAACTTTTCATCGCTTTCCGGTTCTTCTACTTCTTCAATGTACGAATTCCACTCTTCATAACCCCAGGCTCTTCCTTCGCCGATCGCTTCTTCGGTACGGGCCCATCTGATGATTTCATCTACCTCTGATTCAGTACAGCGGTTGTTTAAGAACCGGATGACAATATCTTTCAACATGCTTATTTCAATGACATTCTTACAAAAATCCGGGGACAAATTCACCTGACTGATTTTCAACCAACGATGTTCGTTGTTGCCTGCAGATTCGGGTTTTTCCCTGTTGCAACATTTAGTATACGCAGAACATCCAAGTAGGGAGTACGACGAAACAAAAAAAAATTGAATTTACAGAATAAAAAAGATATAGAACAGATGAAACATTGTGCCTGGTTCAATATGCGATTTGAGGAAAGAAAGTGTATTTGCAATATGTTTTTTTACCGTCAGGGCTGAAATACCCAGTTTTTCCGCTATTTCTTCATGTGTCAGGCCTTCCATACGGCTTAAAAGGTAAATTTCTTTCTGCCGGGGTGTTTAGTTGTTCAGGATTTTTTGACCTTTTTCGTTTATTTACCTGTAGTGGAT
>CAYNBE010000079.1:0-14511 GCA_964395045.1 uncultured Prolixibacteraceae bacterium | reverse complement strand
CGCATCTTTTTTTTAACAAAGTTAATTGTTTGTATATCAGTTATTTGACATTAAGATTTTGATTCTGAAATATATATCAGGTTGGAAGTTGTAGGGTTTGGTGACTTTCTGAACCAACCCCGGCCCGATTATTTCTTTTTCATCCGGAGCGCCTTTTCAAGTTTGATGATTTTCCCGTTTTTGAAAGCGACAATGGTCGCATCCGGAAAATTCCGGGTAGCCAGTTCGAGGTTCTTTTCTGCATCGGAATAATTCCTGAAACTGCCGGAAAGGTATGAAAAAGCCCCACTGGTTTCAATCTCTTCAACTGCTGCAAGACCGTCGAAAAGAGGTGAATTAAGTGGAATTCTGTCAGTCGAGGAAACAAGATGGACTTTAAATATAACCCTGGGAGCTGCCTGGGTTTCTGAAGCAGAAGTATTGATGTAAACATTTTTCCCCAGATCAATAGCTGAAAAATGAAGGTACCTTTTGGGATTGTTCCTGATATCGGTGAGAAGATGCTGGAAACCGGAGGTGAGTCCGGTAATGTTGTAATAGAGTTCATCATCCCGGAAAAGCAGGCCCGCAGTATTCTCATCCGAGTTCATTCTGCCGAGAAGGTTTTTCATGGAACCTACCGCATCAGCCAGGTTATCAACAACCGGAGTTAATGGTAGGGAGGCCAGTGTGTCGCTGAAGGAAGAGAGATTCCCGATCACATTGGAAAAACGGTCGGAATTGTTTCTCAGAGTGCCACTTATGTTCTCCATGTTCCTGATTAGGTTGCTCATGCTGCTTTTTTCGTTCGAAATGAGATCCCTGAGATCGGCCGATGACTTTTCAATATTGTTGATAGTCTGGTTGATGTTCTCGAAACTCTCCGAAAGGTTCTTGCGGGCATCTTCATTGAAGATTACGGTCAGGATCGTAATGGCTGAATCAATGGTGGAAAGAAGTTCTTCAGCTTTGTTCTTTAGTGGCAACACCTGAAGGCTGACCTGTTCCTTTAAGTCACTTTCGATATCTCCGGGAATGGTATCGCCTGCCTCGAAGTATTCCCCTGAATCACTGAAGGTCAGCTTCACAGACCTGGTCCCCACGATGTCGCTGCTGACAATGTTTGCGACTGAGTTTTTCGGAATCTTAAACCGATTATCAATCATGAAGGTTACTATCAAATCCCCGCTTCGGTCGTCAGCAAACCGGATGTCTTTTACAAAACCGACCCTGAACCCATTTACAGTCACCTGGCTGGATTCCTGCAGACCATCCACCCGCTGGTACCTTGTATAATAGTAATTGACAGGTTTAAAAAAATCATGTCCCTTCAGATAACTCAGCCCCCACACCAGTGCTGTGATGGAAAAAGCCATCAGGAACCCGAGTTTCATGAATTTCGATATCTTCATAACAGGTGGTTTGATCTGTAAAGATATTCAAAACGAAGCAAATTTCATCGGAGATCAGAATTTTTAAAGGGCCGGGAACGGTCGTTCTCTACGATTACAACAAAAGCATCCGGAAATTTTTTCTGAAGCCTCGCTTTTTCCGTAAAGGCTTTTTTCGGTGTATCGAACCTGCCTGAATAATATTTGTAAAATGAATCAGCTTTTAACTGGATAATTCCTTTTTCCCCCCTAAAGTTTTTTTCTGAAGGTTCAATTGCTTTTGTGGAAGCACCAACCTGGACCGAATACCATAATTGTTTTTTAACTTCCGCTGTTCCTTGATTCTTTTGGACCGTTGATTTTGAGTTGTTTGCCGGTTGTTTAGCCACACCCGGATTTGTTTTTGCGACACTGTTGCTGCCGGCTGAAACGTTTGACCCTGAGGGGGATCCTTTTTCCCCCTGAAAAGGCAACGTCTCGTCCGATTTATTTATTACCCTCGCAGGACATGCAACGACTTTAGCTGCCGGCCTTTCTTCATTCGGCTCCTTTTCCTGCCCGACACTCATATCTGCTTGCATGGAGTCAGCTGTTCCTCCGGGTGTCATGGCAGTGAACCTGCTTTTCCTGTCGATGTTTTTCTTGTAATTCGAAAATGCTTCAAAAACCGACTGGGCGATCTTTTCTTTTCCTGCCTCGGATGTCAGCAGTTTGCGTTCTGCTGGATTGCTGATGAATCCCATTTCGACCAGAACTCCAGGCATAGTAGTTTGCCTCAATACCAGGAATCCGGCCTGTTTAACACCCCTGTCTGTCAGTCTCACCCTGTTAGTGAATGCCTCCTGAATCCTCGAAGCCAGATCAATGCTCTGGGCCTGGTACTCCGACTGCATGTTTTCGAACATGATATACGATTCGGTTTCATTCGGATTAAATCCTTCGTAATTTGTTGTATAATCTTCTTCGAGAAGAATAACTGCATTCTCTTTCTTTGCAACTTCTAGATTCTCAATGCTATTGTACAAACCCAATGTAAAAGTTTCAGTCCCGCGGGCCAAAGATTCCGATACACAGTTTGCATGAAGTGAAATAAAAAGATCGGCTTTGTTCCTGTTTGCGATGGCTGCCCTGACATGAAGCGGAATAAATACATCTTTTGAACGGGTATAGACTACATTGATCCCGGGATACTCGCTTTTTATCTTGTTACCCAGCCGGAGTCCAACGTCCAAAACAATGTTCTTTTCCTGAATTCCGTCAACAGTTGCTCCAGGGTCGTGCCCACCATGTCCGGGATCGATAACCACTGTTTTGAGGTAAAGTGTTTCCTGCCGGTTTTGGGAAGAGATCATTCCGGGCAGCATTAAAACCATCCAGATCAATGTACCTGCTTTTCCTGTTATGTTTAATCTCATGATTTTATACACTCTACCTATGAACGCCAAATTTAGAAATAATAGTATTATTTTGGATTTTACAAGCGTTATATAACCCCCTTATTTATATTTTTGACGCCGGAGATGGCGATTAAGGAGTTTTTAAAAGCGATTTGAAAAGAATTTGGATAACATATTTGCTGATCACAGCAAGTTTGATCTGCCCGGGTCAAAAGAGACGAAATCTTCTGTCCGGTAAAGACAAAAAAGCTGATGTAACGGTCGTTCCTGCAATGCCACAGCACGTTCCTGACGATAACATCCCGGTTGCCCCGGGAGTTTTTTCTGATTCAATCCCTGCCGGAGACTTTGTCCCTTCGGTTTCCGATTCAATTGCTGCTGATACCCTGGCTAAAGATACAACAGCTAAGGTTGTTCTTGAAGCCCCCATTACATATATGGCAAAAGATTCAATTGTTGTGTCGTTCGACGGGCAGAAGGTTTTCCTTTATAACGACGCAAAAATCAATTACCAGGATATTGAACTGACTGCCTATTATATGGCACTTGATCTGGAAACCAAGGAAATCTTTGCTGAAGGAATTGTCGATTCGACCGGAAACCTGGTAGGAAAACCGGTTTTCCAGGAAGGCAGTGACAGGTTTGAATCAAAGACCCTGCGTTACAACTTCCAGACGCAGAAGGGGATCATTACCGATGTGGTGACCCAGCAGGGTGAAGGATTTATGCACAGTGCCCGTACCAAAAAGATTTCAAAAGAAGAGTTTATCCTGAAAGATGGCAAATATACCACCTGTGATGCTGAACATCCCCATTTCTACCTACACCTGTCAAAAGCCAAGGTGATTTCAAAGAAAAAGATCATCACCGGACCCGCCTATATGGTTCTTGAGGATTTTCCGCTTTATTTTCCGATTCTCCCTTTCGGTTATTTCCCGAATTCGCCAAAATATTCATCGGGAATTCTTGTGCCTTCGTACGGGGAGGAGGGAAACAGGGGATTTTTTCTTCGGGATGGAGGTTATTACTGGGCAGCCAACGAATATTTCGATCTTGCCCTCCGTGGGGATATCTATTCGCGAGGATCATGGGCAACCAAACTCCATACCAATTACCTGAAGAAATACAAATTCAGTGGGGGATTCGATTTCCGTTATACTGTCAATGTATATGGACAGAAAGGGCTCGATACATATACCAGGTCGCCCCAGTTCCAGGTCATGTGGTCACATAACCAGGATTCTAAAGCAAATCCCAACCAGACTTTCAGTGCAAGTGTAAATTTTTCAACAAGCGGATACGACAAGCAAAATTCACTTTCTGCCGAAAATTATCTGAGAACTCAAAAGTCGTCCAGCATTTCCTACTCGAAACGATGGGAAAACAGTCCGTTCAGTATGTCGGCCAACCTGCGTCATTCCCAGAATTCGACCGATTCATCGTTAACCCTGTCATTGCCGGAACTCACCTTCAATGTTAACAGGTTATATCCCTTCAGGTTCAAAAACAGGAAAGGACCGGCAAAATGGTATGAGAATTTTGCTTTCAGCTATTCTGCCAATATGAGGAATACCATCACAGCCAAAGAGCGGGAAATCCTGAAAAAGTCGATTCTTACCGACTGGCAAAACGGGATTCAGCATAACATTCCCATTTCTTTGCCCAGTTTCAACCTTATGAAATACATTAATTTCAGTCCCAGTTTCAGCTATGGTGAAAGGTGGTACTTCAGCCACATCGAAAAAACCTATGACCCCAACCGGTTATTCGTTAATCCTCGGGGACTTTTGTCGCACGTCAGGACCGATACTATTGCCGGATTTAAGCGAAACTACCAGTATTCATATAGTTTTAGTGCTTCGACAAATATATACGGAATGTTTATGCCCCTCAACCCGAAATCAAAGATCAAGGGTATCAGACATAAAATTTCACCTTCTGTAAGTTTCAGTTACAATCCCGATTTCGGAAAGCGTAAATTCGGGTTCTGGAAACAGGTACAGACTGACTCTACCGGCAGGATGGAGGATTATTCGATTTTTGACGGTGCCATATACGGATACCCGGGACGAGGCGCTGCCGGGATGGTCTCCTTTTCGGTGACAAACAATCTGGAGATGAAAATTCAGGATTCGGCCGATACAACTGGTACAAACAAATTTAAAAAAGTAAAACTGATCGACAATTTCAGCCTTGCGACATCGTACAACCTGATCGGGGACTCCCTGAACCTGAGCCCGATCAGCATCCGGGGGAGAACCACTGTCAAGGATATTGGGATCAATTTCGGAGCCATCCTCAATCCCTATATGACCAACAAGAACGGTGTAACCATCAACCAGTATACATGGAACCACCTGCACGGCTTGGGGAAACTCGGACGACTGGTAAATGCAAATCTCTCTTTCGGGTTGCAGTTCAGTTCAAAGAAAGGTAAAGAGGAATCAAAAAAGGCTAAGGAAGCCATTGAACAAGAGAACATCCTCCCGGGTGACTACCGGAATTATGTTGACTTTAACGTTCCCTGGGACTTTGGATTCGATTACTCATTCAGTTACACCAGGCCGAATCCATATCTGAAGGGACGCTTTACCCAGACAGTTAACCTGCGTGGAAGCCTGAGTCTGACTGAAAAGTGGAAGGTCAATATGAATACGAATTACGATATCATGGCCAGGCAGTTTTCCTTCACGAACTTTAGTGTTTTCAGGGATTTGCATTGTTGGGAGATGTCGCTTAATTTTGTCCCTTTCGGAAGAATGAAAAGTTACAGTTTCTCACTGAATGCGAGGACGTCGATTCTGAGAGACCTGAAAATCTCAAAACAACGAAGTTATTTTGACAATTTCTGACAAATAACATGAAAAAAATTGTTTTTACAGACAAAGCTCCGGTGCCGGCCGGAGCATACAGCCAGGCTGTCGAATGCAATGGTACCCTGTATATTGCAGGACAGGTAGCAATTGATCCGGAAACCGGCCGGGTGATTGAAGGAGGTATCAAAGAACAAACTTTGAGGGTGATGAAAAACATTGGTGCCATTCTTGAAGCCGCAGGTTATTCGTTCGGAGATGTGGTAAAATCGACATGTCTCCTTTCAGACATTGCTGACTTTCAGAAAATGAATGAAATTTATGCTTCGTTTTACCACGAAAACCCTCCTGCACGTGCAGCATACGCTGTCAAAGCACTCCCCCTGGGAGCCCTGATAGAAATTGAAACCATTGTTGCCAGGTAGACGGTAAAAAAAACCGCCCCGGATTCGGGACGGTTCTGATTTTTTATTCAGCAATTACCTCCATCGGAATATCCACAAAAATATCTTTGTGAAGTTTCACTTTGATGGTATAACTGCCTATTTCCTTGATGTGGTCATCGTCAACAACCACCATCTTTCTGTCCACTTCAAATCCGTTTTTATTGATTGCTTCGGCAATCAGCAACGGTGTAACCGAACCGAAAATCTTTCCGGTTGAACTTGCTTTAACCCCGATGGTTAATTTGATCTTTCCTAATCTGGTTGCCAGGGATTGGGCATTTTCAAGCAATTTTGCTTCTTTATGAGCCCTTTGCCTTTTGTTCTCAGCAAGTACCTGTTTGGCCGCATGAGTGGCGATGACTGCCATTTTCTTTGGGATCAGGTAGTTGCGGGCATATCCATCCTTAACGGTGATCAAATCGTCTTTGTGCCCTAGTTTTTCAATATCCTGAAGTAATATGATCTGCATTCTGGTTCCTCCTTTCTTTATTTGAACATATCAGCAACATATGGTAAAAGGGCCAGGTGACGGGCTCTTTTCACAGCTGTGGCAACTTTCCTTTGAAATTTAAGGGATGTTCCGGTCAACCGGCGGGGGAGGATTTTCCCCTGTTCGTTGAGAAACTTCTTCAGGAACTCCGGATCCTTGTAATCCACATACTTGATCCCATTCTTTTTGAAACGGCAGTATTTTTTCTTTTTGATCTCAACCGACGGGGGAGTCAGGTATCTGATTTCGCTTGAATTTGCTGTCATGTTTTAGTCCTCCTTTTCTGTCTTTTCTTTTAATAAATTTCTTCTTTTCTGGCTGTATTCCGCTGAATATTTATCCAGTTTTACGGTCATAAAACGGATAATCTTTTCATCACGGCGGAATTCGGTTTCCAGTTTGGAAATAAAAGCAGGATCTGACCTGAATTCAAACAGGTGATAAAACCCCGTGGTTTTTTTTTGGATGGGGTAAGCCAATTTTTTCATCCCCCAGTCTTCTTCATGGATCAATTCGCCACCATTGTCGGTGATGATGTCCCTGAATTTCTTTACCGCTTCCTTTACCTGTGGCTCAGATAAAACGGGTGTAGCAATGAAAACGGTTTCGTACTGATTCATCATTTTGACATCAAATTTTTAAATAAGTAAATTTTAAAATGAGGGCGCAAAAATATAAAATTATCGACTAAAAACAAAGAATTCAAAGGTTTTAATTTAAATGACATCAATTGATTTGCATTTAATGACCCGGGGTGAAAAATGAACCTGCAATGCCACCCAGTTTAAACCTGATGAAAAAAAAAGGGTTACCGTCTCATTCCGGTAACCCATTTGCCTTTGTTTCGTTTAGCCAGATCAGAAAAATTGGTTTGTCAGAGTAAGGACTTCTGTCTATAAATACTTATTTTGCCAATGCGAATATAACCAAAAAACTTTACCCTAAACTGCCAATATCAAAAAATTATTAAATTTTGTTAAAAAAAATGAATGACTTCAGGTAAACCATTGTATGTCAGAAAGAAAAGATCATTCTTCTATATCCGCTCCGGCAGCGACCCGGGTGGTTTCACCCTCCGATCTGGCAATGGTGACGGCTCCGCACATATCACTCCATACATTGATCGTGGTTCTCGACATATCGAGAACAAAGTCAACGGCCAGGATCAGCCCTATTCCTTCCATGGGGAGGTTGACAGCCGTTAGCACCACAGCCATCATGACCATTCCCGCCATTGGAATACCAGCAGCTCCGATCGATGCGAGAAGGGCGGTGACTACTATTGTAAGTTGCTGGATAATTGAAAGTTCGATTCCGTAAACCTGCGAGATGAAAATTGCAGCCACACATTCATACAGGGCGGTGCCGTCCATGTTGATGGTGGCGCCCAAAGGCAGGGTAAAACTTGTTATTTTGTTTGAGACACCGCTTTCATGTTCCACTGCTTCCATCGAGAGTGGAAGGGTGGCATTGGATGACGCAGTGGAAAAAGCAGTCAGCAGGGGGGTCGACATATTCCTGAAATGCTTCAGCGGATTGGCTTTGCCAATAAACCTGAGGATCAACGGCAGAGTTATTGCTCCGTGAATGGCCAATGCCAGCACTACTGTAAGCATATAAAGGCCCAACCTTCCTGCAAGGTTCCCTAATTCGGCTGAATGTTTCGCCACTTCTCCCGATACTATCCCAAAGATTCCTATGGGAGTGAAGTGGATAACAAAGGAGGTAACTTTCATCATCACTTCAAAAATGGAGTCAAATAGAGTGGTCAGCTGAATCCTGTAAGGTTCACCGCAGCGGGAAATAAAAAAGCCAAACAGGATTGCAAAAACGATTATCGGCAGGATTTCGCCTTTAGCCATGGCATCCACAATATTCTCGGGCACCATCCGCATCAGCAGGTCGGTCAATTTTCCGCCTGTAACCGGAACCTCGTTGATTTTTTCGGTAAATCCCAGATGAATGCCTACTCCGGGTTTGATGGCATTCACCAGGAACAAACCTGTCAGAATGGCGAAAAGGCTTGTGGTAATATAATACGAAATTGTTTTCAGTCCGATCCTTCCAAGGCTTTTCCCACTTCCGATGCTGGTAACTCCGCTCACAATTGAGCTGAAGATCAGGGGTACAATCACCATCTTCAGGCACCTGAGAAACAGTGCTCCAATCCATGAAACATGCTGAACATATGGAGTGAAAAGATAACCAAATAAAATTGCAGCTCCCAATGCAATGAGAATCTGCCAGTGGAGTTTCATTTTGAAAAGCCTCATAAGTCTGATTTTATTGAACTGCTTAAAAATAGTTAAAAAAGAATATCATGAGGAATATTCGATTTTTTCTGTTTATTTTGCAGAACAGTACAGTACAATATGGTTATTGAGAGAAAGTGAAATATTTTAAAACTAAAACTATGGCTAACAGATTGATAGGTAAATTCCCGAAAGTTGGTATCCGCCCGATTATCGATGGTCGTCAGGGAGGGGTACGCGAGAGTCTCGAAGATCAGACCCTGAAAATGGCAAAGAGTGCTGCTGCGTTGATATCCTCGAGGTTGCGTTATCCCGACGGCAGCCCTGTTGAATGTGTACTTGCTGATTCAACCATTGGCAGAGTACCGGAAGCAGCGGCATGCGCCGAAAAATTTGAAAGGGAAGGGGTGGGGCTTACACTTTCGGTCACTCCCTGCTGGTGTTATGGTACAGAGACCATTGATATGAATCCTTCTTATCCGAAGGCAATCTGGGGGTTTAACGGAACGGAGCGTCCGGGGGCTGTGTACCTGGCTGCAGCCCTTGCAGGACACAATCAGAAAGGGGTTCCTGCGTTTGGAATTTACGGCAGAAATGTACAGGACAACACCGATACCACCATTCCGGCTGATGTGGAGGAAAAGATTATCCGGTTCGTAAGAGCAGGTTTGGCAGTTGCCATGATGAAGGGAAAATCTTATCTGGGTATAGGTGGCCAATGTATGGGGATTGCAGGCTCGGTGGTGGATCACGATTTCTTCCAGGATTACCTCGGAATCAGGGTCGAAGGAGTCGACGAAGTAGAAATCCTGCGCAGAATTGAGAAAGGGATATATGATCTGGAAGAATATGCGAAGGCCATGGCCTGGACTGAAAAATACTGCAAAAGCAGGGAAGGGACCGATTTTAACGATCCTGAAAAGATGAGCAGCCGGACACAGAAAGACAAGGATTGGGAATTTGTTGTGAAGATGACTATCATCATCCGTGATTTGATGATGGGAAATGAGAAACTTCATAAACTGGGGTTTTAGGAGGAAGCGTTTGGCCACAATGCCATTGCAGCCGGTTTTCAGGGACAGAGGCAATGGACCGACTATCTACCCAATGGGGATTTCAGTGAAGCACTGCTTTGCTCCTCATTCGACTGGAACGGAATACGAGAAGCATTTATTCTGGCAACGGAAAATGATTCTCTGAACGGTGTCTCCATGTTGTTTACCCATTTGCTGACCAATACAGCCTCGATTTTTTCAGACGTGCGGACATTCTGGAGCCCTGAAGCGGTAGAAAGGGTATCAGGTTACCGTCTTGAAGGTAAGGCCGCCGGAGGGATCATTCATCTGATCAACTCAGGGGCTACCTGTCTGGATGCGACTGGTGAACAAAGTGATCCCGGAGGAAATCCTGTCATGAAACCTTTCTGGGAGATCACCGAAAATGAAGTGGAGAAATGTCTTGCAGCAACCACCTGGTACCCGGCCAATGTAGGCTACTTCCGGGGAGGTGGCTATTCGTCCAATTTTCTGTCAAAGGGAGGAATGCCGGTTACCATGTGCAGGATTAACAGGATCAAAGGTCTGGGACCTGTTTTGCAGATTGCCGAAGGCTGGACAGTTGAAATTCCTGATCATGTCCACAGGACCATCAATGAACGTACGGATAAAACCTGGCCAACAACCTGGTTTGCACCCCGGTTGACTGAGAAACCTGCCTTCAGGGATGTTTACAGTGTGATGAATAACTGGGGTGCCAACCATGGTGCCATCAGTTACGGACACATCGGCGCCGATCTGATTACGTTGGCATCCATGCTGAGAATACCTGTTTGTATGCACAATGTCGAAGAAAAGCAGATATTCAGGCCAACGGCATGGAATGCCTTCGGGATGGATCAGGAGGGAGCCGATTACAGGGCTTGTCAAGTCTTCGGACCTTTGTACAAATAATTCTCCGGAATGGTTTCAGTGAAAAACTTTATGACAAGACAAAATTTCACTGTTACTGAAATCAAGGGGGCGACCAAAATACAATCCCTTGTTAATTCGTTGACAGCGGCAATCGGTTCTGGAAAGTACAAACCCGGCGATGGACTGCCGTCGGTCAATGAATTGAGCCGGATCAGCGGTTATTCAAGGGATACGGTTGTAAAAGCGTATCACCTTCTGAAAGAGAGGTCGCTCGCCGAATCCGTCCCAGCAAAGGGGTTTTATGTTTCGGGGGGATCATCCACTATTTTTATGCTTCTCGATGATTTCAGCGCTTTCAAAGAACAACTGTACAAGGCATTCAGGGCAAATATTCCCGGATTGTGGACTGTGGATCTGTTGTTCCACCATTACAATGAGAAAATCTTCAAACATCTGATTCTGAATGCACTGGGCCGGTACAGCATGTATGTGATCATGAATATTTCCAATCGTTCTTTACATCCTGTCCTTTCCAGGATTGACCCGGGCAGGCTGCTCGTTCTTGACATGGGATCTGAGGAAAATCCGGGGATTAATTATTTGCTCCAGGACTTTGATCAGGCTGTAACCGGATGCCTTGAAAAAGGAATCTCATTTCTTGAAAAATACAGGGAGATCATCCTCATTTATTCTCATCAGAAAACGCCACATCCTCCTGAAACCGTAGATGCTGTCAGAGAGTTTTGCTATATGCGGAATTTCGGGTTCACGATTACCCCCGAATTTGTGGAATCGAACCTGAAAAAAGGACAGATATACCTGGTTATTAAGGAAGACGATCTGGTTGATGTAGTACTTGCCTGCCGGAGGCAAAACCTGAAATTGGGGAACGATGTAGGAGTGCTTGCATACAACGATACTCCCATGAAGTCAATTGCAGGCAACGGAATCACCTCCATTTCGGTTGATTTCTCAGAGATGGGGAAAAAAGCGGCTTTATTTGTAACCAAAAAACAGAGACTCCGGGAAATCATGCCGACTTCATTAATTATAAGAGATTCACTTTAACCCATCCATATACTGTCATGGAGTATTGAATCAGGAAAAGAAGCTTTCCTGAGTTATGTTTTTTAATTTGGAGGGGATGATTGCATCCTTATCTGCCAAGGAGGAACACTGCCGGATGCCTGTCAAGGTCAGGGATTTGTTTTGACCATTCGCCGATGCTCCGGGTCATCACAAACTCCATCCCTGATGTAAGGTCGGAGGCAACGCAGAGCAAGGTCGCAGGATGGCATGTCCCGAGAAGATCGGCCATCATTTGGTTGTTCCGGTAAGGTGTTTCCATAAAGATTTGGGTTTGTCCGGTTGAAACAGCAGTTTTTTCGAGTTGACGGATAGTTTTAATCCTTTCAGCCTGTTTTACCGGAAGGTATCCCGAAAAAGCGAAGTACTGACCGTTCAAACCGGAGGCCATCAATGCCAGAAGGAATGAAGAAGGCCCTGGAAGTGGCACGACCCGGTGGTTTTGCTGATGGGCCATCCGGACGATATCGGATCCCGGATCAGCTACCCCGGGGCATCCCGCTTCAGAGATCAGCCCTGTATCGTTGCCTTCACGAAGGGGAACCATCATCTGCTCCTTTTCCCCGACACTGGTATGTTTATTCAGCTCAAAAAAGCGGAGCGAACCGAATTCGGTGCCGGGAACCACTTTTTTGATAAACCTCCTCGCAGTCCGGATGTCTTCGGCAATGAAAAAGGAGAGCTTTGAGATGATTCCCGCAACACCGGCAGGCAGGGAATCCTGCCAGGCTGAATCACTGAGAAGGTTGGGGATCAGATACAATCTGGCCATAGTTCATTCTTTCCTGCAAAAGTACATTTTTCAGCCGATTTTGTAATTTTACGCTGTTTCTTATACGACCCATGGAGCTTTCTTCTGCGATGCGACTTACTTTTCTGGGGACAGGCACCTCACAGGGTGTTCCCGTGATCGGCTGTCCTTGTCCGGTATGCAGTTCAGACGATTTTCACGACAAACGGCTCAGAACTTCGGCCATGATCACCACGGCGGAAGGCCATATCGTGATCGATGCCGGACCTGATTTCAGACAACAGATGCTGACTCACCGGATATGTGAATTACAGGCAGTCCTGCTTACCCATGAACATGTTGATCATATCTTCGGACTGGACGATATCAGGGCATTTAACTGGCTCCAACGGAAACCTACCGATATTTATGCTGAAAAGCGTGTCCAACAGGCAATCAGGAGGATTTTTGACTATGTTTTTGCAAGGTGGAAATATCCGGGGATTCCCCAGATGGAACTCCATAATATCAAATCCAGGCCATTCCATGTTGGTTCTGTTGAATTCATACCGGTTAGATGCTATCATCATAGATTGCCTGTGCTGGGATTCAGAACCGGGAAACTTACCTACCTTACCGATGTCAACTCCATACCCGACCAGGAACTGAAAAAGGTGATGGGTACAAGGGTATTGGTGGTGAATGCATTAAGGCATGAACGCCATATTTCTCATTACAACCTTGAAGAAGCTCTGCATCTGGTTGAAAAGATCAGGCCTGAAAAAACCTACATTACACATATCAGTCATGCCATGGGGTTGCACCGGGATGTGGAACAGACACTTCCGGCAGGTGTCTGTCTTGCATACGACGGATTAACGGTGGATATCTGATGATAGAGAACTATTCAGCTCCAATCTTTTTTTACGACAAAAGGGAACAAAGTGCAGCACGAAGAAACTCAAAGAAACTTCTTAATACCAAAAAACGGCCCCATCCCGATTCTTGAATAAAGTATTTAAACCCCATGAAGTAAGTCTCAATTGTTTAAACAATTGATATTGAATTCAATATTGGAAGCATGATTTTTAATTATCGAAATTTGAAAACCTTATGGTCCATACAATACATGAGATTTGTTATGATTATCCTATAAAATATGTCATTTTGGATAAAAATTATATACATTGTGTCATTATGATATAATTAGTATATATTTGCCGACATAAAAAATACGAAGAACGGTTATGCATATCTATATTCCTGCTAACTATCAGTCAATACTGGATGTATATCAGACGGAACAGGCGATCAAACTGGTCAAGGATTTTTTTCAGTTGAACCTCGCCTCGGAATTGTGCCTCAGGAGGGTGACAGCGCCCCTTTTTGTCAGGAAAGGCACAGGGATCAACGATGACCTGAACGGAATTGAAAGGCCGGTTTCCTTTCCAATCAAGGAAATGAATGAAACAAAAGCCGAGATCGTTCAATCTTTGGCCAAATGGAAGCGGATGGCCCTGGCCGACATGGATATCCCTGTCGGGTATGGTATTTACACTGATATGAATGCCATCAGGCCCGATGAGGAGCTTACAAATATTCATTCGTTATATGTTGACCAGTGGGACTGGGAGAAGGTGATCCTTGCATCGGACAGGAATATTGATTTTTTGAAGAAGATTGTCAGGAAGATATATTCTGCCATTGTCAGGACCGAAAATCTTGTTCACGATTATTATCCTCAGATCCGGCCTCAGTTGCCTGAAGAGATCACTTTTTTCCATTCGGAGGATTTGTTCGCAATGTATCCGGACAAAACTCCCCGGGAGCGGGAAACCATTGTGGCAAAACAACACGGGGCTGTTTTTATCATCGGGATTGGCGGAGAATTGCCAAATGGTGAAATTCATGACGGCCGGGCACCCGACTACGACGACTGGATTACCACCACACAATCAGGCTATAAGGGACTCAACGGGGATATTGTTCTTTGGAATCCCTTGCTTGAAAGGGCATT
>CAYNBE010000078.1:0-14516 GCA_964395045.1 uncultured Prolixibacteraceae bacterium | reverse complement strand
TGATATTAACAAATTAATATCGTTTCTTGATATTGAAAACAAAAAGGTCACACCCGATAAGGTAAAACTGCAGCATCTGAAGAGTTTTGTGGAATGGCTGAACCAGAAAGGGGTCAGTCCACGGACACAGGCCAGGACAATTTCAGGAATCAAATCGTTCTTCAGGTATTTACTGATTGAAGAGAAGATTACCAGTGATCCGACAACTCTTCTTGAATCGCCCAGAATCGGAAGAAAACTTCCGGACGTTTTATCAATGGAGGAGATTGACCTGCTGATCGATTCTGTTGATGTGACCAAACCAGAAGGACAAAGGAACAGGGCAATGCTGGAGACACTTTACAGCTGCGGACTCCGGGTTTCCGAGCTGGTCAACCTGAAGCTGAGCAATCTTTATTTTGACCAGAACTTCATCAAAATTGAGGGAAAAGGAGAAAAGGAGCGGCTGGTCCCCATCAGCAAAAACGCTGTGGAAGAAATCAGGAAATACATAGAAGGCTCAAGAAAGGATTTGAATATAAGCAAAGAAAGTGCAAATATTCTTTTCCTAAACCGTAGGGGTAAAAAACTAAGCCGTGTGATGATTTTCACCATCATCAAAGGGCTTGCCCAAAAGGTGGGACTGGAAAAGAAAATCAGCCCCCATACATTCCGGCATTCTTTTGCCACACACCTGATCAACGGAGGAGCTGACCTCCGGGCTGTTCAGGAAATGCTTGGACATGAATCTATTCCGACCACTGAAATATACACCCATCTTGACAAGGATTACCTGAAGGCCACTATTCAGCAGTTTCATCCAAGGTCATAGCGAACGACATCTGTTTATTATTAAATTATCAAAATCCTGCCGCTTTAAACCGGGAAATATAGTTGATACATACCAGGGACTATCTTTGTATCAGGTCGGGGAAAACAGAGGGATTCCCGGAGTTATTAACAGGTAAAACAGATGTATATGACAAAACACAAAAAACTTATCAGTTGGGTAAATGAGTGGGCAGAACTGTGTCAGCCGGAAAGAATTCACTGGTGTGACGGGTCGGAAGAAGAAAACCAGGCACTGCTTGACAAAATGGTCAAAGCAGGAGCTGCTGTGAAGCTGGATGAAACAAAACGTCCGGGATGTTATTATTTCCAGAGCGATCCTTCGGATGTTGCACGGGTGGAAGACCGTACCTATATTTCGACAACTCAGAGAGAAGATGCGGGACCATCGAACAATTGGAAAGATCCGGTGGAACTGAAGGCAACCATGAGAAAACTGTATACCGGTTGCATGAAAGGACGAACCATGTATGTCATACCTTACAGTATGGGGCCGCTCGGTTCAAGCATTTCACATATTGGTGTCGAGATCACCGATTCGGAATACGTGGTCGTAAACATGCGGATCATGACCCGGATTGGAAAGGCAGTGCTGGATTTGTTAGGTGAAGACGGTCATTTCGTACCCTGTATGCATTCAGTTGGTTCCCCCCTTGAACCAGGGCAGAAAGATGTGCCTTGGCCCTGTGCCCCCATCGAACAAAAATATATATCCCATTTCCCTGAAACGGGTGAAATCTGGTCGTATGGTTCAGGTTACGGAGGGAATGCCCTTCTGGGCAAAAAATGTTTTGCCCTGCGTATTGCTTCTTATATGGCAAAACAGGAAGGATGGCTGGCCGAACATATGCTGATCATGGGAATTACAAATCCTCAGGGTGAGAAGAAATATATTGCCGCCGCATTTCCGAGTGCTTGCGGCAAAACGAATCTGGCCATGCTGATTCCAACAATCCCAGGATGGAAAGTGGAAACTGTCGGGGATGATATTGCATGGATGAAATTCGGCAGCGACGGGAGGTTATATGCCATCAATCCTGAAGCAGGCTTTTTCGGAGTGGCCCCCATGACTTCGATGGGAACCAACCCCAATGCCATGCTGAGTATGACAAAAAATTCCATTTTTACGAATGTTGGTCTGACACCCAACGGAGATGTATGGTGGGAAGGAATCGGAACCGAATGTCCTCCCGGCACCATCAACTGGAAAAACAAAATACACGATCCGGCATCGGGTGAGCCCGTAGCCCACCCCAATGCCCGGTTCACGGCCCCGGCCAGCCAGTGCCCATCTATCGATCCCGACTGGGAAAATCCGTCAGGAGTTCCCATTTCGGCCATACTTTTCGGAGGCCGACGTCCTTCGACGGTTCCTCTTGTATTTCAGGCGTTCAGCTGGAACCATGGCGTTTTTCTTGGATCAGTGGCAGGTTCCGAGGTGACTGCAGCTGCTATCGGACTGAAAGCCGGTGTCAGAAGAGATCCTTTCGCCATGCTGCCTTTCTGCGGCTATAACATGGGGGACTATTTCGGCCATTGGATCAACATCGGGAAAATAGCACCCGTGAAAGAAAACCTGCCCCGGATTTTTAACGTCAACTGGTTCCGCAAAGATGAAACCGGCAAGTGGCTGTGGCCGGGTTATGGAGATAACATCCGGGTTTTGGAGTGGATTTTTAACCGTTGCAACGACAATGTTGACGCTGTTGAAACTCCAATTGGATTTGTTCCGAAAAAAGATGACCTGAATGTAACAGGGATTGAAAAAATTTCTGCAAATTTGGAGGAACTACTGAAGGTTGATCAAAGCAAATGGCTTGATGAGTGTGAACTGATCGGTGAACATTATGCGAAATTCGGCAACCGGTTGCCTGAGGAACTTGTTGCTGAGTTCGAACAACTTAAAGTCAGGTTAAAATAATCAATTCGGAATCATTTTCTGCTAAAAAGGCTGCCGGGAACGGCGGCCTTTTTTCTTGCTGATGATTTCATCAAGTGCTGATTCAAGGTCAGGATACTGAAAGACATACCCTTCCCGGACCAGCCGCTCCGGGATAACCTCCGGGCTTTCCAAAACCAGAACAGATGCTTTCCCGAAAAAGAGCTTCAACACAACTCCGGGGACCGACAACAAGGATGGACGGTTCAACCTGGCTGCCAGTTCTTTTGCAAAGCTGCGGTTGTCTTTCCGGTCTGGTGCTACCAGGTTATAAATACCGCTGTAACTCTCTTTTTCAATAGCCTCGACCATCGCACCCGTAAGGTCAGAAAGATGAATAAACGGAAACGCCTGTCTGCCGTTCCCGATTGCTCCCCCCAATCCTGCCATAAAAGGGAGCCATATCAACCTGATTAGTTGTGACTCAGAATCAACCACCAGGCCTGTCCTGAAGATGACCCGTCTGATATCCCTGCTCAGCCTGGCTGAAGCCTCCTCCCAGTCGACAGTCAGCCTGGCGGCAAAATGTGTGTCAAAATCCTGACTTCTCTCGGTATGCACTGTTCCCGACCTGTAGATGCCAATGGCCGAAACAGCTAGAAAAAGGGTTGGACTCTCAGCCGGAGAAAGGCTGTTCAATGCATTCACCAAGCAACTGGTGGTCGCAATGCGGCTCCTGTATATCACATCCCGGTTTTTCAGGGTCCATCGCTGCAATACCGGGGCACCCGCCAGATGAACCACCGCCTGGCAACCCCTTAACTTCTCCTCCAATACACGTCCCTGTAAATCATAAAGCTCCTCCCTCGACAGCCTGACAATTTCATATCCCCTTCCTTTCAGCCTGGATTCAAGGGACCTCCCGATTAGTCCTCTGTATCCGGATATCGCAATTTTGCCCATTTTTTTCTGTTTTTAATGTTGGATATTGCCCGGCATTTTTCAACTTACACACTGCCGGGTTTTATTGTAAACTTGGCTTATTATCTTCTACACATATTCTCTGGCCTTTTTGTCTGATTACTGTAATCCGAATTTTTAGTCACCTGAATTCCTTCGAGCGCATTCCCCGGCACTCTGCGGCAGGGAATTTCACTTCGTCTGCCTCAATTTGTGAAAATAACATTCTTAGCGATGGATTGTTTTTGATTTTCCACTTCCTTTCTTGTTTTTTTTCTATTTTCGATCAGAAAATCCGGATATCCTCGATGCCGTGACCTTTATTGAATACAACAACAGATAGGTTTAACAAGCTTCAAAACCGGACTATCGTGTTGAAGACAAAAAAAGCTGACAGACTTTCCGTTGGATGATTTGAAATCTTTAATTAATATGTTAAAAATGAAGAAAAAAAGCCTGATTATTGCGGTTGTCTTAGCTGCAGGATGCACCATGCAAAAGGGACCAAACCCGGTTCTAAATTACAGAGAATCTGATTTCCAATCAGTTGTAAACGGTAAAGAAACGAAACTATTCACCCTGAAAAACAACGGGGGAATGACAGTGACGCTCACGAACTACGGAGCGAAGATCGTATCGGTTTTCGTCCCAGGAAAAGACGGAGAATTAGCTGATGTGGTCTTAGGCTTCAAGTCGGTCGCTGATTACCAGAAATTCGGAGCCAGTCATGGTGCAACCATTGGTCCCTATGCCAACAGGATCGCAGGGGCTTCCTTTGTATTGGACGGACAACAATACAATCTGCCGAAAAACAATGGAGGGAATTGCATCCATTCAGGACCCGACAGTTTCTACAGGCAGGTTTGGGATGCAGTTATGTGCGGCGATACGGTGAAGATGACCATCCTGAGCCCGGACGGGGAATGGGGTTTCCCGGGAAATAAGAAGGTAAAGGTAACCTTTTCTTTGAACGACCAGAATGAACTCCGCATCGACTATGAAGCCACTACCGACAAACCCACCCATTTCAGCCTGACAAACCACAGTTATTTCAACCTGAAAGGAGAAGGGAACGGAGACATCCTGGACCATGTGGCAGTCATCAATTCTTCAGAACTGACAGTGGTCGATTCAATGATGATTCCAACTGGTGAAATAATACCCATTGCCGGAACCGACCTTGATTTCTCGACTCCCCATACTTTTGGTGAAAGAATCGACAATGGCCATCCCCTGCTGAAAGCAGCCAGGGGATATGATTTTAATTACATCATCAACAAGAAGGAAGGGGAGCTGGGATTTGCGGCCAGTGCGTTTGATCCTGAAAGCGGAAGGTTGATGGAGGTTTTTACAACTGAGCCTGCGGTCCAGTTGTACACCGGGAACAACCTGAAAGGAACAGAGACAGGAAAAAAAGGAGTGGTTTATGGTCCGCGTACTGGTTTTTGCTTCGAAACCCAGCATTATCCCGACAGCCCCAACAAGCCCGGATTTCCGAGCACGCTTCTCTTACCCGGAGACACACTGCGATCGGTAACGATTTTCAGGTTTTCAGTCAAATCAGGAGGGCCAAAATAAAAAGTAGGATTTCCTTTCCGGTCGAAAGCACAATATCCCGGGAAATTTCATGTTTTGTATATGAACAGTATGAACCGTTCCGATTCCCATATTTCGGAGCTATCCCATGGAAACAGAACATTCGCACAAGTGGTTTACGGAAGTGTTCGACAATCATTATGAACATTTGCGAAATTATCTCTATTATTTGTCGGGTGATATCACCTGGAGCGAAGATGCTGTCCAGGAGGTTTTCCTGGTGCTTTGGGAGAAGCGGGAATCGGTGATCGAGGAGAGTGTTCTGCCTTTCTTGTTTACAATTGCAAGAAATTGTTTTCTGAAAAAGAAAAGGCATGAAACTGTTCACCTGAAATTTATCAGGAAACGAGAGCCGGACGAACAGGCAGTCGAAGATATAGTACCTGCGAATAGAGAGTTTGAGATGGCACTGCATGAGGCAATTTCTTCGCTCCCTGAAAAGTGCCGGGTAGTTTTCCTTATGAGCAGGATGGATGGTCTGACAAACAGCATGATCGCCCAGGACCTGAAAGTTTCGGTAAAATCAGTGGAAAAGCAAATCACCAAAGCATTGAAAATACTCAGGTTGAAACTGGAGGAATTTAGATGAAATGAGCATGTTTAGCGAAACACCAACCGGAATGATTAACTCTTACGTTCGAATTACCTGCCTACCCTGCCTACAGGCAGGCAGGTATGTGTTTCAATTCATTCGCCATTGCAGCTAAATATTTTAAACACATGAAACACAGTGGAAGCTGTCTGCGATGGTTTTATGACTGGATTTCCGGATGTGTCAGAATAGTGTTGATGGTCTGTTTCTGTTCCGTGACGGTAATGAACAGTTTTTCGCAGGAAAAAACAATCACCTATTCGGCTTCTGGAAAACCACTTGGGGATGTTTTGAATGATCTATCCCGGATATCAGGACTACGATTCGCATATGATGCGGAAGAATTCGGCAAAATCATGGTTTCCCTTTTGGTCAGAAGCCAACCGGCTGAAAATATTATTGATCAGTTGAGGAAGAATTATTCTCTCGATTTCAGGTTGGTGGAGGGTACCTGGGTGGTGACAAGGAAACCATTTACTGATAAAAACCGGGGGAATATTTTCGTTTCAGAAACCACGGCACCTGTAAAAAGACAAATCAGTGGATATGTTACCGACCGGGCCACAGGGGAACCGCTGGTATACTGCAATATTGTTTTTCCAAACCGTTGGGGGACCATCACCAATGATCTGGGCTATTTTTACCTGGAGACCTATGCTGATTCAGTCCGTTTTACCATTACTCACCTGGGATACAGCCGGCTTGACACAATTCTTCCGGCCAACCTCGGTTCGCCTGCGAAAATCAGGCTGCAGCCCTTGATGGTGATGGTCAAAGAGGTCAATGTGGTGCAAAAGGAAAAAAGTATCCTCGAAATGAGTGACCAATCAGGGAGGGTGGGATTCAATCCTTCCCGGTCGTCCAACCTGCCCCGACTGGCAAACGATGATCTGGCGAACATGCTGACACTGATTCCGGGTGTCAGTCTGCTGGGAGGAGCCTTAGGAGGTTTGTCCATTAGGGGGAGCAACCCTTCGGATAATCTGATTCTACTCGACGGGATTCCACTGCTGGAGACAGGACATCTTTTCGGGAATCTGAGTGTCCTGAATGCCGGTTTCATCCGGCAGGCGTTTGTATCACGAGGGGCTTTCGATTCCAGGTTCGGTGACAGAACTTCCGGTTTAATTGAGCTCACCGGAACAACCGGTTCACAGACCCACACTTCCATGGAAGCTTCGGCAAACCTCCTGAATGCAGATCTGATGGCATCTGTCCCTTTCTCCCCAAAGGTATCGCTGACATGTGCCTGGAGACGTTCGTTTGTGGATTACTGGCAGAACTATCTCTTTCAGAAGTTGCTTGGTGAAACACGTCTGACAGGGATCAGCGATATGGAAGCAAATGTAATGCCGACCGTCCGGTATTACGACCTGAATGTCAAAACTTCGATCCGGTTGTCGGAGAGGAGTGAAATAACAGCCAATATGCTCTGGAGCGGTGACCAGCAGATGCTGGACTATGAAATCGGGGTGAATCCGATGTTATACCGAAATGAGTGGGTTTCAGGCACAAATATGGGATTCAGCGGAAACTGGCTGTTCCAGTCGGGAAAATGGCATCATTCCGTTTCTGCAGGATACAGTCATCTGTATCATTACCAGGAAAACGAATCGGGTGAACAGGTCAAAACGAACAATCCTTTACCTCCGGGGCAGGCAAAAAAAATTTGGACCGGAAAAATAAAAGCTGTAAATCCCAACAGGAATAAATATGAATTTGACAATGACAGCAACTTTGTCAGAGAATTCAGGTTTTTGTGGAAGAGTGAGATCACAAGCGGAAAGTTCACCCATCAGTTCGGAGCAGGATTTGTGGGCAACTACTTCGATTATCGTTTCTCCACCATCAACTCTGACTTCAGGATACCGGTTGACTCATTGAAGAATTCAGCAACCCAGAATACCGGACATCTGTTTTTTCAGCAGATTTTTGAACCGGTGCGGTTGATACGGTTCAGATGGGGTCTCAGAGCTAACACAAACCAAAGAACAGGAAAGGCATATTGGCAACCCCGGGCAGGCATAGAGGTATCACCGGTCGATAATCTCAGGATATATTACAATTCAGGGGTTTACAACCAATTCCTCTCAAGGGTTCCGAAAATGGATTACAGACAGAATGTCGATTTGGTATGGTACATGCCGGATGATGCCGAAAAAGGGCTGATGCGATCGACCCATCATGTTGCCGGAATACAATGGGAGAAAGGAGGACTTCTTATCAATGCGGAACTCTATCAGAAAAACACAAGCGGAAAACAGTGGCTCTTTGCACGTAGTTACAAAACAGGCTGGGTAACACGTATCCGGTATGTCGACCATACAGGAATGGAGAAGAACAAAGGATTTGATTTCATGGCACAAATCCGCCATTCAAAATGGTACCACCAACTGGCATGGACTGTTTCCAAATCGGATGAGATGATTGAGGGAATTAACGGAAATAAGTTTTTCCCATCCCTGAACGACCGGAGGCATCAGGTTCAGTTGACCGAACTTTACACCTGGCGGGGATGGACTGCTTCCGCCAGTTGGATATTTAAAACAGGGCAGCCAAGGATTAAACCCAATGCCGATCTTGCATCACTCGCTTTTGAAAGGCTCCCTTTTTTTTCCCAGCTCGATGCCGGATTCGGGAAAAACCTCCGCTTCAACCGTTTTGAACTGAATGGCGGGCTTTCGCTCCTGAATATATGTAACCGGATGAACGTTGTCCAGGTCGATTATCTGAGTATCTCCACCAGCGCTTCCTCATTCAATGTCCGCTCAAATATCAGCACTATTTCGTTCACACCGGTCTTTTTCCTTCGGATGAAAATTTTTTAGAAAAATATTCCCTTTCCGGGTAGGGTAAAAAGAGACTCTGGGATATATAATGTAAAAGAGATTTCAGGAGCTGTTGATGTTTGACCAATGAAAGAAAGTTTAGCCAATCAGTCATTCAATCAAAAGATCAGTCAGTCGGTTCACCATTTCAGTGTTCCTTCGGAGGTTAGCAAAGAGGCAGCCCTGGAATCTCTTTTGGCCAAAACCGGTACTACCTTTAAATACACCCAGGTAAACCAGGTAAAACAATACAGGTCACGCCGGCTTTTCATCATCACCTCTGTCGCTGCTTCACTTATTATCTCGCTGGTTATATGGGCTATTCTGGACAACACTATGGTCCGCAACGATACCCTTCAGGCTTTGTCCTTCCGTCTTCCTGACCAGTCGAGGATTGTGCTGGCATCAGGGAGCACCGTACAATACAGGAAGTTCCCATGGAACAGAAAAATCAGGCTTGAAGGGAATGGCTATTTTGAAGTGGTAAAAGGAGGAAATTTCAGTGTAATGACCACCCGCGGAAAGGTGGAGGTGCTCGGAACCCGGTTTTTAACAGGTGAAGCCGATGGGAACATGCAGGTAATTTGTTACGAAGGCAAGGTGAGAGCAGTTTTCGGGGAACAGAGCGAAACACTTACCTCAGGAAGCGGTATCCGGTTCACTGACAAAGGTGATAGAATCATGACAACCCCTGAAGAATCATTTCCATCCATTGCGGTTTTTAAGGGCGAATATCAAAACGTGAATGCGGAGACCATCGTCAGGGAGCTGGAGAGTTTCTTCGGTATCCGAATTTCGTATGAAACCGATCGTCCCCGTTTTTTCAGCGGCTCCATCCGTACCGGAGATCCCAATTTGGCTTTATCGATCCTGACAACCTCCCTGAACCTTAATTGTGAACATGACAAAAATAACAAGATCAGAATTTTCAAACCAGCGATGCATTGAACACTCAAAATAAAAGAAACATGAGAACAATCGTTAAGTTTTTCACATTTGCCCTGGCAACAACCATGATCTATTTTGTATCATGCGACCTGAGCAACAACGACCTCACACCGGAAGGAACTGGCAGGGTAGTGGTCAGCATCACCGATGCCCCTTTCCCGGTCGGACTGGTCGATAAGGTAATGATCACCGTTGATACGGTTGAACTGAGGAAAGAAGGCGGCACCTGCACCGGAAAAAATGGTGAGTCCATCGGGAAAGTCCGGTCGTCAAATGGGAAAGGATTCGACTACAGCAGGTTCAGATGCGACAGCGGATATGTAGTGATCTCCACCGGAGAAAAGGAATTCGACCTTCTCCAGCTACAGAACGGAGTCACTGAAATACTGGCCGATGCACAGGTACCGGTAGGCACCTATGATATCATCCGGATGGAACTTGTCAAAGCAGTCATCTATATGGATGAATATACATTTACGATCAATATCCCGGAATCGGCCAACAACGGCCTCAAGATCAGGCTCGACACCGTTCTGGTCGTTGATGGTTCAAATACAGCCGGGGTACTTGTTGACCTGGACCTGAGCAGGTCATTTCTTACCATGGGAAATCCTAAAGCAAAGGGCGGTATTCTCGGATTCATTTTCAATCCCATGATCCGTGCTGTAAACCAGCATCGTGCCGGCAGCATCTATGGCAGGGTTCTGGAGGGCAAAAACACCCCGGTTGCCGGAGCTCTGGTTACGGTCAAGAGCGGTGATAAAACAATTTCAACGGCTATTACCGGTGAAAAAGGATATTACAGGATCATCGGACTTCCGGTCGGAACATACCAGGTCTCTGCCTCTAAGGAAGGTTATATTACCGAAACGTCAGGGGACATCCGGATATACCTCAGGCGTGACTTCAAACAGGATTTCATATTGAAAAAAGAATGAAACCTTTTCTGACAAAAAAGCATCAGCAAAAATATACAAAGCAGCAGCACAAAAGAGTGTTGGTGAGTTTACTAAAGCGTTTAAAAAAACTTCTTGAGGCACAAGACATAACCATCATTTATTAAATCGTCAATCGGAACCCTTCTGTTATCCAGAGGGGTTCCCCTGAAGAACACAGGCGACCGGGCCAATCAGTTAATACCGGTCGCTTTTTGTTTTACTGGTCCCGTGAATCATGGTGAAACGATGGCTTGATTTTTGCCGCCAACAGGGAAGTTGTCCTGATATTATTCGATTTGATGTTATCTGGATAGAATTTAAAAACAACACTAATTTTGCAGAAAAACCCGAATGAGGATGATCTCTGTCTGTATCGTTGCCTTGCTGGAGCTTTTTTTTATGAATAGCGACGGAAAAAGTGCCGCACACGGGGCATTTACCTGGGGCAACACAACCTTCGTAAACCTGACAACAGGAGTAACAGTGTCATTTGAGGGTAAAGAGATTGAATTGCTCCAGGTCAATAACCATTACAACAGGATCAGGGTTGGTCTGGATACAGCCTGGTTGAAAGTTGCCCGCCGAAGTACCTCATCCCAAGTAGGAAATACCAGGTTGTACGTGGCCGACAACCGGAAAGTGAAGTCACTCACCCCTCAGGATGGATCGCATGGTTTGCTGACCGGGGATGCACTCATCGGACTCGCATCGGGCACATCCCCGTTGTTTCTCTCCGGGCAGTTCTCTTTTCCTGTGGATTTTACTGATGGATATATCTGGCGCGGTTCGGAAGATACTTATATGTTTTCTTACCTTCCTCTAGACGATGGGAAAAAACAACCTGCCGAAAACAAAGGAGTGGGGATGGAATTATTCAATTCGAGGGCTGCCCGCACCCATATGATCACAGCCATGGAAAACGGAACGGTTGCCTGGATTGAAACCGGTCGGTGTGGCACACCCAGGGCTGCAGTTTGTATTCAGAGTGAATCTTCTCCCCATGTGTTTTATATTTATGAAAATCTCTATGATAAAAGTCTGATGGTGAAGAAAAACCAGAAAACAGAAAAGGGTACAGGAATCGGGTACATTTGGGGAGAGGGGTCGCGGGAACTCCTGCGACTGTCAGTTGTATGGTCAGACACCATTCCGGGATATGATGACCGTACCAAAAATATGATCAACTTTTATCCCCAGTTGCTGGAACTTTATTACGGGAATAATGTACTGACTCCAAGGTATTTTTCAAAAGGACAGGTTGATTTCGGCAAAACTGGAATGAACCGGATGGATTCGCGGAATACCTATTCATTTGAAGAATATGAAGGCATGGGGTGGATTCTGGGGGATTGGAATCCTGCAGACAAGACAGAGTGGGCAGTGAACAGGTCGAACAGCAATGTGAGGTTGCAGAAGACACTTTTCAACGGGCAGCCTGCAATGTGCACCAATCCATACGACTATTTCCTGTTTGAAATCAATGTCCGGGAAGGAATTTACCGGATCAGGGCAAGTGTTGGCGATTGTCAACTTCCATCGGGACAGAAAGTGGAATTTGAAGATCAACCGGCCGGAACCTTTATGCTTTCGCCCGGGGAGTTTGCTTGGACCCCGGAAAGAATTGTCAGGGTAAAGGATGGCAGGTTATCAGTAAAAATATACCTGGCACCCGGAAACCAGGTAGCCGGCATCAGCAAGATCGTTTTCCAGAAGGCTGATTAAACGCCGGAAATCTGATAGACCATCAGCGCATCACCGTGTCTGATAAACAGTTTACCATGGCTGATTACGGGATGGGCCCAATGTTGGGCTGTACCGAGTGGTACCCTGAACCGGCTGATTACTTTCATTTGTTCCGGGGTAGCTTCCACAATAGCTATCTCTCCATCCCTTTCCGTATAACAATAAAGAAGGCCATCGGCACTGATAACCACACCACCTCCCAGATCTTTCGAAGTATACCTGATCTTTCCTGTTTCACGGTTAACACAATACCATTTTGGCTGAAGATAGGCCGACAAATATATATTGCTGTCGTTCATGATCGCACCCCCCATCAGATTGATAATTTCCCGGTTCCTCCACTTTATCTCCGCAGTTCTTCCGTCAGGTGACAGCTTCAGCATCACCAGTCCTGAGCTGTCCTTTCTCGAAGCACTTGAAACAAGCACTTCTCCCCTGTCGAAAATAGGGGTATTGGCATGGATATTATTATCCTGAAACTGATGAAAGCGCCACAATACTTCTCCGTTATCGGCAGAAATGCCCAGAATGGATGAAGCGGTCATGTTAACAATGATTCGGTTCCTTTGATGGGTAAAAACCACCGGAGATGAATAGGTGGCTTTTTCCCCTGAACCGGTCGAAGACCAAATTATGGCTCCCGTGAAGCGGTTCAGAGCCACCATGTTGCTGGTTCTTCCTCCAGGGGTGCAGTAAATTTTGTCACCATCAATGAGCAGCGATTCGGAAAATCCGAACTGAACCGAATCGGCCCCGAAATCTCTGAAAAAGTCGACCGACCATACTTTTTCGCCTGTTGTTGCATCTAAACAGTACACCACTCCGTTTCCGCTTTCAATATAGATAAATTCACCAGCCACAGTTGGTGTTGATCTGGCCCCGGCGAAAAGCTCTGTAAAATCGGAACCGTAATCTTTTGTCCAAAGCAACCTGCCTTCCAGATCGAGGACATGTAGCCTGCCAGTTCCGGAAAGGGTGTCCGGTATACCGGTCACATATACCTTCTCATTGGCGATCACCGGACTTCCCATTCCTGCGCCAAGTCCCGTATAGGACCACAACAACCGAGGGCCGTCAACAGGCCATTCCTTTAAAAGGTTGGCTTCTTGATATTTCCCATCCCTGGCAGGCCCCCTCCATTGGGCAACTTCCTGGGAGGCAGAACTGAGAAAAAATAAACAAGTCAAAAGGATCAGGAACATCTTTTTTCTCATAACCGGTCAACTTTCACATTGCTGTAAATGTATAAAATATGAAACAACCATCCATCTATTCCCGGATGATATTCCAATACACTAACCACTGAAGACCCCGGATCAAAATGTCCGAAACCATCCCATGACTGGCTTAAATGCCATCAGCCTGTGAACCTTTGAGGATTTAGAAGAAAGCCTTCTTCAGTTCATCAATTTCTTTGTCGCCAATGGGATAAAACCGGCCAATGGCTTTCCCCATGCAGAGTGACTTTGCTGAAAACTCAGCCACCTCCAGCCGGTCGAAAGCCTGCAGAAGCGTTTTCCCTGTTACAATCACCGCATCGTTGTTGACCAGCACAGCCGCAACTTTCTTTCCTATCAGGTCGGGGATATCGGTTTTGCCGGCAAATTGCGATCCAAAAGGAAGGTTGGGCATATCCTGCAGGAATATCCAGCTTTCAGGGATGGTTTTCACATCCAAATGCTCATGGGTTGCCCCAAAAGCCATCAGGTAAGGGGGTTGCGTCATGATTACCGCATTGACGTGGGGGTTCCTCCGGTAAATTTCATGATGCAGCCATGTTGCGCGGCTGGGGATTTTGCCGGGCTCCCGCTTTCCACCGCGCATCTGAACGATGTCGTCCAGATCAATATTCCAGCGGGTAACATTAGTCTTTGTGATCAAAAAGTCGTTCCCTCTCCACCTGACCGAAGCAGTCCCATAGGTACTCATCATCAGCCCCTGGTCACAGGCCCTCCGTACAATCCTCACAATCTCGGTTCGGATTTCCTTCTCATCCGAAGCAACCACTACTTCATCCAGTTCGGGAAGATCGTGAGGCATCTGGCGGTTGAATGCCGACAGCTGTTCCTCATCTAAAAACCTGGGTTCGCCAACCGACTTCGAATTTATCAGGGTACGTCCGCAAAATTCCATTGCTTCAAATCGCTCATAAGCCTCAATCAGCTTTGTTCCCCCCACCACAGTCCCATGATTTTCCATGATCA